>NZ_AXUN02000198.1 GCF_000495435.3 Youngiibacter fragilis 232.1 | reverse complement strand
TTAGATTTGTATCTCGGCCATCGGGATTCCACATCAGCTCCAGGTGGCAACTCTCCCATGTCTTAAGGCATCTTCGCGCCTAAATTCCTTCGTCCTGCCTATCCTTGGAGTGGAACGTCAGTTATGCTCTCACACTGGGTCTATCGCCCTAATGTTTCAATCCTTTCTGACTGCCCGACTGTGATATACTGTTTTTAGAGAGGTTGTTCATTAGAATTGGTTGTCACTGTGTGAAATTTTGTATTATGGCAGAGTCTGGAAGCTATTCATGCATCTAAACCGGGCTGACACAGGCACCTTGTCAATTAAGCATAACAATGCATATTATCACATATTTACGCTTATTACAGTTTCCCAATCATTTCCGCAATCACTGAAATTCAACTCTATTTTAAAGAGATAATTTACATCCATCTTCTTCGTTGCAATCTATCCTGCTTGTAAAAATGCAAAGAAGGAAGCCAAGAATGTCAAATATTTCATCAAATACCACCAGGAGATTCAATGCCCTTCACATTTTTGTCTTGGTTGCGATATTCATGATAACTGCAATGTTTCCAGGTAGTGCCCTTAAGCGAGCTGATGCTGCAGGCGGAGGTTTAACTGTTGAGATCACTGTGTTTGGAATTCCGTCCGAATCAGAAGCATCAGTTACTTTCTATAAGGTAGTGGAAGATTTACCTTATGAGATCACTAAGCAAACAACGGATCATGTAGTTTCATTCACGACGACTTTTGGAGGCGAATGCACTGGATCAGCCGGCTCCATACCTGGATACAACAAACCGGATCCGATTACAATTCCACTTACAAAAATAAAAGGTCAGTTCGTCATCAGAAGATCACTTACATATGTTGCTGAATATATTAGAGTTGAAAGTATAGATGTACACCCATCTGTGATTCGAATACTGAAGGGTTTTAGCGAACTCCTTAAGGCAGATGTTATTCCTATTAACGCATCAGTTCAGAATGTAGTCTGGACATCAGGTGATACGAATATTGCAACAGTAGCTGAAGGTGTTGTTTCAGGTATCGGCATGGGGATCACAACAATCACCGCAACTATAACAGATGGTCCTAGCTACACTGATTCATGCGATGTAAGTGTATTTGAAATCACAGATGTTTCGGATATTCCATAAACCGATGCGTATCCCGGAGAAATCAAACAGCTTCCTGCGACTGTCAGTGCAACAGCTACAAATGGAGTCGGGGATATTCAATGGGATGAAGTTCCAATAGAGTCATGGTCTTGCACCGATGCGACCATTGCAGGAAACACAGCCATCTTTAGCAGCACAGGCACATTCCAGGTCATTGGTTCGATTAACGGGACCAATCTTACAGCAGAAATTGAAGTGATTGTCACTGGCTCATCAATTATTCAACCGACTTCATTAACACTCTTGCCATCAGCAATCACTGAGATCCATCCGACGGATCTTTATCCTACTGTACTGACTATAGATTCAGTTACTCCTGCAGATGCTGACCTTACTGATATTTACTGGATTAGCACCGATCCATCTGTTGCAACAGTTGTTAAAACCGGACTTCTTACTGCAGATGTGGCAGCTAAAAGCAATGGATATGCAGCGATTCAGGTATTTAGGAATGACGGTTTATTCCTGGGAAGCTGCCCGGTTACAGTCACAACAGACGAAACCCTGACTGATCCGGTATATATCCAGGCAACTGATTTCAATGGTGTCCCATTGGATCAGTTCCCCGACAAAGATTCCATTTACATTACCTGCTATAACCTGGACACCCATCCCGGTCCATATGCAATCAGGGTTTCCGAGAAAAGCAGCGACCCGATCCTTGGCATGAACCTGATTGACGGCGTGAAAGATTTAGTAATCAGTGAAGGCCAGTCAACCTACATGTTCAGACTAATAGATTACGTCGATTTTGAGCCAACCACAAACTTCTCAAAATCAAACTTCGTAAGCATGAGCCTTTCAGACAATTTCCCGACAGGAGACTATGAAGATGGCACTGCTCAGACACTGACAGATAATTTCAAGGTCACCTCTCCTGTGCCGACTGGAGACATCGATGTGGACATAAGGCAATTAGACCAATTTGATAAAGCCAGCGCATATTTGCATCCAAGTATCATAGGTATGAATGTAATACTAGGCAGGGAAATCAAGGACCAGACAGTACTGGAAACTACCTATGAAGATTACTTGAATCCTGCATGGTACGAGGGTGCACCTTCAACCATACCTAAATACACCGATGAAGCCAAGCTTATTGGACAAGTCGCTGATGTTGATCTAGATGGTGACTATGAGGTTCATTGGAATCCACCAAAAGAACCTCTAAATATAGGTGGCTATGTACTTCTCATATAAATCCCTGAGGTCTCGGGTGGATATTTCGAAACCAACCTCAATATTGATGACCCTTTCAATGAGGAAGAACTTGTGAAAGAAGTCCACATTTCCAGAGATAGCATTGTATATAAGATGATCCTAATGAATTTCAAACAAACTCCATGAAGTTAGTTGAACCCACAGGGTGCCTGAAAAGGCACTCTTTTTTCGCAAACACCAAACGGCAGGACATCTGTCCTGCCGCCTAGAGGTTGTTCAGTTCTACCTGCCGCCATATACGCCGTTCTGCTGCTCCTGCGACTGTACTGAACCTGTTCTTGTGTCTGGTCCTGAACCTGTTCCTGCTCCTGGTTCTGGACCTCCGCCTGGATTTGTGCCTGAGACATCGTCATTTCCTGTTGCTGCGTCTGATTCTGCTGCTGCATTTCTTCCTGAGCCTGCACCTGATTCATCTCTTGCACCTGCGCCAGCACCTGATTCTGTGTCATCTCCTGCGCCTGGTTCTGTATCTGCTCCTGTGACCCTGACATTGTTTGTGTTTGCGTTTGCTCCTTACTGGTCTCTTGCACCTGATTCTGTTCCTGAGACATTGTCATAGCCTGTTCCAAGTCTGAAGAACTATCTGTAGTGCAATCCTGAAGTCTTTCCCTGTCCCTGGTCTGGTCCTTGTCCTGGTCCGGATCTTGAAGCCTGTCCCTCGTTGACATCAAATCTAAGACTACTTCCAGTCCACCTTCAAATCTGATTTTTTCCATCAGCATCTCTCTTGATTCTGTCCTGATTTCTTCACTGTATGTGTTCTTTGCTGGTGTCCTGTTAACCGTTGCAGCGCCTGCTGAAATTGAAGCGACTATGAATGCAGTTGACGTGAATACTGATACGAAAACCCTTCTTTTCATTCTGGTCACTTCTTCCTTTTCTCTGCACTACCATGATATTGGGAAGTTGTGATATGAGTGTGTAAGGAAACGCAACGAATTGTTAATTTCTAGATTTTCATTTTTTATATCGAATCTGAAGATAATTCCTTCACCCTTGTACACCATCGGCACCAAACCTGGCTATGTGAGAGCCTCTTCAAGTATTCCTACTACGAGGCCCCTAATCTTACGTTGACATTGTCACCATTTAGCTGTCGTAACTGTCTTAAAATCTCCTCAACTTGGAGATTAATTGATAACATTTCACATAAGGTTCTCTATCGACTGTTCTATTATGTACCTGTCTCATTTTAGTCTAACCACGTCCTGTGAAACACATTCGTCTGTTATTATGCTGTCCTTCACAAGCACCTGGTATGTATTTGTAAAGTACTGAACAAGGCCTCTCATTTGAACTCTTGAAATGATAGATTCCAGGGACCGCTGCAATTCGCCTGAAGTCCGTACTCCATATTTTCCAGGCACTTCTTCGTACAATAAATACAAAATCGACGAAACCTTTCCAAGGTCCCGTCGATTTGTGTATTTTCAGCGGGCGTTCCGAGAAACACCTCCAATTGATCAAGTCAATCCTGTTCTATCACTTTGTCTTTCTTCCACCGCCACCATTTGGCTCTACAACCGTAACATCAATCCAGGTAAAGTCAGCGCCATTTACAATGTAGGACAAACCTTCCTTGTTCTGTGACAAACCCTCAGCCTTAAGTCCGAGGCTGAAAACGTAATGTTCATCATTGTTTATTACGGCACCTTCAAAAGAAATAAGCGGATCATCAACGTAGAAGAATATGCGATATGTCCCAGCTTTTGTAGGTATCCAACCACCTCCAGCTGAAGCGAAATTCATCTTTCCACTAGGTCCAATTGCAGGCTCAAGATTGATCTTTGTTACACCACCGTAAGTAAGGTTGATGGCTTCTGCCCTGAATTTATTGGTCAACACTGTTGCATAGTAGCTTTCAAATTTTGCACCATTCGTTCCGTAAACCTCGTCTGCAGAGCTAGGATATTCAAGACAAGCCATCGTATACGCTGTCATGGGTTCAGTAAGCTTCGTATATAGGTAAAGCTCAATAGGGAATCGGTACCCTACCTGCGGGTAGGTATTCTCCATCGGGTTACCCCAGTCAATGAAGTCAATTGTTACCGGTTCATACGTTCTTGCCCAGTCAGCCTGCCATGCATTTTGATAAGCATCGACATAATCCGTGTTCCATACATGGTTGTTGTTAAGGCTGTCGATTGCCGCCTCAAGATTTGTCCCATCATAAGCTATAGGAGTCGGAATAACTGTGAATACGCTGGCTTGCGGATACCACGGGCCATTAGAGTCAAGATAATCAACCATCGTAATCGGTGCAGTAAGGTCAGGTTTGCCATCCGGTGTTCCAACAATAACAATCCAAGCTCCATTATCATCAAAATACTGTGTATCATAGTCGACCGTCAGATTGTTTTCAATGATATACGTTTGATACAGGTCATCTTGTCCTTCATATGAATTGTCATGCGTATCGTTCATTGACTCAGTCACTTCAATTGGCACCGGTGACCCGTCAGCATCTTTGTATATGAACAGTTCATTTCCATCCAAAACTGTATCAGCATCCGTATTTTGCCAAACCTGGTTGTAGAACACCTCTACATCATCTGTAATTATGGCAGGTGTTGACAGGTTATTGTAGGGTGCAGTCAACAGCTGTGCAATTGTTGTCTTTTTTGCCGCATTTACTGAAAGCGGAGTTGCTGTAATTAGAGAAAGAGCCAGAAACATTATCATTAGTTTATATTTCCTTTTCATGATAACCTCCAAATCTCGAATTTTTTCCTGTATGGCATTTTCAGGCTGCCTTATACGCCCCCACCATGCTTAGGATTTTCACGTTGATGCCATCCCGGCGGTCCGTCGCCTAAAGGACCCTTATCTTCCGGTGGCGGCCAATCAGCAAATACCGTCACTGCCGGCAGAATGAACATCATAATAATTGTCACAACGAGCAGATTGATAATATTCTTTTTCATCTTATCCTCCTTCACATGCTTGTGACATGTATCAGACGGATGATACTGCTGCCTATTCTGAAATTGTGTCTCATCAGATTAGAATCATGTACAGTTCCGTTTATACTCAATACGGTATTGTTTTTGATTGAAATACTGATCACCCCTGACCAAGCGTCCATAACATAAAGCTTTAGTAGCGTCCAAGAAATAAACCTTGCTTATAAAAGCTCCTACCTCATGTGCATATGAACTGCAATAGCATTGGATAGATGCAAACCAGGAACTTACCCGTTTATTCGAAATTACAGGGGTTTCATAAGGGTATGCTGAAATTAGTTTGAATTTTTCTATTGGTCCTTATTTCAGCGCCTTTGGGTAACAAGACCGGAGCAGGTACCGGACCTGTTTAAGCGAGGCTCCCGTCTCCTCTGAACCGGGAGCCCCCTGCCTTAATACAAACTATCTTTCTGTGATTTTTGATTCCAATGTGCGAATTGCTTATGGTCATAATCCGCAAATGGTACGAAACAACTTATACTATGGTGTTATATATACGCCCATTCGTTTAGTCTGCACAAAGCTGTGGTTCCTCGTGATTCGACGGAAGATTGCGTCGCTCTTGTAAATCCCATCATCCGGGTCAATGCCGCTCTCATTCCATATTGCATAGAATACATTCCCGTTCGGCGACATTCTGATCTGAGCCTCTGCCTGAGCAGGTTTGTAATCACCATGGTCTTTAGCCAGCCATTCCCAAACCTCGACAACATCACCGGCATTATTTCCGTCGCTGTCTTCACTTATGGTCTTGAAGTATGAGTAGAAATCCTCCCCCTTGTTCTTGCTGTAGCTATAGTAGAGGTCGAGAGGCCCTGCCGATATCTCCTCGTCCTCATCGTCATTGCTTCCAATATGTGTGTCAACGTTATCTTCGGTACCGTAGGTAATCCAGAAGGAGCTCGTGTCCTGGACATCCTCCTTGTAGGCATAACCACCGGTAACCTTCACCATTGCATTCTTATCATAATACGCTGATTTATCATTTGTGACTGCAACAATCGTACCAGGAGTTCCTACTACTCTCGGTTCTATGACGCTCTCCTTGTTGTTTCGGAGCAGGGAGAGGTTTCTTGCTGGTTCATACTTCCCAGTCTTGAATGACTCAGTGTACTCATATCGTTCCAATGTGACAGGGTCTCTGAATATTTCTGTGTGCGTGATTCCGTCACCCTTTGGATCGGATGTCCAGTTTTTGCCGCCATCGAAGGACCTTCGGATATAAAGGTTGTATATATCGTTCCCGTTCCTTGCTGCTGTCCAGTTTGGCGTCCATGTGTACCCGACTATCAGAAGGTCTCCCTTCAGGAATCCTCGGTGTGCCCTGGCGTCATCATTGTCATAGAGGCCAGTCTTGTCATTCAGGTTGCCTTCGGTCTGCTTCCATTTCAACATCTTCAAATTTTCTTCATTGTCGGTTGGAACAAGGATTTCAGGAGTTACGCTGCTGATATTCTGGATCTTCTTCGACAGATATTTGATGTCGTAGGGATTTCCAGTGTCAAGCTTACTTACCTCCCACCTTTGCATCATAATGTCTGATGGTCTTCCTTTTCCTTCCGCACCCATCTTGTAGAGTACAACCATGACAGTTCCCTTGACATCATCCTTCTTGCCTGCAATCGCATTGGCCTTGGACTGGACAAGGAAACGAGGTCGGCGTGCGTTCTCGTAAGCAGGTATCGGATTTTTCATGAAGTCTAGGATCGGTTTTCCGAATTCGTCCACCAGATAGACCTTCTCATCCTTTGCATTGACCTCCTGCGGATTGAGGACTACACCACCGCTTACCTTATCAACTGTCTTGAAGTCATAGCTGTGATAGATCACGTTCTTCCCGGTATCCGGATAGTAACGATCATCACCATCCCCAGATTCATCAGCAATATCGTCACAGTCATCTGCTTCATCCGGTCCTGACCCGCTACCTTTAGTCTCCTCATACCCAAGTATGGCATAGGCACTATACTTACCGTCAGCTGTCTTATAAGGCTGCAGCATCAGATTTGCTCTGGAAGCACCTGTGTCACCGTCAAGCAGCCTGCCATCCATCGTTATGGCGACGTACTTGACAGCCTCCTGGTTGTTTACCTTCTTATAGAAGCGCAGATATTCGCTGTCTGATCTGACCAACGGATTACCATCATCCTTATAGAGCAATCCCTCCAGTTCATATCCATAGGTATGAGCACCGTCTTCATCCGAAAGTGCATCTGATTCATAAGTATTCAAAAGTGGCTGCAGGTCGTCAATATGGATTCGGAAAAAGTTTGTCTGATCAACTGTCGCGTCAGCCAATGTGACTGGATAATTCATAAACGTTTTATTACCTATTCCATATGAGACATTCATCTTCATGCTGTCGGTATTCAGCACATCATTATCCGTTAGCCTTACAGGCAGTGACATCTGTATAAGCGACTTAGGTCTTCCGTCACCCTTCAGAGGATCTTCCGGATCGTACTGCGGTTCTCCGTTAGATTCGAAATCTTCATCCACATCTTCAAAACCTGTCATTTCAATAAACGAATACCAGATGTCAGTCTTCTGGTTGGTGGTAGCACCGCTCCACCCTTCCCCCGGGCCTACGGCTTTGCCTGGCATAAGTCCATCTGGGTCCTCTTGCCACACAATTCCAAAACCTGCATTTTCAGCGGATGCGATAGTAATCTGGTTGGCATCCCTGCGGCCTGAAGTCAGTCTCTCAGCCTTGAACCAGGTAACATCGCCTGTAGTGGTGTCAATGAATCCACGGGTTACCCAGACTGCGCTGAACGGCACTTCAAGTCCTGCCCAGCCATCTTCAGTATAGTCACGTGACCTCTGCGGACCTCCTACACCCCATATGTCCTCGATTCCATCCTGCGTATAGGTTGGGGTCCCGCTTCTGGCGAACTTGCTGGTCCATGCTACCACTATCTTGTTGCCTTGCACCTTTATATTGGGTTTGAAGGTATCACCAAGATATTCAATTCCATTTTCCAGCATGAATGAAGACAGGTCTGCCGAACGGGACAGGTTCACCTTTTTCCATGTACCGCCGTCATCCATTGATACAGCTGCGAAGACATCTCTTGATCTGACAGTTGCTGTCGTGCCATCAACATCATGTACTTTAACAGAAGTTCCGGCAACCTCCTCGGCATAGACTGCAACGAGAGGCTTTGCGATTTTCCGGACGCTTTCAACATTACCCGCAGCATCCCTGTATGTAAGTTCGACAAGCTCGCCATCAGCCCTATGGGCTGGAGCATAGACAGGCATTACTTCAATCTTTGCCTTGTCAGTTCCAAGCTCCTCTTCCTTGGACACATTCTTGCTGTATACCAGTTCCTTGATCTGATAGGTTAGTTTTGTTCCAGATGCGAAGTCACCTTCTATGAACAGCGCATCATCCGCATTTCCAACCCATGCTTCATGTGAGGTATCCGCAAACTTGACATTGCAGTATACTGATACATTCTGCAGCAGCTTATATGCATCCTCGGGATACCAAGTCAGATTAAGGCCACCGAACAGATCGATGCTTAAAAGGTGAACTCCTGCATCAGGGTCCAGGTCTTTTCCAAATGTAAATTTTGCCTTGTCAGGTTTAGCTTCTTCGGTCAGCGGAATTGGACCAGTTCCCGAATAAGCAAAGACTCCATCAAGAAGCCAGCCCTCTTCGAGTTTCAGGTAAATCAAGAACTCAGCTTCATTGTGTGACAACCGCGCTTCGCCGATTACATCTCGATCCCCGTTGACCCCATCGACCACGTAGATCTCCTTCACTACATCGCGGTCCCTTTCCTTGAAGAAAAGGCTCGCATCTTCCAACGGATCGAGTGTTTCCTCGGCGTTAACGGACTTTGTGAAGCCGCTGTTCAATCCTATAAGCAGTGTCATGGTTACGAATGGGGCGACTAATCTGGATAGAAATCTTATTTTTCTGGGCATCACTTTCACCTCGATTAAATATTTATCCAATTGAGACACCGACCTGCCTAGCTGTGAGAGCAAGTGACGATACGTCATAGCCTTCAGATCTGTCTTCAGAAAACTCAGTTGAATAATGTAAGTTCCAGAGTAATTCACGATTATAAGATTGTGAATCGATATCTGTTAATCCAGTTTGTCCTTATGGTAGCTTTGAGTGAGAATCGTGCACCTTAATGAGAGAGAGAAAGTACCAGATTCCTATTTGGCAAGGTAACTTATCTGAAGGGAATTCTCACAGCAACAAACAGATTGCAATAGCTATAATAGGAATTCAGTAATCTGCAAGTAACACTCAAAGATCACAGCACCATATGCATCCAACGTATAAAATCGGGGATACTGACGCAGATCCGCCACCTGAACATAGCTGACAACTTGGTATAAACCCAAACTCAATGTAACTACGTGAAAATATCTTATCAGTGTTAACAGGGCAATATTCTTAATTATGAGTTTTTTGATAATTCTGATAATTCATTTGGAAAAACACAAGCTTTTTATAGTTGAAAAATCAGCAGTGTCTGGTTTGAATACTTTTTGTTCCTGTTGTTTCAAGAAGCACATGCAATCCGGATGATAGCAAATATGAGAGCACTCAATTCATAAGTTTGACACTTAACAACTGAAGAACTCTCAATAAATTTACTTAATCTGGTTATTTATAAAACTCCTGGTCAACACATTGATCACCCCTTATCAATATGTGGCATTAACTATCTACCCAGCCTTCTCCTGATTGAATTATGCCGTATTCAACATGGTTTTTGTGGATGAACTAACAATTTGAAGTTTACCAGCCTGATGACGATCACCCTGGTCCTGCAAAAGGGCTTGTCTTGATTCGCTTTAGTAACTATAGAATGGATTTTGAAACGTGCATTCAAGTTAAGGCCAGCGCCGTTTTCAAGAAAGCGAATTGTCAATTTTTAGCGATTACATGGTTTTGATTGCCTTTGAAAGTAACTTTTCTGGTAGCGCCAAACGGCAGGATTTCAGTCCTGCCGCCTCGAGGTGTTAGGATGAAACTGTAAAGTTCACCGCTATATTATTAGCCCAGCCATCCTTCCATTGCTACTGATCCAGTAAAAGTATGAGCATCAGGTCCGGAGTCTGTTCCTGCTCCTGACGCCGGACCTGATGCTGGCTTTGGAATTGAATTGTTCCTGTGCCTGCATCTGCTGTTCCTGATCATGGCAGTGAACCTGTTCCTGCTTCTGGTTCATAACCATTATCATCCTTGAAAGCTGAATCTGTTACTGTGTCTGCAACTGAATTACGTGCGCTGCTGTTTTTGCGTCTTCATGTGATAATGTGCCATCGACTGCTTCCCTATAATATTCCGTCAGAAACCAGTAGCTGCTCCTACTCGGTTTCATGATGTTTGAAGGATCAAATCAGCAAATCTTAGATGCCGCCAATTCCCTATTTTCAAATTCAGCTGTTGTTTATACAGCTGCCAAATTTCTCGTAATGTTCTTATTTCTTCAGTTTATTCTTCTCTGCACTTTCATGATATTGGGAATTTGTGATAGGAATGTGATAGGAAACATAATGAATTGTTAACTCAATGATTCGCATCAGGAATTTCAAACCAGAAGCATGTTCCTTCATTCTGTGCGCTGTCAACTCCATAAGTCGCCTTATGTGCTTCAAGTATGTTCTTTACAATTGAAAGCCCAAGACCTGAACCATAGATTTTCCGTTTCTTAATGCCCTTGGTCCTATAATACCTTTCCCAGATCATAGGAATCTCTTCTTCAGGTATTCCGACACCCTGGTCCCTCACCTCGACTCGAACCTGATTCCCCTTCACTTCCAGCACAAGTTTTACTGCTCCTCCGTCTGGGGAATAGTTTATGGCATTTCTCATCAGATTCTCTACCGCCTGCTCCAACCTGATCCTGTCGCCCTTTATTAGTATCTTTCCCGATGATTCATATCCCACCGTGACATCGCTGGATTTAATAAGCACCTGGTATTTATCCACCAGTTCCCGGACCATGTTGTCAAGGTCGAATTCTTCAATTTCCAGTGTTATTCCATCTGTAGTCATCCTTGAATAGTCCAGGATATCGCTGACCATTACACCAAGCCTGTTTGCTTCGCTTGAAATCACATCAAGCTGTGCATTCCTCTTCGCCTTATTGTCACCTGTCACATCCCTTATTGTTTCAGCGTATCCTCTTATCACAGAAATCGGGGTTCGTAATTCATGGGATACATTCTCCACGATTTCCCTCTTTATCCTGTCCGACTTCTGAAGTCGCTCTGCCATTAAGTTGAATGTCCTCCCCAGGCTTCCAACCTCATCCCTGCTCTTCACTTTCGCCCTGGTCTCCAGATTCCCATCCCCTATAGCTTCTGCGGCAGCGGTGAGTTTACGAAGCGGGTTCGCAATCGTATACGCAACCGCATACGATGAGAGCCCTGCAATTATGAGAATCAAGGGAATCAAAGCTATCATGGCCATTGAAATGAGCCCAATGATATCTTCAATTTGCGCCAGCGGTATCGCAGCCAGCGCTACATATGGTTCTCCCTGTTTCGAATTGAAGGATATTGATAGTACCAGCAACCTGAAACCATACTTAGGATGAACAATCTCTTCAGAATCCTCTATCCCGTCCAATGCATCCTCTATGATGCTATTCCTGGGGTCGCCCTCAGGCATGAAAGGGCTTCCATTTCTGCCTTCCCCACCACCTTGAGGATTTTCAGGACCTCCAGGCTCTTCAGTTCCGCCTCCGCCCTCTGTTCCCTGCCCGTCTCCAGATCCCTCTCCGCTTCCGGATCCCTCTCCGCTGCCGGATCCCTCTCCGCTTCCGGATCCCTGACCGCTGCCTGATCCCTGATTGACAGTGCTTCCCTGACCCGCACTTTTATACTGACCAACTTCCTCATCATGTACATCGGACGCTGCCTCACCAGCTACAGTCGGCTGCGTTCGGCTGTCGAAGCTTTCACCAGCGACGGATATAAACTTCAATTTACCCGGACCGCCTGCCATGGCAAGGACAATCGGCTTGGGACTATCCTTCACCTCGACGCTCTCAAACTGGGTACCAGGATTTTCTCCCGTAATATAGATGGTTTTTCCATCCTTGTTGATTACTTCAACACTTATGTTTTTACGGTAAGCCAGAGCATCCAGCTTAAAATAGGTATCGTCAGGATTCTCTGAATCGAAACCTTCAAGAACTTGGAATACATCATTGGAAACAGATTCTACCAGTCTGTTGATATAGATATCTTCAAGTAAATATTTCTGGAATCCCCAGATCAAAATGCAGAGCAGGAGTACAACAAACATAATCCCAGCCCAAATCTTGTATGATATCCTCCTCATTCTTTGTCACCTGCCTCGAGCTTATATCCAGTACCCCATACAGTCACAAGTATGTCCCTGTACGGTCCTATGCTCTCTCTAAGCATCTTTACGTGGGTGTCCACGGTCCTGGTCTCCCCATAGTAGTCGAAACCCCATACCGCTTCAAGGATCGCCTCCCTGCTCAGTACTATCCCTGCGTTCCTTATCATGTATTCAAGCAGGTCATATTCTTTCCTTGTCAGCCTGGCCTTCTCTCCATCAACTAAAACATTCCTGGATGCGAAATCCACTGATAGTCCCTTGAACACAAAACCCTTCATTCCAATATCGTTTCTCACTTTATCACTTCTCCGGAGCGCGACCCTCACTCGTGCCAGCAGTTCCTTCGGACTGAATGGTTTTACAACATAGTCGTCCACACCAAGATCAAATCCTTTTAGCCTATCATATTCCTCGCCCTTTGCTGAGAGTATTATCACAGGAATAATTGATGTTTCCCGAATTTTCCTGAGAACTCTCCAACCGTCAATTTTCGGAAGCATAATATCAAGTATAATCGAATCGAACATAGATTCGTCAAAAAGCCTTAGAGCTTCCTCCCCATCGTAAGCAACCGTAACCTCCAAGCCCGCGGCTTCGAGGTATTCCCTGACTATGTCCGATATGTCCGAATCATCCTCAACTACAAGTATTCTGGCAGGTTCCATGCCCCCACCCCCGTTCTGTCTATTCAGATGAATATTGCACTAGCTATAATATACCACCGGAATCAGTTATTCGATATTTATCACTTAGAGATTCTAATGGTATCTGCCATAAAAGTATACAGAAATAAATCAGAGGTGCTGCCTCCTATTTATCTTAAAAAATCCTATTATATTGAACTTGATTTTATATTTCCACAACTGAACCCTTCATGGCTATTTGAATAGCTCACCGTTTTTGACGCCATCGTGGCTGCCTCTATTCTGTGCTGCAAAAAAACTTCATATTATTCATCATTATCATTCTATCATCTGTAATTGTTTCATAATAAAGGGAATTTGTGACAGGAATATGTGAAAACAAAAAAGAAAGTATGAATCTACCAATTATGATTGTTAACATATTCACACTAAACCGAATTTACAGATGAAATCAAATCAGCGGCAGATTTGCCTGCCGCTGATTTGATTTAAAGTATATTATTTTCCGCCGTTTGTTCCCTGCATCTGATTCCCTGAACCATCACCATTCTGACTCTGAACCATCTGCCCACCATCTGTTGATTCTCCGATTTGAAGCTGAGCCTGAGTCTGTACCCCCTCAGCTACTTTCGCCTGTGTCTGAGTCTGCTCTCCCTCTGCTACCTTTGCCTGTGTCTGAGTCTGTACTCCCTCTGCTACCTTCGCCTGTGTCTGAGTCTGCACTCCCTCTGCTACCTTTGCCTTGGTCTGAGTCTGCACTCCCTCTGCTACCTTTGCCTTGGTCTGTGTCTGTACTCCTTCTGCTACCTTTGCCTGCATCTGAGTCTGCTCTCCCTCTGCTACCTTTGCCTGTGTCTGAGTCTGAACCCCCTCAGCTACCTTTGCCTGTGTCTTTGCCTGCTCTCCCTCTGCTATCTTAGCCTGGATCTTTGCCTGCTCTCCCTCTCCAACCATTGCTTTGTTCATGGTTGCAGCCGCCACAGAAAAAGTGGTTGCCATAAGGGCTGTTGCAGCAATCGCAGATACTGTCTTTACAATCTTCATTATCGTCATCCTCCTTTATCTTTATAGCTTAATGATAATGGTCATTTGTGATAAGAGTGTGTTAAGATCCAGAAAAGATTGTGAAACACTGGTCGTACTGTTGAGTAATGACGATAACAGCTTCGTAAGGATTCCAACTGCATTAAGCTGACTAAGCCATCAGATTGACCATGTTCATTATTTACCGAAATATGCTTCGTTACGCTAAAAAAGGACCCTAAGATGTTTATCTCAGAGATCCTACTTCCTTACCGTCTTCTCCTGTTTCAATTATTCACAACATCCAATTCTGACTCCACCAGTAAATATCGGGAATGCAAAAGGACCCCGGCAGGGGTCCTTGCAGGAATCATCGTTTTCAGTTTTTATCCGGCGTGGTTTATCCGGACCTGTTTCGGCAATTCCAACGTTATGGTGCAGATGATGGGACTTGAACCCATACGAGCTGTGCTCGCTACCCCCTTAAGATAGTGCGTCTGCCGATTTCGCCACATCTGCGCGTTCCAACCACATTTATTATTCTATTATCAGAACCGGGTTTCGTCAAGGATTTTTCCAAAATATTTTTGAGAGCATCACTCACAAATTGTGAGTCCCTTTGAGACTCATAAGGATATTGGCAAAAAAATTGTTTCCGGATTATCTTTTGGTCACCTATTGTTAACACTGCATTCACTTTACGCTCAAAAAAAGACACTATCCTTGAATCAGGGGAGTGATGTACATGAAAATCGGTATCATAGGGGCAGGCACTGTTGGATCTGTACTTGCCAGGTCCATGGCCATGTCAGGCCATGAGGTATACATAGCAAACTCAAGGGACCCCGGAACGCTTTCTGGTGTATTCAGTGAGTTTGAGACGGTCCACCCAGTCTGGAAGGATGATCTTAAGTCAGTATCGGAAATCCTTGTCCTTGCTGTCAGGTGGAAGGACACCGGTAAGGTTCTCGAAGAGCTTGGAGACATGGGTGGCAGGATACTCATTGATGTCACCAACAACGTGGACGAGAGCTTTGACCTCATTGACCTTGGCGGGAAACCCTCAAGCATGGTGATACAGGAACTCGTGCCATCAGCAAGGGTCGTCAAGGCATTCAATACATTCAAGATAAGCAGGTACCTTGATGACCGGGGAAAGGGTATCATCTCCTTCCTTGCGGGAGATGATGGACAGGCGCTTGAAACAGTGAGCAATCTCGTCACATCAATGGGATTCATCCCCTACATCACAGGAAGCCTCTCATTCGGCGGCAGGCTGATGAATGTGAAGGGAAGGCTTGCTGGAAAGGCACGTTCAAAGGATGAGGCAGACAGCATAGTCAGGGAAGAAGCTGCCAAAGAGACCTGAAGCAAAGGAAAGGAGCCAAACTAATGGCTCCTTCCGCATTTCCAATCCTATTAACCGAGTTCCGTTCCGTCTGATTCGATTACCTTTTTGTACCAGTGGAAGCTGTCCTTCCTGTACCTGTCCAGGTTTCCGTTACCATCATTGTCCTTGTCCACGTATATGAACCCGTAGCGTTTGTGCATCTCGCCTGTGGATGCGCTTACAAGGTCGATGCAGCCCCACGGGGTGTAGCCAATGAGGTCCACTCCGTCCTGAAGCGCTTC
Source organism: Youngiibacter fragilis 232.1 (assembly GCF_000495435.3). Taxonomy (GTDB): domain Bacteria; phylum Bacillota; class Clostridia; order Clostridiales; family Clostridiaceae; genus Youngiibacter; species Youngiibacter fragilis. The sequence continues at coordinate 200,903 of NZ_AXUN02000198.1, read as the reverse complement.
ACCCATCTGCTCGATGTGCTTCCTGAGGTAGTCGATCCTGTAGCTGTCATGCACCTTCATGTCCTCAGTTATCTTGTCAACAGCACCAAGGCCGTTCTCAACGATCATGAGGGGTATCCTGTACCTGTTGTATATGTTGTTGAGCGTCCATCTGAGTCCCTTGGGATCGATAGCCCAGCCCCAGTCGCTGACTTCTAGATAAGGGTTCCTGACTCCGCCCATTAGGTTTCCTGAGCTGGCCTGAAGGTCAGGCTGGGTGCTCACGTTGTTAGACATGTAGTAGCTGAAGGTGTAGTAGTCTACTGTCCCTTCCTTAAGGATTTCCTCGTCTCCAGGCTCCATCTTTATCTCGATGCCGTTGTCCCTGAAGAATCTCTTTGCAAACCCAGGATATTCTCCCCTTACCTGGACATCAGAGCACAGGAAATTGGTCAGGTTATCCTTCTGCTGCGCCAGGACAATATCGTCAGGATTGCAGGTATGGGGATAGAAGGTCAGGTATGCAAGCATACATCCTATCTTGAATTCAGGGTTGATCTCATGGCCAAGCTTCACTGCCCTTGCGCTCGCCACAAACTGGTGGTGAAGCCCCTGGAACCTTACCTCCGGAATGTCATCCGCATTGTTCCCGAAGATCCCGCTCCTGTCAAGGATCATGCCTCCGCCAAGGAAAGCCCCCATTGGCATGGTGAGTATGTTTATCTCATTGAAGGTCAGCCAAAGCCTGACCTTGTCCTTGTATCTCCTGAATATGGTATCGCAGTATCTGACATAATGGTCGATGCATTCCCTTCCTGCCCAGCCGTTGTATTTCAAAGTAAGTCCCAGTGGCATCTCGTAATGGGAGATTGTTACAAGAGGTTCGATATTGTGCTTCCTGAGCTCATCGAACACGTCATCGTAGAACTTCAGACCTTCCTCATTCGGCTCAAGGTCGTATCCGTTGGGGTATATCCTGGACCATGCGATTGACAGCCTGAATACCTTGAATCCCATTTCCGCGAACAGCGCGATATCTTCCTTGTACCTGTGGTAGAAGTCTATAGCCTCGTGGCTCGGGTAATGTGTACCCTCCTCCAGCTCCATCGTTATCCTTCTTGGAATAGTATGGGTTCCTCCAGTCATGACATCTGCTGTCGAAAGTCCCTTGCCGCCCTCATTGTATCCGCCTTCGTACTGGTTCGCTGCAACCGCCCCGCCCCATAGAAAGCCCTCAGGAAACTTGTAATTTGTCATTGATATTCCTCCCTTGTTCTCATTTGTATTCTACAACCCAAGATATTGAATTATTCCATCAGCTACGCCACTTGCAACTTTCTGCCTGTACTCATCGGTCGAAAGGAGCTTATCCTCATTTGGATTTGTCATGAATCCAGTCTCAATTATGGTTACCGGAACCTCTGACCAGTTGATGCCTGTATAGCTGTTGCTTGCCCTGGCTCCCCTGTCCTTCGCTCCGGTCTCCCTGACGATACCCTCAAGTATCATAAGGGATGCTCTCCTGCTGTCATCGGAGAGGTGTCCTGTCCAATTGTTTCCCGCGCCGGGATAATATGCAGAAATTCCACTGACTTCAGTGTCATCAGCGCCATTTGCATGTATCCTCACAAACAGGTCTGAATCACTCTCATTTGCTATCCTTGCCCTGTCGATGTTGCTTAGGTCAACATCATCTGTTGTCCTTGTCATGACGACCTCTATCCCCTTCTCGACAAGGATTGCCCTTACCCTCAGTGATATGTCGAGTACAAGCTCATGCTCTGGTATTTTGGTTATAATACCCAATGTCCCTGAAGACACCCTCGCCTTCATCACATCAGATTCAGGGCCTATCGGTTCGAGGATTCTGCTTTCCTCAGCCTGATGTCCAGGATCAAGGGTAACCACATATCCCGTTCCAGCTTCAGTCTCAGTGCCTGCCGGCTCCTGAGACGGCACCGGCTGTACCGGTGCTTCAGATACTGTAGGGCTTCCTCCAAATACAGGCATCGTCGCCTGTACATATCCATTTTGCGAACATCCTGCCAAACCCACAGACAGGATTATTGCCATTGCAATGGGAATTCTTCTGTAATCCAAACATCCACCTCCCTAACCACACTCCACCTTCATTATATACACCGGGAAGGCAGCTGGCTTGCCAGAAAGTGAAAATACCTGTTAATTCCAGCACTTAAAAATTCACATTTCACCTTGATGCACTTTGTCGAAACAGGTGGATTTTTGCTTTGCTTTCTGTTATTTTTAAGGAGTTACGAATTTACGGCATAAATGCCGACAGCAAGGAAGTACTATGAAGATATTAACAAGAAAATTGAAGCTTGCACATATGACCTGCACAAGCTGCGAAGCTACCGTTGAGAGGGCTCTTATGGACATTCCCGGTGTCCTCAACGCAAGGGCGGACCACCTGGAGAATGCCTGTGACATTACATTCGATGAAGACATGTGCACGATTGATGAAATAAAGGAGAAGCTTTCCGAAACAGGATATATGCCGTCAGGGAACGGGACCGTCAAGGGTTATGCGATAGCTGCCACGGCAGGCATCCTCATATTCGCCGGAAGCATGTACGGTGCATTCGATCCGCTGAGGATAAGCAGCTCGGCCTCATATGCCATGCTTTTTGCCGCTGGTTTGTTTTCCTCTTTCCACTGCATAGGCATGTGCGGGGGAATAGCGCTCTCCCAGAGCGGAAGAGGCAGCTTCCCAAGGCTTGGCATGCACGGCTCATCTATCCTCTATAACCTTGGCCGAGTTGTTTCCTATACTGCTCTAGGTGCTCTTGCAGGTCTCCTGGGATCAGCTCTTTCTCTGACTCCGGGCATGAAGGGTGCCCTTCAGTTGGGAGCTGCGGCTGCAATGGTCATCATGGGGCTCAAGATCTCAGGAATAAGGCTGCCTTCCTGGCTTTCCCTAAAACTTCCTTCATTCGGTAGGATGAACACAGGCGGCTCACCATTCATAGTCGGGCTCCTTAACGGGCTCATGCCCTGCGGAGCACTTCAGACAATGCAGATCTTCGCACTTGGAACAGGAAGTCCGGTTCTTGGTGCACTTGCAATGCTTGCCTTCTCAATAGGTACCGTTCCTCTCATGCTGGGATTCGGAATAATTTCGGGAAGCCTCTCGAGAAAATCCGGCCGCCTTATTGCACATGCCTCAGGCATCCTAGTCCTTCTCTTCGGACTTTCACTGGGCGGAAGAGGCCTGGTTTCCCTTGGGATAGACCTTTCACCCGGTTCGTTCATTGCCGGCTTCTTCTCATCTGAAAAGGATGATTCTGCAGCAAAGGCTATCGTAAGGGATGGCAGGCAGTCAATAGAGATAAGGGTGACCGCATCAGGCTTCGAGCCGCAGATAGTATATGCACTGGAAGGTATTCCACTTGAGATAAACTTCAAGGCAGAGGAACTGACTCAATGTAATTCAGCACTTACAATTCCAGCCTTCAGGAAGGAGTTCCGCCTCTCTGAAGGAGACAATTTCGTCTCGATAACACCTGGCAAGGACGACATACTGTTCTCATGCTGGATGTCCATGCTGAAGGGCAGGATAATGGTTGTAGACGACCTTAAGACAGTCGACCTGACAGAAGAGAAATCCATAAGAAAAGGTAATGTGACCGCACCACGACCCGACTCGTATGTGGGTTTCGCCGAGGACAAAGGAACCTATCAGGAGCTGAAGGTCGTCGCATCGGGAGAGGAGCTGGTCCCCCTGATACTTGTCGCGGAGCCGAAAAAGGAACTGAAGCTTGAAATGGGGCTCAAGGACTTCCTCTACAAGGACAAGGAGATTGAAATTGTAAACGCCTGGACAAATGAGGAGAACGCTCACCTCACGACAAACGGCGACAATGCATCTGCCAGCCTTATCCTTGAAAAAACCGGCACCTATGTAATCCTGGCGGACCACAAGCTTGTGGGCCTTCTATACGTACCCGAGGACATCTCGTCTGAAAGTGCCGAATCAGTATGGCAAAGATATATGGGTAAATAAACTGCCACTTTCTTGCCACAGTTGTACCGCCCTTTCAACATGTTTTGTTCATAATTGTGTACTATCATATAGTAAACAAGATAAAGGCGGTGAAAACATGTTTCCAAGATTATTCAACAATTACAGATACGATGGAAGAGGCGGGATGATGGACTGGTATTACGGCAGGATGAACCCATGGCAGATCGGCTTCATGGTCGTAGTCGGAATCCTGATGCTAGCTCTCATAGTATATCTGATAGTAAGGATCGCAAGGCGCGGACATACGTCATACCATACAGATACGATGACGAGGACCTATTCCCCCGATGCTTTGAGGATACTCGATGAAAAGTTCGCCAAGGGCGAACTTACTGAAGAGGAATACCAGAGGAAGAAAAAGCTCATCACAGGATGACATATGACACAGAAAGGAAGTGACTAAAGATGATGTTTTTTCCAATACTCTTGGTGATACTGCTCTTCATGTTCTTCAATGACAACCATGGCGGAAGAAGATACGATGATTACAGGGAAGACAGGGGCAGGGCTAAGGAGATCCTTGACAGGAGATTCGCTGAAGGCGAAATATCCGAAGAGGAATATCTGAGAAGACGCTCAATGCTGAGAGAAAGATAAGATGTGGGGAAGCCTGAGGCTTCCTCATTTTTGTTTTACACACTATGTAGTATACTGAAGCTAATTAACAGCATCATTAAGTTGATACCTAAGGAGAGGATACCGTGACCTTTTCAGAGATGCAGAAAGCATATGATACGAGGGAATTCAGGGATAGCTACACCTATGACGGCGACGACCTTGGAGTGAGGGTTTCTCAGGGAAAAACCACATTCAGGCTGTGGTCGCCCTTTGCGGATTCAGTTAAGCTGAGGCTATTCAAATCGCAGAAAGGCGGTTTGCCCTACCTGACTGAAGATATGGCAAGGAGCATAAGCGGCACATGGCTGAGCACGCTTGACGGAGACCTTTCAGGAACCTACTACACGTTCCTCGTAAGCTTTGGCGGCCATTCAAATGAGACTGCCGACCCTTATGCCAGGGGAGCAGGGATCAACGGTGCAAGGTCAATGGTAGTGAATCTCGGGGATACGGACCCCCCCGGCTTCAGGGAACACAGGAAACCTGAATCTACCGACCCCGTGAACTCCATAATCTACGAGGTCCATGTAAGGGACCTTTCAGTAAGCAGGACCTCAGGTATAAGGAATAAAGGGCTGTTCCTCGGCTTTACCGAGACAGGGACAAGGAATCCCCATGGGTTCACCACAGGGATCGACCATATCAAGGAGCTCGGGGCGACACATGTGCAGCTGCTCCCTGTCTTCGACTTCCATACTGTCGACGAGGAGAAAGGCGGCTACAACTGGGGATACGACCCGTACAACTACAACGTGCCTGAAGGCTCATACTCCACTGACCCCTTCGACGGCAATAAGCGGATCAGGGAGCTTAAGGAAGCCATAATGGCCATGCACAAAAATGGCCTGAAGGTGATAATGGACGTGGTCTACAACCATACGGGCCTGACCGAAGGCTCATGGCTAAACCTTTCAGTCCCCTACTACTACCACAGGACAAAGGGACTGGAGTTCACCGATGCCTCCGCATGCGGAAACGAGACAGCCTCCGAAAGGCCCATGGCAAGGAAATACATGGTCGATTCGGTTCTCTACTGGTTTGAGGAATTCAGGCTTGACGGCTTCAGGTTCGACCTTATGGGAATCCATGACGTAGAGACCATGGCACTCATCGAGAAGAAGGTACACGAGAAGGACCCTTCAGCGCTTATCTACGGTGAAGGCTGGACAGCAAAGGACAGCCCCCTGCCTGAGGACCAGCGGCTGGTAAAGAAGAACATCATAAGGACAAGGAGGATCGGTGCTTTCAACGATGACATGAGGGATGCGATCAGGGGACATGTCTTCAAGGCCAAAAGCAAGGGTTTCGTTGCAGGGGCCTCAGGCAGCGAGGAATCACTGAAATTCGGAATCGTCGGTGCGGTGAGCCACCCACAGATCGATACGGGAGACCTGCTCTACTCTAAAGCTCCATGGGCAGGGAGCCCGGAGCAGTCGATCAGCTACTGCGCAGCGCATGACAACCACACACTTTATGATAAGCTCAAGATAGCTTCAGGAAACCATGAGGAGTACCTCAGGGACATGAACAGGCTTTCTGATGCGATAGTCCTAACCTCCCAGGGCATACCGTTCCTCCATGCAGGCTCAGAGTTCCTGAGGACGAAGGATGGAGATGAGAACTCATACAAGTCAGGAGACAGTGTCAACATGCTGGACTGGGACCTCAAGACAAGGAACATTGACATATTCCACTATTACAAGGGCCTTGCCGAGCTCAGGAAATCAAGGAAGGCATTAAGGCTTGGATCCGCTGAAGAGATAAGGAAGAACCTGGTCTTCTACGGAAAAGGCAGTGACTCATCGCTTAGGGTCAGGGAACACAATGTAGCAGCATATGTAGTGTCATCTGAAGCACCCGGCAAAAAGGGAAGCCTGCTCGTTGCATTCAACGGGAACAGGCATGACGTCATACTTGGAATACCTCACGGCAGCTGGAGCATCCTCGCTGACAAGGAAAATGCAGGTACCGAGCCCATAGGAAGGATCGATGGCGGGTCCTGTGTGCTGAAGGGAACATCAGCCCTCATCCTCGAAGCGGATGGAGACTTCGAGCTCAAGGCTGACTACAGGAACATCCTTGATTCAAGGAACAGGAAAATCATCCTGGCGGCAACGCTCCTTTCAGCAGGGCTTATCGCTCTGCATGGAAGGTTCAGGAAAAAGAAATAGTCTGCATGAAAACGGGAGGTGAATGAGCCAAAGCTCATTCGCCTCCCGTTCCTTAAGTATCATCGGAATATGATGTTTCCGGCTATCACCAGGAGCACAAGGGCTCCGAAAAGGACCGATACCAGCACCGTCACAGAACGGTCCTCATCCCTTACCACTGCTGCCAGGCCAAGGAAGAGTGCCGCTATTGCAGATGCCATGACTGGGGCGCCAATGTAATCCCCACCAGTCATAAAAGCATCCATACGCTCGAATATAAGGTATGTCAGCGCTATGAAGGCAAAAGATATCATTGTCAGCAGCACAGCTGCCCTTCCAAGTCCGGATCCGGGCAGAAACCTCATTTTGACCATCTCCTCTAAAGCTTCCAGAAATACAGAAGCCTGTATATTTTTTTCCTTAGTTCAATTTTCTCCACATAGTCCCTTGTCTCCGCGTACGGTATCTGGAGAAGGTTCTCGCCGTCTCCATAATCATCTGACGCTATCCATTCCCTGACCCTTCCAGGCCCTGCATTGTATGCCGCAAGGGCAGTCCTCTCGGTACTGAACAACCTGCCAAGGTACGACAGGTACCAGGTACCCATCCGTATGCTGGTTTCAGGGTCATAAAGCTTATCCTGCGTGTAACCCTCAATGCCAAGTTTTCCTGCTATGAATATTCCTGTAGACCCGTTGATCTGCATCAGCCCTCTTGCATCGGCTGCAGACACCGCTTCAGGATCGAAGCCTGACTCGGCATGGATGACCGCAAGTATGAGGACCCTGTCCACTCCATACTCCTCCGAGTACTTACCGACAGCATCAAGGTACCCGATCGGGAAAACCACGGTTGCCGCATACCAGGCAGCTCCAATTGCAATGAGGAGCAACGCAAGGATCAGTCCTGCCATTCTATTTTTCTTTCTCTTCTTCACATTCAATACCCATTTTCATGAAGACCATATCGATCTCCTCCTTGGTCCGTTCCAGGTCACCGCTGTTGTCCACAACGAAATCAGCCAGCTCCAGCTTCTCTCTGACAGGCATCTGGCTTCTGATCATGCGCCTCGCCTCTTCTTCCGTGATCTCATTTCTCTTCATCAGGCGCTGAAGCTGGACTTTGGCTTCAGCATAGACAAGTATGCTGCAGTCCATGTCCTTTTCAAAACCCTCCTCGAAAAGGAGCGGAGCGTCAAGTATGGCTGCTGCGAAGCCTTCCGATTCCAGCCTGTCAAGCCGCTTTTCGATCTCAAGACGTATGTAAGGCATGATGACGTCCGTATATTCCTTCCTGTCCATTTCGCTTGAGAAGATTATCCTCCCCAGCTCCTTCCTGTCAAGCTCCCCGCCACTGAAGACCTTCTCGCCATATCTGCCTTTAAGATAGTCAAGTATCTTCGGATACAATGACAGGACCTCTCTCGCTATGATATCGGCATCTACAACTGGTATGCCCTTACCTGAGATATATTTGACCACAGTGGTCTTTCCTGAAGCAATGCCTCCTGTTATTCCTATCCTAAGCATGCTATGCCTCATACCAGGTGGAGCCATATGAGCCTTCAGCCTTGAGTTCCACCTTGAGGTCGAGCGCATGCTCCATCTCGCTCGTAACGAGCTTCTGGACTTCATCGAGCTCCTCAGCGGGCACATTCAGGATGAGCTCATCGTGTACCTGGAGGATAAGCTTTGACTTCAGGTTCCTTTCCCTGAGCGCGTTGTAGACCTTCACCATGGCGACCTTAATGATGTCTGCGGCGCTGCCCTGGATAGGGCTGTTCATTGCCAGACGGACACCTGCCGCCTGCACTATCTTGTTCCTGTCATTCACCTCAGGAATGTACCTTTTCCTGTTCATAATGGTTGTCACATATCCGTTCTGCCTTGCTACCTCCACTATGTCCTCAAGGTACTTCTTTACCTTCGGATACCTTTCGAAATAGATCCTTATGTACTCCCCTGCCTCTTTCCTTGTTATGCCAAGGTCACCTGAAAGGCTGAAGTCGGAGATTCCATACACTATGCCGAAATTGACCGCCTTGGCGTTGCTCCTCTGCAGCGGCGTTACCTCGTCGAGGGGAACGTTGAAAACCTCCGAAGCGGTCTTCCTGTGTATGTCTATGTCATTGTTGAACGCCTCTATCATATTCTCGTCGCCTGCGATATGAGCGAGCACCCTAAGCTCTATCTGGGAATAGTCGGCTGAAACCAGCAGGTCCCCTTCCTTGTCAGGGATGAACACCTTCCTTATCTCCCTTCCCATCTCTGTCCTTATGGGGATGTTCTGGAGATTCGGCTCTGTGCTTGACAGCCTTCCGGTCGTCGCCAGAGTCTGGTTGAAGTTGGAATGGATCTTCCCGTCGGTATCTATCGCAGCCTTAAGCCCTTCAATATACGTCGAATAGATCTTGGTGAGCTGCCTGTAGAGCATTATCCTGCTTATTATCGGATGCTTGTCCCTGAGTGATTCAAGGACCTCCGCATTTGTCGAGTAGCCTGTCTTGGTCTTCTTGGTTGCTGGCAGGTCAAGCTTCTCGAAAAGTATGACTCCAAGCTGCTTTGGTGACGCTATGTTGAACGTCTCCCCGGCAAGCTCGAATATCTCCTTCTCCATTCCGGCGATGTCCTTCCTGAACCTGTCACCTAATGTATCGAGCATCCTGCCGTCTACCCTGAAGCCTTCGATCTCCATGTCTGACAGTATGAAGGTCAGCGGCATCTCCACATCAAAGAGAAGCTCCCTTAGCCCTGCTTCCTCTATCGCCTTTCCGAGCTTCTCATAAAGCGAGTGAAGCCCCCTTGTCTCGTTTACCCTTCCTTCAGCACCCTCTGTCAGGGTGAAGGACTCTATGTTCTTGAGAGCCAGGTCCTTAAGCGACAGCTTGCCGTCAGCCGGGTCTAGGAGGTAGGCGGCAAGGTTTGCGTCAAACACCACGCCCTTAAGCTCAATCCCATGACTCCTTAAGGTAGTGTATGCATCCTTGACATTGAAGCATACCTTCCTTATCTCCTCATCCTCAAGGAAATCCTTGAGGATTCCCAATGCCTTCCCATCTGACATGATGAATGACAGGCTGATAGCGTAGTCCCCCTTATCAGATGCCACATATACGGAAGTCACATCCCTTTCAGTGAGCATCATGGACTGCCTTATGTCGAAGGACAATGCGACAAGGTCGCCCTTCTTGAACTTTCCTTCAAGGGCAGCTAGTTCCGAAGGACTGTCAATGGCAGTGAATTCTGAAGGCAGAGGTGCCGTCTCCTCCTTCGCAGGTTCAGCCTTGAACTTGTCAAGAAGGCTCTTGAACTGGAGCTCAGAGAACATCCTTCTTATGTTGTCTATGTCATATGCCTCCTGGCTTCTCAGCTTTGTCAGGTCTATGTCAACAGGCGCTGTCCTTATTATCGTGGCCAGCCTCTTTGAGAATATCGCATCCTCCCTGTATTCGGTAAGGTTTTCCTTAAGCTTCTTCTGGGTTATGGAGTCGAGGTTCATGAGGAGGTTCTCTATTGAACCGTACTCGGTTATAAGCTTGAACGCGGTCTTCTCTCCTATACCCGGAACACCCTTTATGTTGTCCGAGGCATCACCCATGAGACCTTTCACGTCGATGAACTGGGTAGGGGTGATCCCGAATACCTCTACGAACCTGTCATGGTCGTAAACTTCGGTCTGCGAAACTCCCTTCTTGGTTATTACGACCTTTGTGAGCTTTGACGCAAGCTGCAGGGTATCCCTGTCTCCAGAGAGCACGAAAACCTCGTCCCCGTCCTCCTCTGCCTGAAGCGACAGAGTCCCGATGACGTCATCAGCCTCAAATCCGTCTATCTCAAGTATGTCCACGGCAAAATAGGAAAGCAGTTCCTTTATCACAGGAAACTGCTGGGCAAGCTCGTCAGGCATGCCCTTCCTTCCCGCCTTGTAGTCCTCATACTCATCATGCCTGAAGGTCTTACCCGGCCTGTCAAAGGCCGCGACTATGTAGTCCGGGGCTATGTCTTCCCTGATCCTGAGAAGCATGTTCATGAATCCGTAGACCGCTCCGGTGTGAAGTCCTGTGGATGTGGTAAAGTCCGGATTGGCATAGAATGCCCTGTTCATTATGCTGTTCGAGTCTATTACAAGTAATCTGGCCAAATGTTTTCTCTCCAATCTGTTCTTCGTATTCACCATTGATTATACCTTATTTTTGGCTCTCCCGTATGTTTTTGGATATCATGTTCAGCCATTGTTCATCCAATGGCTACATTTCACATTCCACATTTTTACACTTTTTTAAACTTATCCTTGAATTTTCCCACTTCCTTTGTTAGAATCATTAAGTAAGCTTCAGAAAGCATCTTGCCGGTGTGATGGAATTGGCAGACGTGCGGGACTCAAAATCCCGTGGTAGCGATACCGTGTCGGTTCGAGCCCGACCACCGGCACCAACAGAACCCTTTGATGCAAGAAGAGCTGAGCACCATGCTGACGTGGTGAAATTGGCAGACACGCAGGTCTCAGAAGCCTGTAGGAGTAATTTCCTGTACCGGTTCAAGTCCGGTCGCCAGCACCAACAAATAAGCCGAACTTTTTCATGATGAGAAAGTTCGGCTTATTTCATTTCCCTAACCAGCCTGCCTGACGGCCATCCGCAGTTTGAGCAGCCTTATTGCATATAGAGTCATCCAGGCTATTGTCAGCAGTCCTCCTGGTGTGGCGACTGCCATTGCAAGATTTTCAGTACCAGGCACAAATGTCACCAGCAGGAAATAGAACATGAAGAAAACAGAACCCGCTATCCCAAGATATGCGTTGACCTTGCTGAAGACGCCTCCTTTCAGCATGACCAGGGATATCATGAGGCTTGCTATTACCGGCAGCAAGAATCCAGGAAAAGCACCCGGGCTTCCATGAGCGCCTCGTGCGAGCAGCGCTTCACCGGCAGCAGCAAAGAGGTTTCTCTCGGCATCTGAAGCGGCAGCTGAGTATTTGCCGCTTAAGGCAAGCATTGGAAGAGCAACGTTATTTCCGACAAATATAGCCGTACCTATGGAAAATACGACCATGGCGAATGCCGACGTGATCAGATTTTCCCGGAAATGTGCCGCGCAAAGTGCAAGGAAGGCAGGAATCATTATGATTGCAGTGGTCATGTTCAACAGGTCAAGATAGTAGAGACCGATCAGGCTGTTGCCATGAAACTGGGCAAAACGGTCAATTGCAGACTGAGGAATAAAAGAGTGGCTGCTGCTTAGAATAATGCTTATCACAATATCCGAGAGACTCGCGAGAATGACAATGAATGCGGCAATTCCTCCAATTAGATACAGGCTCCCATACTGTTCCCCGGTTACTTTATCCTCGGTTATCTGATTTTTGGCGACCATCTTATTTACCCCTTTCTTTTTTTCAGCTATTCAGAACAGGCTGTCAACACAAAGGTCCACCAGCATATCGCGCTGCTTCGGTTCTTCCAGGTCAATACCATAGGCTTCCTTAATCACATCCTTTCTCAAAAAGGCTGCCTCTATTGAGGAAACAAGCATGTGAAGCAGGAGCTTCACTTCCTGGTCCGACTTGCCGTTTCCGCATATTTCCCTTGCTATCGGAAATAGCATCCTCATAACCTGGACGCTGTTATCAGATGCATCCGGTGAGACAAAATCCCTGGTAATCGAAATCCTGGAAACTCCGGGATTAACCACCATGAATGAGGTTATTCCCCGACCTAAGGTTTTCATCTGTTCGACCGGCGTCATCTCAGTATTCTGGTTCACAGTCCCCAGCTGTTCAATCGAGCTTCGGATCAGCTCAAGTGTACACAGGTTGATTAGATTGTCTTTTGTCTGAAAATGGTAATTGATAAGTCCGGTCCCAACACCAGCACCAGCCGCTATATCCCGGACAGTGATCATTGAAGTGTCTCCGTGCTTCTTAATCAGCTCGACCGTCGCATCAATTATCTTCCCCTTGATTTCCTTATCCTTCCTTACCATGATTTTCTCCTTCGTTTCCCTTTCTGGTTATCTCCAGGTTTATATATCCCAATATTTGTTGAACAATGTATTGAACGTCGTTAAACTACATGGTATGTCTGTTCCCGCTTCTTGTCAATAATAGAATTGTAAAGTTTTTAGCCTGAACACTAAGTCATTTCTTTTTTGTTTTCTGGCTCAATATCACGGCTGACATACCTTTCTGCAAATGTTCAAAGGGCTCATTCATGCGGTGCGTGAAGCTCAGACAGATCATCAGTATTTTCCGGCAAAATAAAGGAACCTCAGATTTAGCTGCGGTTCCTTCGATTCACTTATGGGTCACTTAGCGTTGACATCAGGATGGTGTATCCCGAATACGTTGCCCTCGGTGTCAATGTAGTACCCCTGCCAGGCCATGCCTGTGAGTGCGTACTTCGGCATGGCAACAGTTCCGCCGTTCTCAAGTATCTTCTTCTCAACTGTGTCGTAGTCATCAACCTCCATGGTGCAGACGAAAGCATTGGCCCCCTGCCCCATTTGGGGACTTGAGCCCTGTCTGCCCATGAGCCCGCCGTTTATCCCCGGCGTTCCCTCTTCTCCGGTTATCACCCCGAAGTACGGGGTCCCTGTAAACTCACCGTAGTCCACATATGTCCATCCAAAGACTTCAGCATAGAACTTCTTCGCCCTTTCGATGTCATCGGCATGTATCTCAAAATGTACCGGTCTTCCCATATTATCCTCCTTGTCCGGCCCAAATGGACCAAATATTCGTTATATCACCTGTGCTGGTCGAATAGTATCTGGTTCCCGTCCGGATCCAAAAGCATGAAGTTTCCCGGACCTTCAGTATCCGGCTGGACCTCACTCAGTAAGTCTATCCCTCTTTCCTTCAGTTCCTCCTGGATCACCCTTATGTCCCTGACCGGGTCCACTTCCTTCGCATCCTGGTCCCAACCAGGATTGAAGGTCATTATGTTCCTGTCGAACATGCCCTGGAAGAGTCCGATCACCGCATCACCGTTCTTCATGATGAGCCAGTTCTGTTCCTCTTCCCCCATCATCGCAGTGAATCCAAGCTTCTCGTAGAACTCCTTTGAGGCCCTTATGTCCTTTACAGCAAGGCTGATTGAAAAAGCACCTGATCCCATTGTCATCCCTCCGTTTTCATTCTGCACCTAAATTCTACAATAACCAAAGCTCCAATTAATCTCCACATTGAAACCAATGGGTGAACAAACGGAAAACCTTTTTTGACTGGTCACCTTTCCGGTTATAAGGAAGGCGCTCCGGAATCACCGAAGCGCCATGACAAATGATCTGTTCTAATTCTTACTTCTTCACAAGCTTCTCGAGAAGGATCAGCCCCTTCCCATCGGCAGTGAATGTGACCTTGCCTTTCCTGACAACAACCGCCTCCATTGAGTAGGCATCACGGATTGTGTCACCGTCAGCGAACACCGATGATACGTCGATCGTGGTCTTCCCTTTTGCTCCGATTACAGCAACGATCCTGTTGTCCAGCCCGTCCTTTGAGTAGACCCTTGAGAAGGTGTATGGCTCCTCCTTCAACATAAGGTGGTCACCTGCGCCTACAGCTATGTTCCTGTGCCTGAAGGAAGCAATTTTCCTGTAGTGCTGAAGTACCTCCTCATCAATTGAATCCCAGTTCATTCCAGACCTTGTCCCCTGGGTGTAGTCAGACCCTCCGTCTCCCATGGGCCTCGCTGTCTCATCTCCGTAGAATACCATGACAGCTCCGGGAAGCAGCATAAGGTAGGTGCTTCCATTGATGAGCCGTTTCCTGTCATAAAGGAACGTGTCATGCTGTGAAATATAGGAGAGTACGTTGAAGGAAGTATCCTCGTTAAGTGCATCCGCATAGTTCCCGAATACGCTCTCCATGGTGTCCATGTCGTATGCAGGCCCGTTCTTCTTTTCACCCTGGAAGGTGAAGTTGATCAAGGAATCGAAGCCGCCTTCGAAGTACCTGTCCTTGACGACCCCATGTCCCCATACCTCTCCGTTCATCCAGAAGCTTTCATCCCAGTCAGAGCCGCTTTTACCTGCATTCTTATCCCTCCAGTCTTCCAGAGCCTCATCTGCCTTTTTCGAAAGCCCGGTCCACCTTTCAAGCTCAACGTGCTTTGCGGTATCGACCCTGAATCCGTCTATCCCGAATTCCCTTATCCAGGCTGTAAGCCACTCTGTGATGTAACCTGCCGGTGAAAGGTGAAGGTCAGATCTCAAATTCTTTGCTTCAGGAACGATCCAGTCATCAAAACCCTCAGCTTCCTTGGCCCATTTAGTCAGAAGTATCGGAGGAAGACCGACATCACCGGTTTCCTCGGTCCTTATGTCTGGAAGACCTGCAAGGGTCATGGTTATGTCATCAGAACCGCCCTTCTCATAGCCTTCCTTGTCAGACCTGACCCACGAGCTTCCCCACCACCTGTCCCAGGCTCCGTCACCGAAGCCGAACTCCTCCATGTCCTTATCAGCTGCGTACCCCACGTGGTTCATGACAACATCCATCACTATCCTTATGCCCTGCGAATGTGCGGTATCCACGAACTTCCTGAACTCCTCCACAGTACCCATGTTCTTGTCCATCATGGTCCAGTCAAGCGCATAGTAGCCATGGAAGGGATAGTGCTGGAACTCATCGCTTGTGCCCTTGACATATCCGTGTATCTGCTCGTAGGGTGCCGTTATCCATATGGCATCCACCCCAAGGTCCCTGAAGTAGCCTTCCTCAAGCTTTTCGGTGACCCCTTTAATATCACCGCCGTGGAAGGTTGCGATATCCCTGCCCATCTCATCAACCTTCTGCCTGCCGTACGAGCTGTCATTGGATTCATCACCGTTTTTGAACCTGTCTGTTATCGCAAAATATACAGTGGCATCATCCCATGAAAATGAATCCTCGGATGTTGTCACCATCCCTTCTGTATCTACCCTGCCGCTGCCTGTGCAGGATGAGAGGATGACAGCTGAGACCAGTAAAGAGGCAACTGACATTATTAGTCTTCTCATCTTCAATCCTCCAGTACCCTTAGAGCAAGGAAGCCCATGGGCTCAATAGTGACTCCATCCGTAATCTGTCTTGTTTCTCCCGTATACAGGTCTGCAACCTTCGAAGGGATACCCTTCCTCAGTGTCCTTCTCGAATCCGAATTGTTGAATACTGCAAGTATCCTTTCATCTCCATAGCTCCTTGAGAACGCCACAAGCCCTCCTCTTGCATGCTCCATCCTGAGGTCACCGCTGACAAGTGCCGGATTACCCTTTCTGATCGATATCAGCTTCCTGAAGAAGCCTAAAAGCTCCCTGTCCTGCCTTTCCTCATCCCATACCATGCAGCCGCGGCAGAGCGGGTCCTTGCCCCCGGACATCCCTATCTCGTCACCATAATAGATGTATGGCACGCCGATGTAGAGGAACTGGAAGGCTGCGGCAAGCATGAGCCTTTTCTTGTCCTCGAAGGCTTCAGTAAGGAACCGCTGGGTGTCGTGGCTGCCGAGAAGGTTCCACATCTGATGGTTTATCCCTTCCATGTACATTGCCCTCGATGAAGCGAGTATCCCTGAGAACCTCCCGGCGTCTATGGCCCTCTTTGCAAAGAAGTCTACACAAGCCCCCTTGAAGGGATAGTTCATTATTGAATCAAGCTCGTCACCCTTGAGGAATGATGACGCCTCGTGCATGATCTCTCCTATTATCACCGCATCCGGATTCACCGACTTCACTGCCTTCCTGAATTCCTTCCAGAAGCTGTGGTCCACCTCATCGCATACGTCGAGCCTCCAGCCGTCGATCCCCATCTCCTTCACCCAGTACTTCCCGACCTCGAGAAGATATTCCCTGACAGCGGGATTTGAGATGTTGAACTTCGGCATTGAAGGTATGTTGTCCGCAAAGGTATGGTAGTTTACCTTGTCCGTGCTTACCGGAAATCCCTCAAGATGGTACCAGTTGGCATATCCTGAATCCTCCTGCTTCTCAAGGATATCGGAAAAGGCGAAGAAATCGCTTCCCGAATGGTTGAAGACAGCATCGAATATGACCCTTATGCCAAGGTTGTGGCACCTGTCTATCAGCTCCCTGACATCTTCAAGGCTTCCGAAGCTCTTGTCGACCTCATAGTAGTCCCTGGTGTTGTACTTGTGGTTTGAGGAAGAGGCGAATATGGGGGTCATGTAAATCAGGTCGGCTCCAAGCTTCTTTATGTGGTCAAGCCTTCCTGTTATCCCCTTAAGGTCTCCGCCGAACATGCTTTTTGTCGTTGGCTTCATGCCCCACCTGAGCGTGCCGGGAGGATCGTTACCCTCATCACCATTTTCGAACCTGTCAGGGAAGATCTGGTATGCGACGGACCTCTGGAGCCAGCCGCTTTCCCTGTAGACATCCGATTCACCGATATAGGCGTACTGGAATGCGGCCGCTTCCATGTTCTCCCCGGTGTCCTGAAGCCCTCTCTCGTCAAGAAGGAGCCTCTCCCCTTTCCTGTCAGTTATCTCGAAATAATACCTGTATCTGTTCCCTGGAAGGCTGATTTTGCATTCGAACCATTCGAACAGGCTGTCCTCCGCAAAGTGCGCCATCGCCTTCTCCCTGAACTTTCCCTTCCAGTCGTACCTGTCCTTGTATCTTACCCTTACCTCAGCCCTGTCGCCCCTTGCGACCCGGAGCCGGAGGCTAAGCGAATCCTTTCCTGCCGGATACGCGTAAGGTATATCTGGAAAATGTAGAATCGCGTGTCTGTTCAATATTTCCTCCTGTATGCACGAAGGGGCAGCGCTTAAGCTGCCCCTTCGAGTGTATTCGTTCCTTTTAAGGAGCCTTTCCTTCGGTTGACTGTCTCTTGTATATCGTATATGGGATTATTATCTTCTTGCCCCTTACTCCCTTTATCGCCTCAACAAGAACCTTCACCGAGCCTTCACCCAGCGCTGTCGCGTTGATGTCAACAGAGGTTATGGGGGTGTCCGAGTACCTTGAAAGCACGCTGTTATTGAAGCTTGCCACCGCAATGTCCTCAGGGATCGAGATGTTCATCAGCCTGAATACCTTGACTGCCCCGAAGGCAATAAGGTCATCAGTGACGATCAGCGCATCCGGCCTTGGCATCATCTTTGCGATCTCTGACCCATATTTGTAGCCGGTCTCTTCATCGAACTTGCCTGTGAACAGCAGACTGTCCTCGAAAGGCAGGTTGCTCTCGGTAAGGGCCTTCCTGTAGCCCTCGATCCTCTTCTGGGTCACAGTAAGCCTCTCGTCTCCGCCGATCATGGCTATCCTTTTCCTTCCGATCATGGAAAGGTACCTGGTAAGCTCATAGGCGGCCATGTAGTTGTCATTGTCCACGTGGTTTATCTTCTCGTCGAACCTGAAAGTCGAACCGATGAGGGCGAACGGGAAATCCACGCTCCTCAGGTAATCCACGCACTCGTCGCTGACCTTGCTGGACATGAGTATTATCCCGTCCACCTTGGAGCCTCTTATGAAGTTCTTGATGACGGTGAGCTCACCGCTCTTCTCGGTATTGGTCGAAAGCAGCAGGTCATAGCCCTCAGCCGAGGCGCCCTTCACGATTCCCCTGAGAGCCTCCGGGAAGAACGGATTGAGGAACAGGTCCTCCTTCCTCGTAGGCATTATGACACCGATCGTCCCTGTCATGCTCCTTGCGAGAGACCTTGCTATGGCGTTTGGATAGTAACCGAGCTCCTCCATGCATTTCTGAACCTTGTCCCTGGTTTCCTGGCTTATCTTGGGGTTGTTGGATATGACTCTTGAAACTGTCGATGGAGATACTCCAGCCAATTCTGCCACATCATTTACCGTCACTTTTACGACGTTCTTCAAGCCCCTTCCCCCCCTTCAAAATTTATTTGCACACTCTGATATAGTAACCCGAATGCGCCGATAATAAAAGCATCAGTTTATCCTCAGACCTGTTTCAGCGTCAAAGAAGTGCAGCGCGTCCAGGTCGAACCCGAACATGTACTTGTTCCCCGGCACATAATCAAGGTATCCGGGAACTGAAATTGTAATATCCTGTCCGTTCGGAAGCTTCGTGAAGAGGATCTTCTCCTTGCCGAGCATCTCCATGACATCCAGTTCGCATTCGAACGTGTCCCCAAGCGGCTCCTTCTCGACCCTCCTGAACCTTTCCGCCCTTATGCCTAATGAAACCCTCTTACCCTCGTATCCTGAAACCTTCACCTTGTCCTCCGGCTTAGGCTCAGCCTTGATATAAGAGTCATTGGACACGAATCTCCCGTTTTCTATTTTGCCTTCGAATATGTTCATGGTAGGGGACCCGATGAACCTCGCCACGAATATGTTCGCGGGCCTGTTGTAGAACTCTTCAGGCTTTCCGTCCTGCTGTATCTTCCCCTCGTTCATGAGGACTATCTTCGTAGCCATTGTCATGGCTTCGGTCTGGTCATGCGTTACATAAATGGAGGTTGTCCCAAGTGACTTGTGAAGCCTGACAAGCTCCACCCTCATGTGCTCCCTGAGCTTTGCATCGAGGTTTGACAGAGGTTCATCCATGAGGAAAACCTTAGGCTTCCTTACCATGGCACGGCCAAGTGCCACCCTCTGCCTCTGGCCTCCTGAAATATCAGACGGCTTCGACTGCAGATAGCTCGTTATCTGCAGAAGCTCGGCAGCCTCCCTTACCCTTTCGTCTATTACGCTCTTCCTCTCCCTTCTCATGTTAAGTGAGAATGCCATGTTATCGTAGACTGTCATGTGGGGATAAAGCGCATAGGACTGGAAGACCATCGCTATGTCCCTGTCCTTTGACGGAACCTTGTTCATCCTCTTCTCTCCGAACAGGAGGTCTCCCTCCGTTATTGAGTTGAGTCCTGCTATCATCCTCAGGAGCGTGGTCTTTCCGCAGCCTGAGGGCCCGAGTATGACACAGAAGTCCTTGTCCTCTATCTCAAGGTTTATGTTCCTCAGGGTGAATTCCTCCCTGCCCTCGTATTTCTTACCTATGTCCTTTAAAGTGACTTTCATCTATGATTCCTCCTCATTCATCTCTAGCCCTTGACCGAGCCCTTTGCAAGACCCGACACAAGCTGCTTCTGAAGCGCCGCGAACAGTATGACTATCGGGATTGCCGTCAGCAGCCCTCCAGCCGCAAATGCAGGCTGGTTGAGCGTCTCCCTGTTGTTTATGAGCGTGAACAGCCCTGCCGCAAGAGTATATGACTCGGGGCTTGTAAGGAGCACGCTTGGAAGCAGGTAGTCCATGAACGGTCCTATGAACGACCACAGGGCGATTATCGCAAGCATAGGCCTTACTATCGGCATGATTATAAGCCTGTATACCTGCATGTTCGAGCATCCGTCAATCTTAGCCGCGTCATCCAGCTCTGTTGAGATGGAATCGATGTAGCCCTTGAGAATGAATGTGTTCGATGCTATTCCTCCGCCCACGTAGATCATGATCAGCATAAGCTGCCTGGTGAACACGGGGGTTATCGAATTGAGTATGGAATACATCGTGAAGTATGCTGTGATTCCAGCGAACGAAGGTATGGTCTGAATGAGCATTATGGCCATGAGTGACGGCTTCCTGCCCTTGAACCTGAACCTGGAGTATGCATATCCCGTGAATGAGACTATGAGTATCGTGAGCACTGCAGTCGTCACCGCTATGAGTATGGTGTTCTTGACCCAGGTGAGGTAAAGCGTCTCCTTGAACAGGTAGTCAAAATGTATCGTTGAGAATTCGAATACGCTGTTCGATATCAGGTAGTCATACTGCTTGCCGTTGAATGCGGATATCACCATCTGCGACAGTGGCCAGAGTATGGCGAAGGCCCAGAATATGAGTATCGCATAGCTAAGGACGAGCATTATCACTCCGCCAAGGTTCAGAGGCTGCCTGTCTGAAAGGTAAAGTTCTTTTTTCTTCTTTGCCATTATAGCCTCTCCTCCTTGAATGCCTTTGAATTCCTGTAGCCGAAGAACGTGAACACCATGAGTCCAAGGGATATGACAATGGTAATTGCCGCTCCTATTGACTGGTACTGGTTGTCCATCGTCAGCTTGTAGATGTATGAAATGAGTATGTCAGTGGACCCTGCAAGGTTTCCGTAAACGGAAGGATTGAACGGTCCGCCTCCGTTGAAGAGGTAGATTATGGAGAAGTTGTTGAAGTTGAACGTGTACTGTCCGACCAGGAGCGGAGCTGTCTGGAACAGGACAAGAGGTACCGTTATCTTCATCGTCTTCTGCCATGCGCTTGCCCCGTCGATCTGGGCTGCCTCGTAGAGGTCCTCAGGAATTGCCTGGAGCACTCCCGTTGAAAGCAGGAATATGTATGAGCTTCCAAGCCACCCCTGCATGATGATGAGCGCTGTCCTTGTGAGCATCGCATTGTTCTTTACCTCGAACCTGGATCCGAACACGAATTCAATGACGTCTGTCAGAATCCCGTTAGGCGAGAACATGATGCTGAAGAACATTATGGTTATGAACGCAGGTACGGCCCATGGAAGCAGGTATACTATCCTGAAGAACGCCTTTCCCCTTATCCTCTCATTATTGGCAATGAGCGCCAGTGCGAATCCAAGGAAAATCGCGAGGGTCGTCGAAAGCAGCGTCCAGAGCACGGTCCATCCGAATATGCTGTAGAACACCTTTCCTGCAAGTCCCCTGCCTCCCGCTATGAGAGCATAGTTCTGTATCCCCACCCATGGGAACTTGGACTGGTTCTGCGGGTCCATCCCTGTGAAGGAAAGGAGTATCGCAGTGGAAATGGGCACGAGTACGATGAATACGATTACCAGGAGTGCAGGCAGTGAGACCATGTACGGGAAGCCTTCTTCACCGACCTTTGTCCTTGTTTCGAACCAGTTTCCGGGCCTTACACCCCTTATCATACCCTTCTCCACACCCAATGCGTCACGGAAGCTGAGGAATATCAGTACCACCGCAAATATGAGGAGGAAAATCGCAATTATCCCTTCAATCATGAATATCAGCGACTTGTCTATCCTTCTTGCGCCTTCAGCTAAAGTAATGAGTCCTGCAATGCCGTTGCCCTGGTAGTTTCCATATCCAAGGACATATGGTATGGCGATAAGGTATGTGAATAGTGTCGCAAGGAAGAACAGTCCGGCCTTTACCAGCTGTCCGTTTAGCAGCTGCCCGAGACCAGGTATCGGAACCGACAGGTAGGAGTACAGTGGAGCGGTCCTTTCGATTTCAACAGGATTGTTTCTCCTTGCATCCGCAATGTCAGCGTTGACGATCCTTCTTCTCACCTTTAGGTAATCCTTGAGCTCGAACCTCTTGCTCTTTATGAGTTCAGCATTCCTTTTTCCAGGTGAGTCATATGACTTGACCCTTACATTGTTCCTGTATTCCTTCCTGAGCTCCTGGACACCGTTCTTGAGTGCCTTGGATGATATGAGGCCGCTGGCCTTCTTGTCGGTAAGCCTTTTCTTCGCTGTCTCCATTGACTTCTTCTGCTGCATCACATAGTCGTCAATGTCAAGCTTCGCATTGTTCTCATCCTCGCTGCTGAAGGTCCCCTTGAGCCTAATGGCTTCAGAAAGCTCATTCTCTAGCCTTTCTGACGTCTCTATGATATCAGGCATGAGTCTCAGGATCACATTGCTCTCATCAAGCTTAAGCTTCGCGTCATACGTGAGGTCAGTGTAATCCTTGTAGAAGCCCTTCTGAAGCTTCGCCCTTTCGAGCTCCACCCTGAACTCCTTACCTTCCTTCGAGAGTCCTGCAGGGAGGGATGAAGTGAATACCCTGGTCCTTTCCTCAAGGGCCTTAAGGAAACCCTTCTCCCTTTCCTTGAACTCCCTAAGCCTGACGTTATACGGATGACTTTCCTTCGAGGATGTGAGGTCCGCAAGAGTCTTCGTCAATCCGGCCTTTTCTTCTGAAACGGCTTCCCCGATCCTCTTCTGGAGCAGGGCCACGTCCCTGAGGTAAAGGTTTTTTCTCTCGTACGCGTTGCCTATATAGTCGTATACGAATTCGCTGTATTTAGCCAAGACATTCCCACCTTTACTTATATTTCCCGCCGGAGTATGCGTCTGATACAGACAATACCGCTAGCAGCAGGATTGCATAGCCAGCCATTACAAGATAGAAAAAAACCGATGACGTGTTCCTCCCGATAAACGCATATGCTGCACCACCAGCAACCAGGACTGACCAGATGAACACGAAGAGGCTGCTTACCCCCAAGGAGCTGCGTGATGCTGCCGCATATACTGACAAGGCGACCGGTATCATTATCTTCAGGAAATATGTCATGAAGACCGCTGATATGTAGAGGCCAAGGTCAGCTTCTGTACCGGAGTTCATCGCCCAGGCATTGTACAGACCTATATCCTTCGCTGCCATGATAGCCTCAAGTGATGAAAAGAATATTATGAAGCCTGATGCCAGGATAATGGCATACAGGTTCTTTGTCGGTAGTTTGACGGTGTTTTCCATCGGAAATTCCTTTCTTATATGGGAAAAGAAAGGCCTTGGCCTCTCTTTTCCTATAAAGTTCCTATTTTTAGAAGTTGAGCATCATGGCGTCGAATGCAGCCTTGATTTCCTTGTAAGCTGCTTCAGCGTTAGCAGGCTTTACAGCCGACCATGAAAGAAGCGAGTTCTGCCATGTATCCCAAACTTGCCCCCACTCTGTGAAGAGAGGTCTTGCAGGTGCATCAGCGTAGGATGCCAGAACGTTCTCTATTACAAGCTTGTCTGTTGCGGAGAGGTCTGAAGCTGAATATGTTGCCGCAGGTACGTTCTCCATGATCTTTCCGGTAGCCTTGAAGAAGTCAACAGCATACTTGGGGTTCATGAGCTCAGCTATGAAAGCTTCAGCAAGAGCCATCTGGTCTGCGTTTCCATCGTTCCTTGCGTTGACCGCGAGTCCCCATCCGCCTTTCCAGTGGGTGAGCGGCTTGCCGTTCAGTGTAACTGTTCCTATCGGAGCTATCTTGAGGTCAGCTCCCTCTGCAGCGAGTTTCGAAAGCTTGCTTGTATCCCATGGACCTTCAATTCTTGCTATGGCCTTTCCGCCAGTTGTGAATTCAGTGTCCATGTGGCCCCATGCCGCATCCTTGTCCCACATTACTGAAGCTCCGCCTGAAGTGTATGTCTTCCAGTAGTTGTAGATCTCAGTGATGACCGCCTGCTTGTCTGCTCCAAGGTCTTTCCATTCCTTGGTCATGTCAGAGAAGAGCTTTCCTGAAGCGTCCTTTCCAAGGAGCTCGATGTCAGCTGAGTTAAGGAGAGCAACTCCATACCATGCATTGAATGCAGGTATCAGGACTTCTCCAACCTTCGAGTCCGAGATCTCGATTGCCTTTGTGTCAACATTCGCAGCTGCAGCATTCTTTGTGTTTATGAATGCTATGAGTGTCTCGATGTTCATCGGGAATGCCAGGTAGTCTCCTTCGATCTTGAAGTTTCCGCCAAGTCCCTTGTCATAGTCTGCGAATCCGCCGACCTTGTCAGCTATGGCCTTCGCATCGATAGGCGCTAAAGCCTCGTTCTTTGAAAGTCCGTATATCCTGTCAGCAGGGATCGCGAATACGTCAGCTACATCCTTGTTTGTGACGTCAGTCTTGTCAATCGCATCGAGATGTTCAAAGGAAGGCTTTACAATAAGGTTCACTACCGCATCAGGATTGGTTGCCTTGAACCTTGCTATTGCGGCTTCGTAGTAGGATTTCCATCCTTCCTCAGCCTGTACTGAGATCGTGCCCTTAAGTCCCTTGTCAGGAGTAG
Organism: Youngiibacter fragilis 232.1; assembly: GCF_000495435.3. Taxonomy (GTDB): domain Bacteria; phylum Bacillota; class Clostridia; order Clostridiales; family Clostridiaceae; genus Youngiibacter; species Youngiibacter fragilis. The sequence continues at coordinate 176,374 of NZ_AXUN02000198.1, read as the reverse complement.
TAGGAGCGGCGGTTGGTGTCGTCGGGGTCTTCTGTCCGCAGGCTGCGACTGAAAGTGCGAGCATTGAAGCTACGACCAGACTTACAATTTTCTTCATTTTCCATCCTCCTAGAATGATTCTGCCCTGAGGCAGTTTTTGATTTTGAAACTGGTGTCAATCGAATACGTTTACTGGATGTCCCTTATGCAACGCGTGCAAAAATCTCTCAGGATTCATGCACGCGTTTGCACAATTTCGATAATGAAAACGCTTTACTTCTAAAGTATACCGTACTGAAACCGTATAATCAAGGTTTTTTGCATAAAATCAGCATTTTTGACAAAATAATCAATGCAAGCCCTTGCATTAACAAAGTGATACGTAACCGTGGAATCTACTGCAAAAAAATCAATTTTCAAGGCTCCAGATTTCATCTGCATATTCCCTGATCGTCCTGTCAGAAGAGAACTTTCCGGCTCCTGCGATGTTCATCAGGCACTTAACGGCATATCCCAGCCTGTCTTTGTAAGCCTTCCCCACAGCCTCCTGCGCTTCCCTGTAGGATGCGAAGTCAGCCAGGATGAAGTAGTTGTCGGGTCTGTGCCAGCTGGCACCCTTAAGCAGCGAATCATGGAGCTCCCTGAAGGCTCCTGTGCCTCCGTCGTCGAAGGTACCGTCTACAAGCGAATCCACCACCCTTTTAAGTCCTGGTATCTCCATGTATGGCACATGCGGATCATAGCTTTCCTTCATGGCTTCGATCTCATCGACCTTCAGCCCGAATATGAAGCTGTTCTCCTCACCGGCTTCCTCGACAATCTCGATGTTTGCTCCGTCCAGAGTGCCGATCGTCGGTGCGCCGTTCAGCATGAACTTCATGTTGCCTGTTCCCGAAGCTTCCTTTCCCGCTGTTGATATCTGCTCGGAGATGTCTGCTGCCGGGAACAGCTTTTCAGCATAGGATACCCTGTAGTTCGTGACGAATACAACCTTCAGCCTGTCCTTTGTTTCAGGGTCGCTGTTTACAAGGTTCGCTATCTCATTTATGTACTTTATTATGCCTTTTGCCCTCTTGTATCCCGGAGCGGCCTTTGCCCCGAATATGAACGTCCTTGGTGCGATCCCTTCGCCATTCCCTTCCTTGATCCTGTAGTAAAGGTCGAGGATGTGGAATGCGTTCAGAAGCTGCCTCTTGTACTCATGGAGCCTCTTTATCTGGATGTCGAATATCGAGTCAGGGTCTATCTCTATCCCCTCCACCTTCCTTATATGCTCAGCAAGCTGAACCTTCTTCATCCTCTTTATTGAATTAAGCCTCAGAAGCACATCTTCGTCATCAGCATGGTCCCTGAGTCCCTCAAGCAGGTCAAGGTCAGTTATCCAGCCGTCAGTTCCAAGAAGCTCAGTCACAAGTCCCGACAGCTCCGGATTTGACATCTTCAGCCACCTTCTCTGGGTTATGCCGTTGGTCTTGTTGTTGAACCTTTCAGGATAAATGTCATACCAGTGCCTTAGCTCTGTTTCCTTCAGGAGGTCTGTATGGAGCTCCGCCACTCCGTTCGTGGAATGGGTCCCGTATATGGAAAGCCATGCCATCTTTACGCTTCCGCCATGGATTATCCTGTACCTGTCCTGTGCCTTTCCTCTTATCCCCATTGACCTCAGGTCAGACTGGAGGCTTCTGTCTATCTTCCTTATTATCTCGTAGATGCCCGGAAGAAGCTTCCTGTAGAGCCTCACAGGCCACTGCTCCAGCGCTTCCGCAAGGATCGTGTGGTTCGTGTAGGCAAGCGACCGCCTCGTGATGTCAAAGGCTTCGTCCCAGTCCATGCCATGCTCCTCGGTAAGGAGCCTCATGAGCTCAGGAACAGCAACTGCTGGATGGGTGTCGTTCAGCTGTATCGCATGGTGTTCAGGAAACGCCCTGAGGTCAAGTCCCTTTGCAATATGCTTCGCCACAAGGTCCTGCAGCGATGCTGAAACGAAGAAATACTGCTGCCTGAGCCGCAGAAGCTTACCCCTGTCTGTGCAGTCATTCGGATAAAGCACCCTGGTTATCGTCTCCGCATTGTTCTTCTCCCTTACTGAGCCTTCGTAGTCCTCGTCATTGAACTCCTTGAATCCAAATGGCCTCACTGCCTCAGCCTTCCAGAGCCTTAAGGTGTTCACAGTCTTTCCTCCGTACCCTATGACAGGCGTGTCATAGGGTACCGCAAGGACAGGACCGTCAAAGAATGTTACCTTGACTGCTTCGTCAAGCCTTCTCACCGACCATGGGTCACCGTATTCCAGCCAGTTGTCACCTTCCTCTACCTGTGCACCGTCAATTATCGACTGCTTGAAGATGCCATATTCATACCTGATGCCATAGCCGTCCAGAGGATAACCAAGGCTTGCACCCGAGTCAAGGAAGCAGGCTGCAAGCCTTCCAAGTCCTCCGTTGCCGAGTCCTGCATCCTCCTCGGCCTCCTCGATGTCATTGAGGTTCATCCCCAGATTTCCAAGGACTTCCCTTGCTTCATCATCTATGCCCAGGTTCATCAGGTTGTTTCCGAGAGCCCTGCCCATAAGGAACTCCGCTGAAAGGTAGCAGGCCTTCTTTTTTCCCTCCTGCCTTTTCTTTGTGGCTGTCCAAAGCGGGACAACCTCTTCCATTATCGCCTTGGAAAAGGCGATATGGCTCTCCTTTGTGTCCAGTTCCTCCGGTGTCCTTCCGAAGGACACTGCTGCATGGGCGTTCATTCTCTCTTTAAGTCTTTTTTTGTCAAACATCTCTATCTCCCGTATCTTTTAGTCAGCTCCCTGATCTTCCTTGAAAGGCAGCTGTTCATTTCATCCTTGTCTACTCTCCAGGTCCAGTTTCCTCCGATAGTCGAAGGCTTGTTCATCCTTGCCTCCTTGCCGAGGCAGAGGAAATCCTGCATCGGCGCTATGGCAAGGTTCGCAACGCTTGACCATGCCCCACGTATGAAGCCCCATATGAGGCCTTCGTCGTAGTTGAGCTTCAGGTACCTTACAGCCTGGCTGAAATCATCCCTCTTTACGGTATCCATCCATTCCGCGGTGGTCTCATTGTCATGGGTGCCTGTGTACACCACGCAGTTCTTGTCATAGGTGTGCGGCAGGTAGTCGTTGGATTCACGTGAATCGAATGCGAACTGGAGCACCTTCATGCCGGGGAATCCGGTATCCCTTATGAGCTGGAACACCTCCTCGGTGAGGAAGCCCAGGTCTTCCGCTATGATATCCATTTCTCCAAGCTCTTCCTTTATCTTCCTGAAAAGCTTCATTCCGGGGCCCTTGGTCCATTCGCCCTTTACAGCGTCAAGGCTTCCGTACCTGATCTCCCAGTATGCCTCAAAGCCCCTGAAATGGTCGATCCTCACTGAATCGTAGAGGTCAAGGCTTGCCCTTATCCTTTCGATCCAGAAGCTGTAGCCTTCCTTCTCCATGGCATCCCAGTCATATATCGGATTGCCCCAGAGCTGTCCTGTAGCTGAAAAGGCATCCGGAGGGCATCCTGCCACAGTCTTCGGGTTCAGCTTCTTGTCAAGGTTGAAGAACCTTGGGTTCGCCCAAAGGTCTGAGCTGTCCTCTGCAACGTATATCGGTATGTCACCTATTATCCTTACGCCGTGGTTGTTTGCATACGCCTTAAGCGCCTTCCACTGCCTGAAGAAGAAATACTGGAGGAACACATGGAAGTATATTTCCTCTTTATTGTCCTTTTCGAATTCCCGGACCTTCCTGGATGTGAAGTCCCGCAGATCCTCATCCCAGCCAAACCATGATTTCCCTCCGTTCACCGACTTTATGGCCATGAACAGCGCATAGTCCGCGAGCCATTCTCCCTGATCCTCAAGAAAGCCTTCAAGTTCACCCTTAAGGACCCCAGCCGAGTTCATGTATGCCTTCCTGAGCAAACGGTTCTTCCCTTCATGCAGCTTTCCGTAGTCAACTGACAGAGGGTCGCTCCCCAGGTCTTCCTTTGCGATGTCCTTTTCTGAAAGGTAGCCCTTCGTCAGGAACTCATCAAGGTCAATGAAGTAAGGGTTGCCGGCAAACGCTGAAAAGTTCTGGTAGGGTGAATCCCCGTACCCTGTGACGCCCAGCGGAAGTATCTGCCAGTTGCCCTGGCCGCTCTCCACAAGGAAATCGACGAACCGGTAGGCTTCCCTTCCGAAATCCCCTATCCCGTATCTTCCGGGAAGGCTTGATATGTGCATCAGTATCCCGCTTGATCTCTTTTGCATGGTACACTTCCTTTCCTATATGGTTATTGTCTTCCTTGCCCTTACCCCGTCAGTTCCGAGTATGTCGACCGCGATTTCCATGACCTTTGGATTGTCATTCCTAACCTCAACTGAAAAGTCCTGTCCGTGCCTCGTGACCTTTATGGCTGTTGTGAATGACTCCCCGTTCTCGTATCCGTAGCTTTCCCCGTCATCGTCATAGAGCTCATATTCAGCCACCCTGTCAACGAAGGCAATCGCATGGAGCTTCCCGATGTCAAGGCTCATTGTATTCTTCGCAGGAGTGCAGTATGGCAATATCGAATCCTTCCTGAGGTAGAACTTAAGGCTGTCCAATCCGTATTCGAACCTCCTCAGGCCTGCATGGACCACCTCCATGGCTGCCTTGCCATCCTTTAGTGTTACCTCAGCCATCTCCTCAGGAAGATATGCCGTTCGTCCGCTGGCGTTAGGCCTGGTCACTGGTGCAAGCATAAGCTCCTTCCCAAGCAGCAGCTGGTCTTCCGTGTCCCTTGACGATTCATCTTTGTACAGGAAGGAAAGCGGCCTGAACATCATGGAGCCATCGATTACCGACTTCATCATCTCCGAGTAGATGTATGGGATAAGGGAATATCTTGCCCTTATGATCTCACGGTTCCAGGAAGTGACCTCTTCACCGAAGATGTAGGGCTCCTGGAAGTCATTTCCTATCGCCGAGTGGTTCCTAAGAAGGGGAGTGAACGCCGAGAACTGCAGCCACCTCGTCAGAAGCTCCCATGTGGTGCTGTTCCCGAAGCCTCCGGTGTCAGCCCCCACATAGTAGAAGCCTGCCATGTTTACGCTTGGCATCATCCTCACGTTAAGCTCCAGGTGGCTCCACCATGATGAATTGTCTCCTGTCCATATGCCTGAGTGCCTGTGCATACCTGTCGAAGACGCCCTTGAGATAAGCACATGCCTCTTTCCAAGTATCTTCCTCAGGCCTTCCCCTGCAGCGACTGTCATGTTCTGGCCGTAGAGGTTGTGGACCTTCTCGTTGACCACTACCTTACCGTCAACCTGATGGTAGAAGGTCCTGTAGTACCTCTCCCTGTTCCCCATGTCCTTGAACAGGTCCTTGAGCTCGAAGTACTTTAGGACGCCGAGGTTAGCTCCCTTTGAAGCAATCGCAGCATCCACTGCCTTCTCAAGCTCCTCCTCGTCATAGAATATCGCAGGCTCATTCATGTCGTTCCAGAAGCCTTCGATTCCAAGGTCCGTAAGCACCTTGTACTTCTCCCCCCACCATTTCCTGGTTTCAGGCCTCAGAAAGTCCGGCAGGTGTACCTTGCCCGGCCAGACTGCAGCCACATAGGGCTTTCCGGCTTCCGTCTTCACAAAGTGGTCTCCTATGATCCCTTCCTCGTATATGTCGTAGCCTTTCTCGATCTTGACTCCGGCATCTATGATCGGGATGATGTAGACGCCATCCTCCCTGAACTCCCTTACCATCTCCTCCATATCGGGAAACCTTTCGTCGGATACTGAGAAGTCCTTGAAATCCTCCATGTAGTCAAGGTCAAGGTATATCCCCTCAAGAGGGATCTGAAGGTCGTCAAAGCTTTTCCTTACACGCCTCACGTCCTTCGAGGTCTCATAGCCCCATCTGCTCTGGAAGTATCCAAGCCCCCACCTCGGCGGTACGTAGCTCCTGCCAATTATGGAATGGAAGCGCTGCACCACCTCATCCTCATTTCTGCCCTCGATCTCATATACTGCGAAATCAGTTCCCGCAACGTCTATTATCAGGGCATCCTTGTCCGAGCATCCTATGTCATAGGATATGAGTCCCGGGAAGTCAATGAAGAATCCCATGACTTCATCCCCTGCCACCATAAGGAAATTGTGGGCCGCATAAAGCCTCTTCTTCTCCTCGGAATGCACCGGTTCATCAGTGCAGTAGCTCTCGTACTTCCTGCCCCTCTTGTTTATCCCTCCGAGGTTCGCTCCAAGTCCATAGACGATATCCTTCATACCCAGCCCCAGGCTCAGCCTTGAAGCTTCAGGCCCGGTTTCCACAACAAAAGCCCCTGCTGCCACGGTCTCATTTCCACGCCTGCATACAACCGCACCGGTGTCCATCGGCTCACCGTAGACAAGCACCTTAATTCCTTCTGCGATATCAAATGCTTTCAATATATCACGCTCCTGAAGTTGTGCAAGCGATTGCACTGATAACTCCAATATAGCATAAAAAAGTTATTTGTAAAGGTTTTTTCTCTGAACGGCTGAAGCACAGGCTTCCGACTTCTGGATGAAACACTATAGGGAGTGTGCCTTGGGTATCGATATTTGCTATAATTGGAGTTGAAATCAGGACTGGATGTGATATTTTGAAGAATGTTAAGACAAATGCAATGAGGCTCCTTGAAAAGGAGAAGATAGGATATGAGCTCATGACCTATGAGATCGTTGAAGGTTCAATGTCGCCTGAATACCTTGCGGGGCAGATCGGTAAGGATGTCCTTTCCATATTCAAGACCATAGTGACAGTTGGCCACAGCGGAAACCACTATGTGTTCGTAGTGCAGCTTACCGAAGAGCTTGACCTCAAGAAGGCTGCGAAGGCAGCTGACGAGAAGAACATCGAGCTGATCGACCAGAAGGACCTCGAGAAGCTTACGGGTTATGTCCGCGGCGGCTGCAGTCCTGTTGGAATGAAGAAACAGTTTCGGACATTCTTTGACGACAGGATAGGCTCCTTCGAAAAGATAGTAGTAAGTGCAGGGAAAAGGGGCTTCCAGATTGAAGCTGACCCCAAAGACCTTGTGAGGGCGACACGAGCAGTCTTAACAGACATCAGAAAGGAAACGAAGAGCATATTCAGATAGGGAGGTGCTCACTTGTCACAGATAACCGTAAAGGACCTTACCTTCTCATACGAAGGAAGCTACGACAACATATTCGAGAATGTCAGCCTGACTCTTGACACGGACTGGAGGCTTGGCCTCACGGGAAGGAATGGGCGGGGCAAGACCACCTTCCTCAGGCTGCTGCAGGGTCTTCACGAATACTCCGGCAGCATATCGTGTGGAGTCAATTTCGAATATTTCCCCTATGTGGTGGACGATATGGAACAGATGACTCAGGATGTCGTAAATGGTATAAATCCTGATTTTATGCACTGGGAGCTCATTAGGGAGCTTAATCTCCTTTCAGCAGATGAAGATGTGCTCTTCAGGCCCTTTTCCACCTTAAGCAGCGGGGAGCGCACAAAGGTACTACTTGCGGCAATGTTCCTTAAGGAAACAAGCTTCCTCCTCATAGACGAACCCACCGACCATCTCGACCTTGAAGCAAGAAGAATTGTCAGCAGATATCTGTCATCAAAGAAGGGCTTCATCCTGGTGTCGCACGACAGGGCTTTCCTCGACAATTGCATTGATCACATACTCTCCATAAACAGGACAGGCATAGAGCTCATGAAGGGAAACTTCACCACCTGGTGGAACGAGAAGGAAATGAGGGACAGGACAGAGGCTGAGGATAACGAAAGGCTTAAGAAGGAGATCGGAAGGCTGAAGGATGCTGCACGAAGGACCTCAGACTGGTCGGACAGGGTGGAGAAGACAAAGATCGGGACAAGGAACTCTGGCTCTAAGCCTGACAAGGGCTATATCGGCCACAAGGCTGCCAAGATGATGAAGCGCTCCAAGTCGATCGAGCCAAGGAAGAACCTGGCCATAGAAGACAAGTCCAGGCTTTTCAAGGATACTGAAAGGACCTGCTCCCTTAAGATATCCCAGCTTGACTTCCACTCAGGAAGGCTCGTGAGCCTAGAGGACATATCCATTTTCTACGGCGACAGGACGATCCTTTCAGGAATAGGTTTCGAGATAAACAAAGGGGACAGGATCGCCCTCCGAGGCAGGAACGGCTCAGGGAAATCAAGCCTCCTCAGGCTGATATGCGGGGAGGACATGGGGTACACAGGAACACTTTGGAAGGGAGCCGGCCTCAGGGTCTCCTTCGTCTCCCAGGACACCTCGCGTCTTTCAGGCAGCATCAGGGACTACTGCGTCCGGAAGGATATTGATGAAGCCCTCTTCAGGGCCATACTCCAGAAGCTTGGCTTCGACAGGGTGCAGTTCGAAAAGGATATCGAGGACTACTCGAGCGGGCAGAAGAAGAAGGTTCTTATTGCAGGCAGTCTCTGTGAGAAAGCGCACCTCCACATCTGGGATGAGCCGCTCAACTTCATTGACGTGTTCTCAAGGATCCAGATAGAGTCGCCTGCTGCTTGAATATGAGCCGACGATAATATTCGTGGAACATGACAGCGCATTTTGCGATGCTGTGGCCACGAGGACAGTAAGCCTGACATGATCGATCATGTGGATTCATTGAACGGCAAAACCGGCAAAGGTTACCCCTGCCGGTTTTGTCGTCTCTATTGCATCAGCTCAGTATCTTCACCCTGTCAGCTACCGGAATGGCGTTCCTGTCTCCAGGCTGTGACTCCACGCTTCCGAAAGGCATCTGGGACATGAGCTTGTATGTGTCTGGTATTCCGAAGGTCTTCCTGACCTCGTCATCTATCAGGGGATTGTAGTGCTGGAGCGATGCTCCAAGACCTTCAGCAGTGAGCCCTGCCCAGACAGTGTACTGGAGCATGCCTGAAGACTGATATGACCATGGCACGAAGTTGTCCTTATAGAGCTCGAACTGCCTCTCAAGCCCTCTGACCACATCTGTATCCTCGTAGAACAGAACTGTTCCGAGTCCTGCGGCAAAGGAATCTATCTTGTCGCTGGTTGCCTGGAATGCGTTCTCAGGTACTACCTTCCTGAGCGTTTCCTTTACTATGCTCCAAAGCTTCGAATGGTTTTCGTCAAAAAGGACGACTACCCTTCCGCTCTGCGAGTTCATGGCTGTAGGTGAATACAGCATTGCATCCTCTACGATCGCCTTTATCCTTTCCTTCTCAACAACATCCCTTGCACCTATGTTGTAGAAAGACCTTCTTGCCTTCATTATTTCATTGAAACTGTTCATTTTTTTCCTCCTGTATTATCCTAGTTTTCCATCTCTTGCGCGTTCAAGTGCCTTCCTGAAGCTTTCAGGGCTCTGGGCGCCGCTTAGTGCGTATTTTCCATCGACCACGAAGAACGGCACGCCGCTTATCCCGTAATCCCTTGCATCCTTCTGGTCCTTCTTCACCTCGTAAGAATACTCGCTTCCCTCAAGGACTTCCATCGCCTCATCATGCGGTAATCCAGCTTCTCCAGCTATTGAGAGAAGAACATCCTTTGATGATATGTCCAGTCCGTCCACGAAATACGACCTGTACATCGCTTCGGTGAATTTCGTTCCTGATCCTGTCTTTCTTGCGAGATGCCCCAGCCTGTGCGCATCGAATGTGCTTACATGGAACAGCTCTTCCGTAAAATTAAGTCCGTCCCTCGAAGCCATCATTGCAACCTGCCTGATCCTTGACTTCGCCTCTTCATCAGATATGCCATACTTTTCAGCAAGGCTCCTGTAATACGGACCGCTTTCCCCTGCTTTCGCATCCGGGTCCAGCTGGAAGCTCCTGTATGTTATCTCAGCGCCTTCCTTCAGTCCGGTTTCCTCAAGGGCCTTCATCAGCCTTGTGGAACCTATGTAACAGAACGGGCACACATAATCAGACCATATGTCTATCCTCAAGTTCATCGCTCCTTCACGGCTCAACTCTTTGCCGTAATCCAATGATACCATAGATTTTATGCAATTTCATCGCATCTTATCAAATATAGGGAATTGATACTAATTAGTACTAGTTTAGCGAAAGCTTTGATTTATAAAAGCATGTCATTGATGATTTGATAATCCGATTTGTTCCGGTGGGCTTTCTTGACATGAAAATCCGGTAAATATTGCTATTTTATCATTATCCAAACCAATCATCGTTAATTTTTGTCAATTATTCCATATACCCCCAAAACAACATGGGAAGAGGAGACGACACTGAAGTCCGCTTCCTCTTCCCATTGTTTTTTGCTTCATAACATTCTTAAGCTCTAATTTTCATGTCCTTTAGGGTCAGCTGTCTTTGCCTTAAGCTATTTCTATAAATGAGCGCCGAGATCTTCCAATATCTTAGCCATCACAGCTTCATAGTTCTTCCAGAGGACCCTTATGTCATCTTCAGTCGCATCGTCGATGTGTATGCCTGCGACAACCGTGGTCTGGCAGGAGAACCTTGCAGCGAGCTTCAGTGCCGCGGCCCTTGCCAGCTCGTCCTCCTTGTGACCTGTGACGCAGATGACGCTTGCTGAAGCTGAGGTCTTCTCCTTGTCCGCAAGGCTCATCCTCGGGGATGCAAGCGCTACGGCTCCGATATGTGGAGTATCCCCTCCGCAGATGGCTGCTGAAATATCCCTGCCCAGTACAAGGACATCCGCTTCGACCCTGTAGATCCCTTCCCCCGCTTCATAGCTCAGGTGCTTCATTGGAGTCAGCTCCTTCCCATGGTATGAACTTAGTATGCCTCATGCCGAACTGCATGAGGATCTTCCCGACAACATGGTTTATCTGGTCATCGAGAGACTGCGGGTTGTTGTAGAAGGTAAGCATCGGAGGGACGATTGTACATCCTATGTCCGCGGCTTCCTTCATGTTCCTCAGGTGCACCTTGCCCATGGGCATCTCCCTAGGTACGAGCACCACCCTCCTGTTCTCCTTCAGGCACACGTCAACAGCCCTTACCAGTAGGTTCGAGGCATAGCCTGTGCTTATGGCAGACAGTGTCTTCATGCTGCAGGGCACAACTATCATGCCGTCGGTCAGGAAGGAACCGCTTGATATCGACGCCGCCAGGTTCTTGTTGCTGTGCACCACGTCAGCTATCTCAGTCAGCCTTGAAAGGGGCATTTCGGTTTCAAGCTCCCAGGTGGTCACCGCTCCCTTTGACATGACAAGGTGTACCTCGCAGCCTTCCTGCTGCTTCAACGCCTTGAGCAGGTAGTAGCCCATGACCACTCCGCTTGCTCCTGATATGCCTACTATAATCCTCATTCAAACCATCCTTTCAAGTGACCTCTTTACCATCATCATTTTCCGAGCGGCGGTATCGGAGGGATCATCTGCATGTTCCTTATCTTCTCGTCATCAAGCCTAAACTTCGGCAGTACGTTTATGGTCTCAGTGGATCTCCAGGAGAACCAGCACTTTTCACAGACATACACTTCCCATTCATCTCCCACCGGGGACTTGACCATTACCTTTATCTTGTCAGAATCGCATCTTGGACAAATCATCGACATTACCTCCTAATTGCCTTTCTTGAGCAGGTCGCGAAGGACAGCATCCCAAGCTTCAGAGCCCACAGGCTTCTCAAGCAGCTGGGTCTCGCGCGGGTTGGGTTCCGGAGCCACAGGTGTAGTCGCATCGATTATCATCTTGGTGTGCATTCCTGCAGGGAAAGATGAAGGGTCGAGAGGCATTCCGGGACAGTTCTCAATGAGCGAGACATCCTTGTCCGGCTTCACCCTTGTCGTAAGCGCCCACATTACCTGTTCCAGGTTGAAGGGGTCCACGAACTCGTCAACTATGATGACGATCTTCGAGTACGGCATCCCATGAGGGGTCGACAGCAGCCTGAAGGCCACTCCCTTGCCGTATCCTCCGTATCTTACCTTTGTCGATATTATGACACCCATTCCATGGGTATACATCGCATTGACTGCAACCACCTCAGGCATTGATTCCTTCAGCTGCTTGTATAGGGGAACGCTTGTGTTCAGCGCCATCAGGTAGTCAATCTCAGTCCATGGGACTCCAAGGTAGAGATTTTCAAAAATCGGATTGTCCCTGTGGGTGATCCTAGTAATCTGGATCTCACACTGCAGCCTTGCTCCCGAGTATGAACCGGGGAACTCTCCAAAGGGTCCTTCCACTACCCTGTGCCTCGGGATGATATATCCTTCGATTACCACTTCAGCACCTGCAGGCACCCATAGGTGGTCGCAGGTATCCGCCTTTACTATTTCGGTAGGTACTCCGTCCTGAAGGGCTCCGACGAACTCGTACTCGTTCTGGTTATAACCTACTGGAGTGCTCGCCATGAAGGTCACGAGCGGTGTGTTACCTAGGGTTATCGCTATGGGAAGCGGCTTGTTCTCCCTCTCAGCCTTTTCAAGCTGCACTGCTATGTCATGGAAGGCGAGCGCCTGGATGCCTACCCTGTCCTTGTCCTTGACCTGTATCCTGTAGGTACCCACGTTCAGCTTGTTGAAGTCGTCGGGGAACTCAGGGTCGCCTGTGACAACTGAAGCCTTTGACAGGAAGAAGCCTCCGTCCTGCTCGTTGATCCTGTACAGCGGAAGCAGCTCAAACAGGTTAATGTCCTCGGTTATCGTGTTCTGCTTGCATGGTGCCTCTTCCCTTGATACCACCTTTGGAGTTACGGGGAACTTATCCCATCTCCTGTTCAGTTCCTCGAACTGCTCCTTTACCGTAGCATCCTTGTCCATTCCCAGCATCAGGGCATGGTTCTTCCATGACCCGTGCACATTCGTAACCATTGAGTATCTGTATCCCCTGATGTTCTCCACGAGTACAGCAGGACCGTTCTTGATATCCGCTGCGGCCCTTCCTATCGCGCCCAGGTCCGGCTCGGGGTTGACTGGTCCTGCAACCCTAACCAGCTGCCCTTCCTCTTCAAGTGTCTGCAGGAATTCCCTAAGGTCTTTGTATGTCTTAGCCAATTTTCTTCCTCCTCTTGCACACATGTCATCCGGCATTTCCAGGCCTGAATCGGACATGTTAACTGTTAATACTGTAACAATCGAGAGGTGCAGTCAGCAATTCAGTATCGGAATCACCAGTTTCCATTTTGGAATGCATTGCTGGTAAAAAATTGAAACCCTTTCAGACATAAGGATAAGGTCAGCTTATTCCAAAATATCCAAATAGGGAGTAAAATTAAATCTTAATGACAACGATCAAGGCAGGGTGAAACGATGACCTATAGTCAAGTCCACTATTTTCTCATGATAGAGAGCAGCCGCAGCTTCTCACATGCCGCAGAAGAGCTGTTCATATCCCAGTCCTCACTTTCAAAGCAGATAAAGGCTCTGGAGGATGAGCTTGGCGTCCAGCTTTTCATAAGGACCTCCTCGAAGGTGGAGCTTACCTCAGCAGGAAACCACTTCCTTGAGTTTGCGAAAAAATCCAGAAGCGACTATCTTGAGCTGATCGACAAGCTTTCAATGATGGATACGCAGAAGGTATGCAGCGTAAAGGTCGGGACCTTGCCGCTTCTTGCCCCGTACAGGCTGCTTGGAAAGATAGCGAGGTTCCAGGAGACCAATGACAATATCCACCTTGACCTGCTCGAAAGGGAGCAGCAGGAGATAATATACCTTATTGACAACTACATGCTTGATCTTGCCATAGCTAGGACAGACTACCTTGATACTGACAAGTATGATGTCATGCCGCTCATTGACGATGACCTGGCAGTGGCCTGCTCGCTTTCAAGCCCCCTTGCAAAGCTCGGGAAAGTTAAGCTCTCTCAGCTCAAGGATGAAAAATTCATACTTCTGGACCAGAAGTCGACCATACACAGGCTATGCATTGATGCCTGCAGGAAGTCGGGCTTCAGCCCAAACGTCAAGTTCACGATAAGCCGCCATGAACCGCTTCTTGCCATGGTAGAGCTGGGTCTTGGCATCACGCTCTTTCCGAGAAGGCTCCTCATGGATGAACCGGGGCTTAGGCTTGCGATTGTTGAGCTTGAAGTGCCTGTTGTCTCAGGCGTTGCCATCATACGTCGCAAGGACAAGAAGATGAGCCTTGGCGCAGAGCGCTTCTTCAATACATTCCCCACCGCCTGAATGACAAAGGTCCTGCATGACTCCTCATGCAGGACCTTTTCAACCTTCCTTGCCCTTTGCTATCTCCTGGGAAAGCTCTTCAAGATATGCCCATCTCTCTATGGCTTCCTCAAGCTCCGCTTCACAAACCGACTTTTCTTCCATAAGGGAGCCTAAGGCTTCGAAATCAGCGGCATTCTTCTCCATTTCCTTATCAAGCGCCGATATCCTTTCCTCAAGACCCGCTATCCTGTCACCTATGCCCTCGTATTCCTTCTGCTCCCTGTAGCTGAACTTCCTTGCCCTTTCCTTCTTCCTTTCATCCCTGGCTTCAACCTTTGCTTCAGGGACCTTCTCCTCGGTCTGCTCCAGCCTTTCGGAAAGGTCTGTATAGTTGCCAGGGTGCATCGTGATCTTCCCGTTACCCTCGAAGTGAAGGATCCTCCTTGCCATGCGGTCAAGGAACCATCTGTCATGGGACACCGCAACTACAGCTCCGCTGAAGGTATCGAGAAAGTCCTCGAGCACCTCAAGCGTCATGGTATCAAGGTCATTCGTAGGCTCATCCAGAAGCAGGACGTTAGGCTTCTCCATGAGTATCCTAAGAAGCATGAGCCTCCTCTTTTCTCCGCCTGACAGCATGCTTATCGGTGTCCACTGGAATTCAGACGGGAACATGAACGTCTCGAGAAGCTGGGATGCCGTCGACATGCCGTCAGTGGTCTCGATCCTTTCAGCAGCATCCCTTATGTATTCAAGGACCCTCATGCTCTCGTCCCTGAAGGTGTAGTCCTGGGTAAGATATCCGATCCTTACCGTCTCACCGGTATCAACTGTTCCGCTATCCGGCAGAAGAGCCCCGGCCATGATCGCCAGAAGGGTTGATTTCCCGAGCCCGTTCACCCCGACTATCCCGACCCTGTCGTCGCGGAGCAGGTTATAGGAGAATCCATGGAGAAGCTCATTCCCGTCATACGCCTTGAATACTTCATTCAGCTCAATGGTCTTGCCACCAAGCCTCGATGACAGGGCCTTGATCTCAATGGAATTCTGCTCCTGCCTTGACTCAGTCTGTGCCAGCTCCTCGAACCTTCCTATCCTAGCCTTCTGCTTGGTAGTCCGGGCCTTGGCGCCCCTTCTCATCCACTCGAGCTCCTTCATGAAGAGCTTCCGCCTCTTCCTGTCTCCGGCTTCAAGGAGTTCCTCACGTTCAGCCTTCAGCTCAAGGAACCTTGAGAAGTTCGCCTGCCAGGATATGACCTCGCCCCTGTCGATCTCAAGCATCCTGTCAGCCACCCTTTCAAGGAAGTACCTGTCATGGGTCACCATGAGTATAGCTCCCTTCCTGTTCCTGAGCATGCCTTCAAGCCAGGAGACCGTGACATCGTCTATATGGTTTGTGGGCTCATCCAGGATAAGGAGGTCGCTTGGAAGGACCAGCGCCCTTGCCATGGCAACCCTTTTCTTCTGGCCTCCGGAAAGCTCCCCGGTCCTCTTGTGGAACTCGGTTATCCCGAGTCTCGTGAGGACGGCCTTGGCCTCAGATTCCAGGCCCCACGCACCCACGTCATCCATCCTGGCAGCCAGCCTCATGACTTCATCATGAAGGCTGATGTTGTCAGGTGACTCGTTTGACTTAACGACAGCCTCTTCGTATTCCCTTATTATTGAAAGCGAGCCTTCGCCGCTGAATATGGCTGAGATCACGGTATCCTCGGGATCGAACTCGGGATCCTGAGGCAACACCGATATCCTCACCCCGTTCATATACACAATCCTCCCGGTATCAGACGGAAGCTCACCCGAAATGACCTTGAGCAGTGTCGACTTTCCGGTGCCGTTGATTCCTATTACGCCTATCTTATCCCCTTCTGATATGCCGAAGGTGGCATCCCTGAACAGGACCTTCTCGCCAAAGCTCTTTGATATGGATTCCGCTGCAAGTATGTTCAATCTTAAGCTCCCCTTAATTTTCTACCGTTGATTTTTCCAATACAGTACATTCTACTACGAATCCACCTCCATTGCACCTCTCATTTGGGATTGGTATACTGTACGTGGGGGTGGATGATGGATTTTCGGATAAGGAAGAAAAAGGAATATCTGATATCAGGGATAGCATGGACAGTCCTTGCATGCCTGGTGCTTGCATTTGTCGCAATCAGCGGTGATGCGCTCAAGTGGTATTTTCTGATACCTCTTTCAGCGGTCGAGTTCGCACTTGCGCTTGCGGCCTACACCGCATTCACAAGGAACGGCGGTGTCTACCTCAGGCTTGAGGAGAAGTCTTTGAGGGTCATGTCCTCCGTCTTCAGGAAGCCCGCAATAGCATACTCCAACATGAGGCAGGTCAGGCAGTTCAAGGACCAGGTGACGATCGTCCTCAAGGAAGGGCAGGATGTCAAGATCATGCTCGAGCCCATGGATGAGCCTGTACGCAGGGAATTCGTGCAGAAGCTTAAGGAAAAGGCGGGACTCAAGTGAACAAGAGCCGGATGACAGATCATCCGGCTCTTGTTCATTCATCCTTCTCAAAGAATTTCATCACGAAGCATATCTCATCGTTTGAAACCTTCACACCGTATTTGGCGGCAAATCCCGCGAGAGCCTTCTCAACTATGTCGTACCGCTCCCAGTTCCCGGATATGTACTCATCCTTTCCTTCAAATGGAGTGACAGGCTCTCCCGACACCAGCCTGTCAACCATGCAGGCTACGTGTATTATCACTCCCGGCAGCATGTCTGAGGGTATGACGGACTTAAGGTCCCTCTCCATGCCCTTGATGAGGTCATGCACCCTGTAGTTCAGACCATCCTCCTTTATTGACACAAGCACATCCTTCAGCACCTGGTCCATGTTGACAATCAGCGTCTTGAGGTCGATCTCAGCCTGTATCTCCTTTATTGCGCTGAGGGACAGAACCTCGGTCAGAGAATATGACTTGATGTCCATCTCCACAGGTATTGATGAGACAAGGCTCACTACCGGCCTTTCTTCATTTATCCTTTTTACCTTGCTGACCAGAGATTCCCTGTCGATGGCATTTATCGCCATGATTTCAAAAAGGCTCTTGTTGTACTGGAGGTTTGACTTGAGGAAGCTCTTCATCACCTGCGAGCTCCCTTCGCCCGTAAGGCACGCGGTAAGGATCACATACCTTGCAGCCTGCTCCTCGTTCTGGTAGAGGCCCGGTATCATGCTCTGCGGAGTGACCGCTATCGTGTCCCTGTAGATCTCATCGAGGCTTACCCCTGAAATCGCCTTCCTAGTGGCATCAAGCACGTGGAGGGTCGAGACAAGGGGAAGCGTCTTGACATGCACCCCGAATTCCTCTTCAATCTCCATGCCGAAATTAGTGGGGCTGCCCATGTCAACCATCAGGAGATAGCCCTCTGTAGTCGGATTCTCTGAAACATGCTTCCTTAGCCTGTCGAAGATGACCTGAGGGCTTACCTCTATTGCCGCATCGATAGGGTGCGCCCAGCTTTCACCAAGGAGCTTGGTCGCCACATCCACCATGGAGCTTGCAGTGCTTCCCCCATGGGCGATCACAACTATCCTTACCCTGTCCTTTGCCTTGATGGTTTCATCAGCCGGAAGCCAGAACAGTGCAAGGAATGCCGCCTCATCTTCAAATATCTCAAGGCCGGTACTTATCCTTATCATGTTGAGGCATTCAAGCGCTACAGCGAACTGTTCAGGATATTTCCTCTTTATTACCCTTACCTGGGGATTCTCGATCTGGGAGCCCTGGTTGACCCTCTGGAGCAGGGCGAAGAGATGCAGTGCCAGAGCCACGAAGGTATTCCCGTTGTACTGTATCCCAAGGTTCGAGATCGCATGGGAGTATATCCTGTCGCTTAGCTCCATGATGTCCGAGCCTACTATGTTGGCAAGGTTCGCCTTTGTCAGGCCGTCCTTGTTCTTCTCGATGTAGGTGCTGACAAATTCCGATATGTA
The DNA here is from genome assembly GCF_000495435.3 of Youngiibacter fragilis 232.1. GTDB lineage: Bacteria > Bacillota > Clostridia > Clostridiales > Clostridiaceae > Youngiibacter > Youngiibacter fragilis. The sequence continues at coordinate 158,359 of NZ_AXUN02000198.1, read as the reverse complement.
CCCTTCCATCAGGGTATCTATCTCCTTCTCGTCAACTCCCCTGATCTTCAGCTCCCCTATTTTCCTCTCTATGAAGTCGTATATCGTGTTTTCCTTCGTCGTGAGTGACTGGACCTTGCTTCCGTTCCCGAAGGTGAAGCTGTCCAGGTCATCCTCGAACAGCCGGTTCCAAATGTCCCTGTAGCCCCTCTCGTTGAACAGGCTTTCCTTGATGTAAAGCGGAAGGTCAGCGCTCCAGAGCTCCACCTTCGACCTCTTCCCGGTCAGGAACTCAGCATAGGACTTGGCTGTCACTATCTGTATGTCATTCTTAAGCTGTCCCACGTTTCCTGTTGTCTCGTACATGAGAAGGGCCTTCATCAGGTTCATGGACACGTGTATCTCATGGCCTATCCTTGCCGCCTCCTCCCTGAAGAAGGTCTTTACGAGTCCGAGCCTCTCATCTATCGCCCTTTCCTTTAGTGAAGGTATCCTCAGTGTCATCGGTATCCTTCTGGTGAAGGTCTTTAGTAGGGCAGATGTAGGGTTTTCCGTGGTAGCTGTGATTATAAGCACATTTGAAGTCCTGTCCTCCGGATCCCCGACTCTCCTGAAGGTACCCTTGTCAAGGAACACGAAGAGGGCCTCCTGGCCTTCAGGCGGGAGCCTGTGCACCTCATCAAGGAACAGTATCCCGTTGTCAGCCTTTTCAAGCAGCCCTTCCCTATCCTGGTCCGCTCCTGTGAACGCACCCTTCCTGACTCCGAAAAGCTGTGCTGTGAGCAGCTGGGGATTATTCGCGTAATCTGCGCAGTTGAAGACTATGAACGGGGAGTTCTTTGACTTCACCCCTGATTCCACGGCATACTTGTACATCAGTGAAGCGAATGTGGATTTCCCGACTCCGGTATCTCCCAGGATTATGCTGTGCATCCCCTTTGGAGGATAGAGTATCGCTGCCTTGGCGTGGTCGACAACCGTCTTGAGGCTGGGACTTTCCTTACCCAGCCTGTCCAGCTCGCTTGTTACACCCTTGTGCAGGCTGTTGACATTTATTCCGGCAATGAACTTCACAGGCCTCCCTGAGAGCTTCATCACCCTTCCTTCCTCATACAGCCTGTTCAGGTCGAAGCTTACATTGGCCCTTGTAAGTCCCAAAGCTTCCGACAGCGTGTTGGCATCCACGCCGTCCTGGTTCTTGTATTCACAGAGCCTTGAGTATACCTTATCTATCCTCTTCATCATAACCTCACTAAAAATTCATATCTTTCTCCATAATACATAGTGTTTTATATTGTTTCAAGTGTAGTATAATTGTTTTGAAGAGTTTTATCGTTTTCACTTGAAAGCGGTCATCATCAAAGAACATGTTCGGAGGTAGATTTTATGTTGAAAGTTGTATTGTTCTGTGCAGCCGGGATGTCTACAAGCATGCTTATAAGGAAAATGGAGGATGCGGCAAGGGCAAAAAACATCGAACTGAAGGTGAGCGCATATCCCGAGTCTCAGCTCACGAAGTACGTTCCCACCGCTGACGTTGTCCTGATAGGACCCCAGATCAGGTTCGCCCTGAAGAAGATAGCGGCGGAATGCGAGAAGTACAAGATACCTGTCGAGGTAATAACGCCTCAGGACTATGGAATGATGAACGGGGCGAAGGTCCTTGAACAGGCCATAAGGCTTACTGCCAAGGAATAGCTGGAACATGCAGCTCTCACGGTGAAAATATCAGACATCTGATTGAAACTGGATATTTCAAAAATAACAAGGAGGTGAATGTATTGGAAGAACTCATAATGCAGATCATAATCGATTCCGGCGACGTAAGGTACCATGCCTACGAGGCTCTGACACTTGCAAATGAAGGTAAGTTCGAGGAAGCACGGGAGAGCATAAAGAGGGCCAACGAGGCAATGGAGAAGGCACATGAGGCACAGACATCAGTCCTCTTCAAGGAAGCAAACGGTGAAAAGGTCGAGATTTCAGCTCTGTTCGTACACAGCCAGGACCACCTGATGACAGCGATCTCGGAAAAGAACCTCATCGCTCAGCTCATAGAGATGAGAAAGTCCATCCAGGACCTTATCGAAGCCAAAAATAACTAAAGGGAGGAAGGAAAAATGTTGAAAATCGTACTTCTATGCGCAGCAGGCATGTCCACGAGCATGCTCGTCAAGAAGATGCAGGAGGCCGCAAAAGCCAAGGGGCTTGAGGCTGAAATTGCCGCATACCCCGAATCGCAGCTTGCAAAGGTCGGCCCTACGGCTGACGTCATCCTTCTCGGGCCTCAGATAAGGTTTGCCCTCAAGAAGATAACCGCTGAAGCTGAGAAATTCAACGTACCGGTAGACGTCATCCCACCTGCTGACTACGGCATGATGAACGGAGTCAAGGTACTTGCACTCGCCGAGAAGATTGCTGCAGCAAAAAAATAATACAGAACATTGCGCAGCCGCTTTCAGGCTGCAGGAATCATCATGTATCATACATAAGACATCATGGCTTTCCTGAATTTTTCTGCGCTTTTTGCTTGCGACAAAATTCAATGACAAGGAGAGAATAACATGGGTGAAAAGATTGTAAACAGCGTAATGACCTTCGTCAATACCAAGGCCGTACGCGCACTGAAGGATGGTATCATATTCACTCTTCCGCTCACCATGATTGGTTCTATCTTCCTGCTCCTGGCACAGCTTCCGAGTGACGCCATCAACAACTTTCTTGCATCAGTATTCGGCGAGAATTTCAGGACCCCGCTTTTCCAGGTATATGGAGCAACATTCAACATCATCGCGCTCGTTGCAGTCATAGCCATCGCATACCAGTATGCGAAGCTTTGCAACCATGACGGTCTCATGGCTGGATTCCTGGCACTCGTCACATTCCTTATCCTCGCTCCAGGATCCAAAACAGACGCAGCATCGGGAGTAACAATAGGAAACATCATTGACAAGGCCTGGGGAGGCGGACAGGGAATGGTCGCCGCCATCATCATAGGACTTGTTGTCGGTGCAATATATTCCAAGCTTCTCGACATGAACCTTACGATAAAGATGCCTGACGGAGTTCCTGAAGGCGTATCGAAACAGTTTGCAGCCCTGATTCCTGCCGGAATCATATTCACAGGCGCTATGCTCCTTTTCATCCTCTTCAATTCCATGAACACGAACTTCATGGCATGGATATACAAGGTTCTCCAGAGCCCGCTGCAGAACGTAACAGACTCGCTTCCTGCAATCATGTTCCTGGCAGCTCTCGCCCCGTTCTTCTGGATCTTCGGTATCCACGGAACAACGATAGTCAATGGAGTCATGGAAGGCATATTCCTTGCTAACACTGCAGCCAACCAGGCTATCCTTGACAGCGGAATGGCCCTCACGATAGCAAACGGAGCCAAGATTGTAACCAAGCAGTTCTGGGATAACTACATAATAATGACAGGTACGGGAATAACAATAGGTCTTGTCGTTGCAATGCTGTTCACAGCTAAGGCTGCAAAGAACAAGACTCTCGGAAAGATAGCTCTCGTTCCAGGGGTATTCAACATCAACGAGCCGGTAACCTTCGGTCTTCCTATAGTAATGAACCCGCTTATCGCGGTACCTTACATGGTAATACCGGCGCTTGCAGCGCTTATCACATACACTGCAATAAGCATAGGCTTCATGCCTCCATTCTCAGGAGTCATGGCACCATGGACAACACCACCTATCATCTCCGGCTTCATAGTAACAGGCTGGCAGGGCGCTGTAGTCCAGGCACTGATACTCGCAATGTCGGTTGTCGTATACTTCCCGTTCTTCAAGAAGCAGGATGCCAACGACGCCAAGGAAGAGGCTGCAATCCACGAGGAACACCTACACCATACTGAAGAATAACTGAATAAAGGTTTTTAGAAGGAAGTGAGACACTTACTTCATGAGGGAAGCGGAAACGCTTCCTTCTTTTAATTTCCTCGTTACCAATAAACTCACCTCATTTTGGATAGTGTTTCGGAAATTCCGGTCATAATCACTCCAATCCACACAATTTCAATCATAATTTCAGCTTTTTCAGTCATAAACGAAATTGTTTTACTTAGTTTTTGGCTTGTCCTTCTGTTTGGTTCTTAATGTTAATGTTTTCAAGAGTTTTGTTTTAGTGTTTTATGGCCATTTTTTGAAACACTGGGGAAATTGACCGAAACACTATAACTGACTATCGATACAATGCGAAACACTGTTTAATATCATGTTTTTACTTAAAAATTCTTGTCCGCTTGAAACCCGCTGTACGGGCTGTTTGGTTGATTCGCAATTATATTCCCCTGTGTTTTGCAGTGTTTTGGCACGGCAATTGCTATATGTAGAGTGTAGAACAAAGGAGGCGAATGCATTGGAAGAACTCATAATGCAGATCATAATCGATTCCGGTGATGTAAGGTTCCATGCCTATGAGGCATTAAGCCTTGCAAACGAAGGTAAGTTTGATGAAGCTAGGGAGAGCATAACAAAAGCGAACGACGCGATGGAGAAGGCACATGAGGCACAGACATCGTTCCTTTTCAAGGAAGCAAGCGGTGAGAAGGTTGAAATCTCCGCACTCTTCATACACAGCCAGGATCACCTTATGACGGCAATCTCGGAAAAGAACCTTATCGCTCAGCTGATTGAAATGAGAAAGTCAATCCAGGACCTGATCGAAGCAAAGAAATAGAAAGGGAGGAAAAAAATGAAAATAGTATTACTCTGTGCGGCAGGAATGTCCACAAGCATGCTGGTAAAGAAGATGCAGGAGGCTGCAAAGGCAAAGGGTCTCGATGCAGATATCGCAGCTTACTCTGAGTCACAGCTTACCAAGGTAGCGCCTGGTGCGGATGTCATCCTTCTGGGGCCGCAGATAAGGTTCGCACTTAAGAAGGTATCCGCTGAATGCGAAAAGTACAACGTACCGGTAGATGTCATCCCGCCTGCAGACTACGGCATGATGAACGGAGTCAAGGTCCTTGCACTTGCTGAGAAGCTTGCTGCAACAAAGAAGTAGCGTTAAGCCCGCGATCTGACAGCCTTAAGGCTGCCGCAATCATCATATTGATACATATTCATTTACATGTTTCCAATTGCACTAATATAAAATAATAATACTAAGGAGAGAAAAAATGGGAGAAAAAATTGTAAACGGCGTAATGACCTTTGTCAACACCAAAGCAGTCAGGGCACTCAAAGACGGTATCATATTCACACTTCCACTCACAATGATAGGATCGATATTCCTCCTTCTCGCACAGCTCCCGAGCCCTGCGATAAACAACTTCATCATATCAATATTCGGTGAGAACTTCAGGACACCTCTCTTCCAGGTATACGGAGCTACCTTCAACATCATAGCTCTTGTTGCGGTAATAGCCATAGCATACAACTATGCGAAGCTTTCAAACCATGACGGACTCAATTCAGGGTTCCTCGCACTGGTCACATTCCTCATCCTTTCACCAGGATCAAAGACTGATGCGGCTTCAGGCGTAACTATCGGAAACATCATAGACAAGGCCTGGGGAGGCGGACAGGGAATGGTCGCCGCCATCATCATAGGACTTATCGTCGGAGCCATCTACTCGAAGCTCCTCGACATGAAGATCACCATCAAGATGCCTGATGGAGTTCCTGAAGGCGTATCGAAGCAGTTCGCAGCCCTTATCCCTGCGGCAATCATCTTCACCGGCGCTATGCTCCTGTTCATCATCTTCAACTCCATGGACACCAACTTCATGGCATGGATCTACAAAGTGCTTCAGAGCCCGCTTCAGAATGTAACTGACTCGCTTCCTGCGATCATGTTCCTTGCAGCTCTCGCACCGTTCTTCTGGATATTCGGTATCCACGGAACCACAATAGTGTCAGGCGTAATGGACGGAATATTCCTTGCAAACACCGCAGCAAACCAGGCAATACTTGACAGCGGACTTGCACTTACCATAGCAAACGGAGCGAAGATAGTAACCAAGCAGTTCTGGGATAACTACATAATAATGACAGGTACAGGAATAACAATAGGTCTCGTCATAGCAATGCTCATAGCCGCAAAGGCATCGAAGAACAAGACACTGGGTAAGATAGCTCTTGTTCCCGGAGTATTCAACATCAACGAGCCGGTTACCTTCGGACTTCCGATAGTAATGAACCCTCTCATAGCGATACCTTACATGGTAATACCTGCACTTGCTGCTTTCATAACTTACATGGCAATCAGCATAGGCTTCATGCCTCCATTCTCAGGAGTCATGGCACCATGGACAACACCACCGATAATCTCCGGCTTCATAGTGACAGGCTGGCAGGGTGCCGTAGTTCAGGCGCTGATACTCGCAATGTCAGTAGTCATATACTTCCCGTTCTTCAAGAAGCAGGATGCTGCTGATGCGAAGGAAGAAGCTGCGATCCACGAGGAACATCTCCACGCGGCTGAATAACCAAAGAAAACACAACTAAAGATGCAGCGGGGAGGACAGTGGAAACACTTCCTCCCTTGATTCTTGAATAAGATATACGAAAGGATGACAGATATGCACTATAAGAAGCTCAAGGAATTCAGGAGCGACTTCCTATGGGGAGCCTCCACATCAGCCTATCAGGTTGAAGGCGCCTGGAACGAGGACGGAAAAGGACTCTCAGTAATGGATATGGGACACCACCCGGAAGGTCTTGCTGACTTCAAGGTCACAAGCGACCACTACCACCACTACAAGGAGGATATCGCACTCCTCCACGAACTCGGACTAAAGGCATACAGGTTCTCAATAGCATGGACAAGGATATTCCCTGAAGGTACTGGAAAGGTAAATGAGAAGGGACTTGAGTTCTACAGGAACCTCATTGACGAGATACTGAAGTATGGTATGGAGCCCATAGTCACCCAGTACCATTTCGACCTGCCTTATGCTCTCCACCTTAAGGGCGGCTGGTCGAACAGGGCGACGATAGACGCCTATGCAGAGTACGTGAAGGTCCTCTATGACAATTTCGGAGATAGGGTCAAGTACTGGCTCACTATAAACGAGCAGAACATGATGATACTCCATGGAGCTGCACTTGGAATAGTTGCACCAGGAACCGAGAACATCGAGAAGGAGATCTACCAGCAGAACCATCACATGCTCCTCGCACAGGCAAAGGCGATCACCCTTTACCATGAGATGAAGCTGCCTGGAAAGATAGGCCCTGCACCGAACATAACCACCATATACCCTGAGACCTGCAATCCGGACGATGTCATCGCGGCGATGAACTGGACATCCATAAGGAACTGGCTGTACCTCGACATGTGCGTGTTCGGAAGGTACAACTCAATCGCATGGAGCTACCTTGAGAAAAGGGGCTGGACTCCAGCCATAGAGGAAGGCGACATGGCCATCCTCGGACATTCACTTGCGAAGCCTGATTTCATTGCCTTCAACTATTACTCCACAGCTACGGTAGCAGCAAGCAGGAACGATGGCTCCGACAAGGCTGCAGGAGCTGACCAGCAGATTGTTTCCGGTGAGGAGGGAGTCTACAGGCAGGGAGAAAATCCAAACCTCAAGCTCACATCCTTCGGATGGACGGTTGACCCTCAAGGCTTCAGGAGCACGCTCAGGGAGATAAACGACAGGTATAACCTTCCCCTTCTTGTTACAGAGAACGGACTCGGCGAATACGACAAGCTTGAGGAAGGCGACATAGTGAACGACGACTACAGGATAAATTACCTCAGGGAACACATAGAGCAGGCAAGGCTTGCTGTTACAGACGGAGTCGACCTCCTCGGCTACTGCCCGTGGTCAGCCATAGACCTTGTAAGCACCCACCAGGGCTTCGGCAAGAGATACGGATTCATATATGTCAACAGGGAAGAGAATGACTTGAAGGACATGAGAAGGATAAAGAAGAAAAGCTTCGGCTGGTACAACAAGGTCATAGGCTCAAACGGAACCGACCTTGAATAGGGGAAGCAGATGATCAGGATAGTTCTTCTCTGCGGGGGCGGAATGTCCACAAGCATACTCATGAAGCGGATGCAGGCCGAGGCAGACAAGAGAGGCCTCGAAGCTGAAATCTCCGCCTTTGGGGAAGGCCACCTCCCGAAGGTGATTCCCTATGCTGATGTCATACTTCTCGGACCGCAGATCAGATTCTCATTCAGGAGGATTTCTGAAGAATGCACTAAATGCGGCATCCCTTCAGCAATGATCCCCCATTCGGATTATGGTCTGATGGACGGGAAGAAGGTGCTGGCCCTTGCTGAAAGGCTCATGGAAGAGGGAAAATCGACATAGCCTCCTGAGATCAGTATAAAGAAGAACAGAAGGTTCAGGCATTTCGCCTGAACCTTCTTCATATTGTGATATCCTGCCTTTTGCCCGCCTTACAGGACCTCACCGTTTGACTCAATAACCTTCCTGTACCAGTCAAAGGACTTCTTCTTTGACCTGTCGAGCGTCCCCTTTCCTTCATTGTCCTTGTCGACATAGATGAATCCGTAGCGCTTCTTCATCTCGCCTGTGGTGAAGGATACAAGGTCTATGCAGCCCCATGGTGTGTATCCCATGAGCTCCACTCCGTCCTCAGTTATCGCCTTTCCCATCTGTTCAATGTGGGACCTCAGGTAGTTTATCCTGTAGTCGTCGTTTATGCTGCCGTCTTCCTCGATGGCATCTACTGCGCCAAGTCCGTTCTCTACGATGAACATTGGCTTCTCATACCTCTCATGGAGGATTATCAGGGCATTTCTGAGACCTACAGGGTCAATGGCCCATCCCCAGTCCGAGGCAGTAAGGAAAGGATTCTTGACGCTTACATGGGACCCTGTTACAAGGTCCTTGTTCTCGCCTTCGGCACCTGACTTGACAGTGTCTGACATGTAGTAGCTGAAGCCTATGTAGTCCACTGTGCCTTCTTCAAGGATCTTTGCGTCACCTGGCTCCATCCTTATGTCAAAGCCTTCCCTCTCCCACTCCTTGAGGGCGTATGCGGGATAATGGCCACGGCAGTGGACGTCAGTGAAGAATATCCTGTCATGGATCGAATGCAGTGCCTGGAGCGTATCCTCAGGGTTTGATGAATAAGGGTATACCGGATGGAACGAGACCATGCAGCCTATCTTGAAGTCAGGATTGATCTCATGCCCGATCTTTACCGCAAGTGCGCTCGCCACAAGCTCGTTGTGGGCAGCCTGGTAGATCACTTCCTTCCTGTTCTCCCCTTCCCTGAACTGAATCCCGGAATTCGTCCATGCGAAGATCGGGTTCTTCAGGTTCATCTGGTTGTTGATCTCATTGAAGGTCATCCAGTATTTGACCTTGTCCTTGTATCTTCTGAACACTGTCTCTGAATACCTTGCGAAGCAGTCAATCACTGCCCTGTCTCTCCAGCCGCCGTATTTCCTGTAAAGCCCGTAAGGCATCTCGAAGTGTGAAAGGGTTATTACTGGCTCTATGCCATGCTTAAGGAGCTCGTCAAACATGTCATCGTAGAACTTCAGGCCTTCCTCGTTCGGAACCGTCTCATCGCCATTCGGGAATATCCTCGGCCAGTTTATCGACGTCCTGAAGCACTTGAACCCCATCTCGGCGAAAAGGGCTATGTCCTCCTTGTAGCGTCCATAGAAATCTATGGCTTCATGGTTCGGGTAGTTCTCTCCCGGTATGATCCCGTCTGTTATCCTTCTTGGCACTCCATGTGCCCCTGCAGTCATGACATCTGCAACGCTGAGCCCCTTGCCGCCCTTGTCGTAGCCGCCCTCAAGCTGGTGTGCGGCCACTGCTCCGCCCCATAGGAAACCTTTCTGAAAACCCATAATATCCTCCTCAAACTTATCTTTTGAAGGGGAGGCAAATCATTGCCTCCCCGGCCATTCTTAGTTCAATCCGAAAATCCCCTGTCCCTTGTGACATCCTTCATCCATTCGCCGGAAAGCTTTACCGTCCTCTTCTGGGTTGCAGTGTCTACGGCAACGAACCCATACCTGTTCTTGAAGCCGTTGTTCCATGACCAGTTGTCTGTAAAGGACCATGCATGGTACCCTCTGCACAGGGACCCTTCCTCAATTGCCCTTAATATCCACTTCAGGTGGTCCTTCATGTAGTCGATCCTGTAGTTATCATGTATCTCGCCATCCAGGCGGTACCTCTCCTCGTTTTCAACGCCTATGCCGTTTTCCGCTATGAAGCATGGAGGATTGCCATAATTGGTCCTGAGGTCAGTCAAAAGGTCGTATATTCCCTTCTCGTAGATTTCCCAGCCCCTGTACACGTTCATGCGCCTTCCCGGCATCCTGTAGTTGACGAAGTAGTAGCTTAGCCCTTCCTGCAGCCTGTCTGCAGGTGCCATGACCCTCCTTGGCTTGAAGTAGCTTACTCCAAGGACATCCACCCTGCTTCCCGAGATAAGCTCCCTGTCCCCTTCCCTTGCCTCGGGAAGTATCTCGCTTCTCTCAAGCATACGGACAAGCTTCTCAGGAAATTCACCTTTGAGCACCGGGTCCAGGAAAGACCTGTTAATGAACAGGTCGCAGGCCTCTGCCGCTTCCAGGTCCGCCTTTGAATCAGACCTCGGGTATACCGGGGAAAGGTTCATGATGATACCTATCTCACCTTCCGCTGCCATTTCCCTGAATGCCCTGACAGCCGCGGCATGGGCAACGATCATGTTGTAGCCTACCTGTATTGCCCGCTTGAGGTTCCTGACCTTCGGATAATGATGTCCTTCCACATAGCCCTGCTCAGCAGGAACCAGCGGATCACTGAAGGTGAACCAGTTCTTGACCCTGTCACCGAAAAGCTCGAAGCAGGTTACTGCATAATCGACATAGGCATCCACCGTCTCCCGCCTTTCCCAACCTCCCTTTTCCTGCAGGCTTACAGGCAGGTCGAAGTGGAAAAGGTTGATGTATGGCTTAATGCCCTGCCTGATCATTTCATCTATCACATTGTTGTAGAAATCAACTGCGTCCTGGTCAACTTCACCAGTTCCATCCGGTATCAGCCTTGACCACTCAATGGAGGTCCTGTAGGAATCGAGTCCCATTTCCTTCATGAGGCCAATGTCCTCGACGTACCTGTGATAGAAATCTGAGGCGGACTTCGGTCCCACCATATGGTAGAAGTCCTCAGGCTCACTCTCGTACCAGAACTCATAGATATCCATGCCCTTCTTTCCAGCGGTACCCTCAGTCTGCGGTCCTGACGCTGCTGCACCGAAAAAGAACTTATCCGGAAACCTGTATTCCATCTCAATCCCTCCCATCGAAAGTACATTGCCTTGATTCAATTATACGGTCCTTTATGCATATTTAGAATAGGCGCAAAAGTCCGGAATGCGCTGAAAAGCCCTGTTTCCAACATTTGGAAACAGGGCTTCCCTAAAAATTAATACATTCTTCACAAAAATCTCAAGGTACATAAGTACCTTTTGTAGTTCCCTGCCCTGATATCCCCCAGAGACCTTTTTTCCCGTCCCGGGCAATCCTCGCAAGCTTCATTATGATTCCTGAATATCTTATGTCCGGTGGGAACTCGTAGGGCTGTGCATATCCTCCGGTTACAAGCGTGGCATTGAACATATGCTCGCCTATCGCCTCGTCATCGACCTTGTCCGGAAGCTCCAGCCATACATACCTTAGAAGCCTTCCATAACTGTCAGTCTCAGAAGTATCCTTCTCCAGGTAGACCCTCCTGCCTTCGAGCATCGATTTGGTGAAAGCCTTGGCCTCGGCTCCATAAAGCTCCGATACCCCCGATGTCTCCGGAGTATTGATTCCGATGAGCCTTACTATCCTTCCGTCACCTGTCCTTATCGTATCACCATCAGCAACAGAGGTGACCGTCACCTCCTCGAACCCTGATGGGTCAGAGTACCTGAACGGATATCCGGTAAAGTGACTTGAAACTGCAGGAACGATGATTGCGAAAGCAATCACAGCGTATATCAGATTCCAGATTTTCCTTCTCATGTCAGTCCTTTCAGATGTCAGTCTAGAAGTGCAGCATACCCTTGTTCCTGGCATCGCCGTGCATGCTTCCCGCAAGGATGGCAATGGTGCAGATTATCTTCGGGGTCAGTGAATAGTTGTCGATGAGGTTAAGGAACACGAACACTATCATCGAAACGGCAAACCCTGAATAGAATGCCAGCCCGTCCCTCCAGACCTTCTCAGACCCAAGATACCTGACAAGGCTCCTGTACATGGCTACAAGCATGAGCATGAGCAGGACCATGCCCGGAATGCCGAGCTCCGCCTGTATGTTGAAGAGCGCATTGTGCGCATGGTAGACCACATTGTTGTCATATGGGTTGTTAAGCTCAGGAAAGCGAGCCACATATCCCGGATATTCGTGGAAAAAGCTGTTGAGCCCTATGCCAAGTATCGGGTGCTCCTTTGCCATGTATAGTGCGGCCTTCCATATCCTTAACCTGGAATAGTTCTGCTCATAGCTGAATATGTCGAGTATCCTGTTCCTTGAATATGGAACTACCATCAGCATGAAGGAGGCAGGTATAAGTACAACCAGGAACTTCCTGGAGCTGTAGAAGGCAAGCGTCAGTATCCCCAGGAATACTCCAAGCATGCCGGCTCTCGAACCTGTCAGGAATATCGAGCCGGTTATGAGGCATGAGACGAATGCGTACCAGGCGGCAAGCTTAAGGTCCCTCTTCCTGGTCCTGACAGCGAGGACTACCATTGGGAACAGGGCGATCAGCATGTAGCAGGCAAGTATGTTGCCATGCTCTATGAAGGAGGTATGCTCGGTCCTAACGAATGGTGCAGGGCTGAAGAAGGCAAAGAAAACAAGCTGGGCCGCATGGTATGCTGAAACCACTACCACTGAAGCAATGTAGGTCCTCAGCACCATCTTCGTATGGAAGGGCCTGTTGAGCTCGAACTTCAGTATGAAGAAAGCAGCGAACGCGCTGGCGTATATCGCAGCTCCCGCAAGTGACATCACCTTATCATCCGAGTAGACGACAGATACCAGGGACCAGACGGCAAGGAGCATGAATGCAAGGGAGAACCTTGACCTCCTGATTTCAGCAAGTGACCTTCTCATCCTTTGGTATGCATCCGGATTTTCCCTTGTATACAGGAGATAGAATATAACCACAGGCACAAAAAGAGCCGGTGTAATATACATCGGTACCAGGGGAACAAGGAATATTGCCGCAAGCATAAGCCTGAATAGATGGTTTCTGTTGAAAAAGCCCATACAGTCCTCCAAAATCAAATCTACATTAGACTATACCGTAAAAAAAGACAAAAGAAAAGAGACCCCGAAGGTCTCCTTGCCTGTTCCTTACTCGACTGTTATTGCTGATGTCGGGCAGCTGTCAGCAGCTTCCTTCGCAGCGTCAACGTCTGCTCCGTCAACCTCGTCTGCAACAGCAAAAGCCTTTCCATCGTCGTTCATATCGAACACTGAAGGAGCAACGCTTGCACAAACTCCACAGCCGATACAGAGATCCTGATCTACAAATGCTTTCATTCTCATAATCCCCCTTTCACGTGATACTTATATTATAAGGAAATTTACAATGACAATTGTGAACAAATTGTGAACATTGATATTTTATTGACTTATGCTTATGCCTCCGGATACGGTCTTGACCTTGTAAAGAGGGGCATTCCCGTTGTTTTCCCTTGAGGATCCTGTACTCTCGATGATGCTTCCGTTCCTCGATACCCTGATCTTTCCTGATACCGAGCTGAGGTCGTAGGAGAACTCGCCAGACGGGAGTCCCATGTCCACACCTCCGGATACAGTAACAACCGATCCTCCCTTCATTGACGAAGCTTCGATATCAACTGCTCCTGAAACTGTATTCACAGAAAAGCTTCCTTCAAGGCCCTTGAGCCCGATACTTCCTGAAGTGGTGGAGATATCTGCCCCATCGCTTCCGAACGAACCGTCAGCGGATATGCTTCCTGAGACGCTCGATGCGTCAAGCCTTCCCGCCTTGAACCCTGTCACTTCAATTCCCCCGGATACTGTCTTCAGCTTCAGTGAATGCGCTTCAATACCGTCTATGTCCACTTTTCCCGAAACGGATGCAATTGACATCGCTTCAATGTTAATTGCAGGAACGCTTACCACTATCCTGGCTTCATTCTGTCCAAGAAGGCCAGAAAAGCTTGAGTCCTTAAGGACTTCAACCGTTACCTTACCGTCCCTTGAGTATGCTGTCTCAATGGTGCCCTTGTAGCTACTGGAGACTCTTCCTGAGATATCCACGATGACATCAGTGCCATCATGGCTGATTACAGTAACATCCCCGATCGATGTGTCAACCGAGATTTCTTCAGCCTCCTCAGCTGAAAACGTGTAGGTCCTTGAGAAACCCTGTGTCAGCGTATTGTCGCCGATTATAGGAAGGTTCCCTGATTCAAAGAATTTCGTTATCTGGCTTGTGAACTCATTTATGCTGAAACCTGACTCGTAGAATATCCATGCTCCTATGCCGAACGATACCGAGGCGACCACGAGACAGACGATAATGATTTTCCGGAATGTATCCATTGCCATTTCCTCCTAAAATCTTCCGAAAATGCTCCTTATGATTCCTATTATCCCCATGACTATCGCCTTTATTATCTTTATTACAAGGGTGAAGCTCAGAACGAAGAGGGCGAGCACCCCTATTCCCATGAAGAACAGCGCGGCCGCCGGCAGTCCCAGCAGGATCGTGCCCGGCATCAGGAGGATAAGGAGAGGTGATGCTATAAGGGCCAGGGCCGCGACAAGAAGCCCGAAGGACACAGAAAGGAGCGCGATGATCAGGGACCCTATTACGCCGAAAATGGCTGGTCCTGCTACCATCAGCACCAATGCGATGATCATACCCTTTATGAATCTGTCTTTATCTCTTTTGTTCCTGTCATCGTACATGGCTCTGCCCTCCATACAATGACTATACCGCCCTTCGATTAAAGCTTAATTAAAATGCAAAGAAGCTGCAGGGAGGATATAATAAAGGGGAACAGAGAATATCGTGCGCTTTGGGGGGCAATCTCTATGGGTAAGTCTCATAACAGGGAATTTCAGGACAATCTTAGGAAAAGGTTCTCTTCGCCTGCATTCTTGAAGAAGCTGGGTCCGGGCAGGGATGCGGCGCTTTTCCTTTCGTCAGACAAGACCTTCATAAAGGACCTTTACAGCCTGTCAAGCCTTTCCGACTTTTCGGGAGGTACGCTTCTCGGTATCCTCAAGGGGAACCTGTCCCAGTTTTCAGATGTTCCTGACATGGACCTGAAGGACATATATGAGTATATGGTGAAGAAGGCCTTCAGGGATTCCAGGGACAGGGAGTTCAGCCCGGAGGAATCAGACTTTGCAGCGATATACGCAGCAGCATACAGGGAGCTTAACAGGCTTGAATCGCAGAGCGACTCCAAGGATTTCCATGTGGTTCACAGCTTCAGGTTCCTAACCAAAGAAGAGTATGAAGACCTCGAGGAGGATGAGTACGGCAAGTTCATGAAGGCAATGGAGGATGACTACATCCTTGAGATCATGAAGCTTTCAAGGGAGCTCTACGGCTTCAACACACTCGACCATGTGGCAGGAGTGCATTATGTAGGCATGAGGACAGCAAGGCAGCTGAAAACTCTCGGCCTTACCATAGACCTCGGAAGGGTATCAGGAGCTTTAGCCGGACACGATATCGGCAAGTATGGGGTTAAGACAGGTGAGATGGGAAGGGTTCCCTACCTTCACTACTATTATTCAGACATCTGGTTCAAGAAGCATGGGATAAACTACATCAGGAACATCGCTGTCAATCATTCCACCTGGGACCTTGAGCTTGAGAACCTGTCCCTGGAGGCACTGATACTCATATATTCTGATTTCAGGGTAAAGAACAGGAAAACTGACGGAAAGGACACAATGCACATTTATGACCTTGATGATTCCTTTGCGGTGATCCTGGACAAGCTTGACAACGTGGATGATACAAAGAGGAGAAGGTACGAAAAGGTATATGCCAAGCTCAAGGATTTCGAGGAATATCTCCGGACCCTGGGCGTAGTCACTGACCCTTATAAGCCAGCTGAACCTGCACGCAGACCTCTGAAGGATGCCAGCCTCTGCTTCGGCACGGAGATAGTGGACAGGCTCAAATACCATGCGATCGACCACAACATAAGGGTCATGTGGCAGCTGAGGAACGAGTTCTCCATGGAGACCATGCTGGAGGAGGCAAGGAGCCTCAGGGACTGGAGGGACCTCAGGGAGTACATAAGGATACTTGAGGAATACTCCACATACCTTACCCAGAACCAGAAGCTTCAGGTCATAAGCTTCCTCAAGGAGAACCTGGTCCATCCCGAAGATGATATCAGGCATCATTCAAGCGAGATAATCGGAAGGCTTGTCGGAACCTTTGACGAGGACTACAGGAAGGAGCTGCCTCTTGAGGAAACACAGCCATCTTCCATGGTCAAGGGTAAGGACCTGCTTGATTCTACGCTAAGGAGCCTTCTCTACCCAGACCACAACACCATCGAGAGCCACAGGTTCTTTCTGGGCTATTCGCTCGGAGGAATAATGCAGTCACTTTTCAAGTCCCTTCCTGAATCCAGGGTATGCGAGTATTCTGACGTGGTAATGAGAAACTTTACCGCTGCATCATTGAGGAACGAGGACACCTCATTGTTCCTTGCAGGCTCTCTCAGACACATCCCCTGTGATGCGCAACTCATGGAGGGATACCTTTCGGATATGCTTTCAGGCACATACATACAGAGGCTTGCAGCGCTTGAAGTGCTGACCTCCCAGGACATGTCCGGTGCATTCAGTGAGGACTTCATTGGGACACTCAGGAAAAGGGTCTTAAAGGTGAGACCTGATACCGAGACAGCTGAAATATACCTTCTATTCAGGCTTTCTGCAAGACTTAATGAGCCTTCAAGGAGGAAGGCACTTTCAGACGAGCTTGAACGCAGGAGGTCAGGCATATCAGAAATATACCTTGCCAACCTTAAGAGCGCCACGCACTGGATAGTCAAGAGGGTGTCAATAAGGCTCCTCCTTTTCTATACGCTTACTGGCGACGGCTCCATGGCACTCAACAACGCCATACACCTCTGCAACCTTCTCAAGGTATCTGCCATCGAGTCAGTAAGGAGGACCGCAGGAAACACGCTTCTGGCGCTTATGGGAAGACTGAGCCCCAATGAAAGGAACGAAGTATCCGTGGAGCTCCTTAGGGCCCTTGAGATAGAAGGCCACAGGTTCACAGAATACATTCCGAAGCCTCTTGGTAAGTCACTGCTATTCCTCCCTACCAAGGAATTCGATGAGATCATTGATGACCTCCTCCAGAAGGTCAAGACCTCTACCTCCTCGGTAAGGAGCCTCATCCTCAAGACCCTTGGGACAAGCCTCGAGTCCTTCATGGAGTTCGGCTTCAGGAACCTCTACCTTTCCGAGGATGAGAAATCTGCAAGGATAAGGAACATGGTGAGGGTTCTCCTTTACGGGCTGTCCGACTATGACCCCCTTACTATAAGGTCTTCATTCACAACCATAGGCAAGGTGCTTTTCGCTTCCGGAATGGTATCAGACGAGCATAAGAGACAGCTATTCGACATGATCGGAAAGAAGCTTCTGACCCTGCTTTCCCATGACGACAGGAACCTTCTGTTCCTTGCGCAAAGCGCAGGCCTTAACCACATATACAGGTTCATGTCAGGCTACATACATGACCACGGAGGCCTGAGGCTTACTGAGGCAACCAGATATGCCTTCTTCCCAGGCACCTTCGACCCCTTCACAATATCACACAGGAACATCGCCATACTCATAAGGGACCTTGGATATGAGGTATATCTTGCCATTGATGAATTCTCATGGTCCAAGAAGACACTTCCAAACAAGGTGAGGCGAAGCATACTTAACATGAGCACCGCAGGAGAGCTTGGCCTTTACCTCTATCCCGAGGACATGCCGGTAAACCTGTCGAGCCCTGATGACATAAGGATGCTCAAGGGGTCCTTCAACGGCGAAGTCAGCATGGTCTGCGGAAGTGACGTGGTTGAAAATGCCTCAAGCTACAAGAAGCCGCCTGAAGAGGATTCGATACATTCGTTAAGGCACTTGGTATTCGAAAGAAGCAGGGGCCGCAGCAGCAAGAGAAAGATACGGGGCATACTAAGCGATGTCGAATTCCTTGACCTTCCTAAGGACCTCAAGGAGATAAGCTCGACCCAGATAAGGGTGAACATCGACGAGAACAGGGACATCTCATCCCTTATCGACCCTCTTGCACAAAAATACATCTACACCAACGGATTCTACCAGAAGACACCTGTTGAGAAGACGCTGCTTCAGATGTCCTTCCTTGAGAAGAAGATAGCGCCTGCATATGATGAGGAGCTTGATTCAGATATAGCAAGGCTTTTCGGCGGGGACAGCGATGAAATAAGGAACATCGTGAAGACAAACTACAGAAGGCCTTCAGGCAGGGTCCTGGTCCTAAAGGACATCAACACCGGGCGTCCGGTCGGTCTCTCCATGTTCCACTGGGCAAGGAGCGAAAACATACTGAAGGAAGTTGGTGAACCAGGGCTTGCGAACCTTGTCAGGGAAAAGAACCAGGGAAGGATAATCGTACTTGACGGCTTCTTCTCGGATCCTCCCGACAGGCTTAGGAACTACAAGCAGATCCTTCTTACTGAGACCCTGTCCTTCGCAACCTCCAGGGACTACGAATACGCCCTCTACCTTCCGAAGCATGCTATCCTCGACGACCCTGGATTCCATTCGATAATGGAGCACTGCAACTTCAGGAGTCTTTCAGAGGACCATCCCCTGCTTTATGTGGACATGAGGACACCGTTAGTCCTGAACCTTGACATTGACAACATACTGAAGGACCCGTTCAGGACCAACCAGAAGCTCGGCGCAGCCATATCCTCGGCAAGAGGAAGGCTCCAGAAGGCCATCTGCGGTCTGTTCCCGGGAACTCTCCTCATACCCTATGAGCCCCTCATGTTGCACCAGGGAATGATCCAGAAGATCTGTCGGGATAACGGGGTCTCGATGAGGGTAACCGAGCCAAGGACCCTCGGCGAGCTCATGTGCGTACCATACGGTGACATACTGGACAGGGAACTGATACCGAACACGGTGACAAAATCCCTGCATACCGAGAAATACTTCAACTCAGACATGAAGGGTTTCACAATAAAGGAGGTCCCCTTCTACCTGTCCCTTGAGGACCAGGTGAGGACCCTCGCCTCCTTCAAGAGGCCTGTAATACTTGTTGATACACTCCTCCACAAGGGTTACAGGATGAAGGCACTGAACCCGCTTCTCAAGAAGGAGGGTATCGAGGTCAGGAAGATCATCACCGGGATCCTTTCGGCAAGGGGGCTTGACCTCATGGCCCACAAAGGCTATTCGGTGGACTCTGTGTACTACATACCAAGGCTCAAGGTCTGGTTCAATGAGATCGACCTTTACCCGTTCATCGGAGGAAACGCACTCTGGAGAGGATCGTTCCCTGAGAGGAACCTGATACCTTCAGTCAACCTGATCCTGCCCTACACCTCACCGAACTTCATACTTGAAGCCGGCAACAAGGCTCTGTTCGAGCTTTCAAGGGTATCAATAGAGTGTGCCCTTGAGATACTGAAGGTGCTGGAGGAGGAATTCCACAAATACTACGAAAGGAAGCTTACGCTATCCTCGCTTGGGCATGTATTCACAATGCCAAGGGTTCCTGACAAGGGCAGGGACATTGCATATGACCTGTCAAGAAGTCCATCGAGCTACCTGGAATCAGACCTGGAACAGCTCATGAGGTATGACAGACTTATAAGGTAGCAGGGATGCGGCCTGAAAGGAGACAATATGAGGAACACTTTCTCTCTTGATGAAATACTGGCTTACATTGAATGCTCGAGGCGCTCAAGCTCCCTTGATATTCCTGCCTTCCTGGACAGCCTTGAACCTGAGCTGCTCGATTCGGTGATGGCCCTGGTTGCCGAAAACGAGGAGGAAAACTGCCTGTCAGGGATCGATGAGCTTGCGGAATCTGGAAAACCCATATTCCTTGCAGATGAAAGGGTCAGGTTCAACAGACATGTGGCACAGAGCATGAAGGAGCTCCTGGGCAACACCGGTGTGAGGATCCTTATTGATGAGGAGGACTCGCTTGGAGGACTCAGGGTCCATATGGCACGTACTCTCCAGGACCTCGAACCTATGATCCCCTGGAAGCCCAAAATATCAATAGCAGGTCTCGGAGATGTGGGCGGAACCCTTTTGACAGGCCTGAGGCTCCTCGGCGGAGAAGACCTGGGAGCAATAAGGATATACGACCCTGACGCAAACAAGGTCAGGCGATACGAGCTGGAGATAAATGAGGTCAGCGACGGTGGACCCATGCCAGAAGTCATAGGCTCCTCATATCAGGAGCTTCTTGACTGCGACATCCTGGTTTTCACCGTTTCACTGGGTGTCCCGCCTTTAGGGACAAACCTCACTGACGTCAGGATGGTGCAGTTCGAAAAGAACAGCGCCGTGCTCCTGCAGTATGCAAAGGATGCTGAAAAATCAGGCTTCAGGGGTATGTACTTCATAGTATCGGACCCTGTCGACCAGCTGTGCATGAGCCTGATGTTAAACGGGGGCATAGCCCCTGAAAGGATACGGGGCTTTGGTCTGGGTGTCATGGAGGGCAGGGCAAGGTATATCGCGAAGGAGATGGGCGAATACAGGGACGACCTAAGGGTCTATGGACCCCATGGCAAGGGGATCATAGCAGTTAACTCGCTGTCAGAGTATGACGAGGAAGTCTCTCTCGAGCTTGCTGCAAGGACCGAACGCGAAAACTTCAGGATAAGGGAGACAGGCTTCAAGCCTTACATAGCCCCTGCGCTCTCATCAGGCGCCATTCAGATGGTGAAGGCAATACGCGGTGAATACCATGCATCTGCCTGGTTCGACGGCAAGGTTTTCTTCGGCGCGAGGAGCATGTTGAATGAAGGCTTCACCCAGCCTGAAAGGATCCCGCTGAAGGCAATCCTCCCGAGGCTTGAAGCATGCGAGGATTTTCTGCTGAGCTTTTTCAGACAAGGAGACATAGTATGAAACTTGAACTGCACTGCCACACTACCGCATCTGACGGCAAGCTTACCCCTGACGAGCTAATGGCCCTTGCTGCAAGTGAAGGCCTTGACACGCTTGCAGTGACAGACCATGACACAACAGCAGCCCTTCCAAGGCTCGCTGAGCTGTCAAGGGAAAATGGAATACAACTGATCCCCGGAATAGAGCTCACTACAAGCCGCAATGATGAAAGCATACATGTACTCGGCTATTTCACGGATGACAGCTACAGGGACCCTGAGCTCTGCGAATTCCTCCAGGGCAAATATACCCACAGGAACGACAGGGTGAAGAAGATGCTGAAGCTTCTGAAGCAGCATTTCGAGATCGACCTTGACTACGATGAGATAAGGAACAACTCCACAGGAGTCCTTACACGGGTTCACGTCGCCAAGGAGATAACGAAGCTCTACAAGCAGTATACTTTAGACTACATCTTCGACAACTTCATCTCAAAGGACAGCCCTGCATACGTCGAGAACCAGTACCTGCCGATAGAGGAAGGCCTGAGCCTGCTCAGGAAGTACAACTGCATAGCGGTGCTCGCCCACCCGGTGATCTACAAGAAGAACACCCTTGAGGACCTCCTCACGTACGGCTTTGACGGACTGGAATGCTACTACTTCCTTAACAGTGAGGAGCTGACGAACAAGTCGCTTCTCCTCGCACGTGAAAAGAACCTGCTTGTCACAGCAGGCTCAGACTACCACGGCATTAGGGGAGACAAAAAGCATGGCTATCTTGCCTCGATTGAATATGACCCTGACCATCTGGTACCGTTCCTGTCAAGGTTCGGACAGAAGCTGCAACAAGTCTGATGATTCGGGGTACCAGGCTATTCAAATCCGGAAAACCATTCGTAACTGACGGTCAGGTGATCTCATCGCCTGTCCGTTTTTTTCTCTGTACCGCAGGCATGATGCCACACATTGAAGCAGTACGGGTCCCATAAATCAGTCTTCTGCCGCATACAAAAAAACCGTCCATTGCGAACGGCTTTAAATCTTCTTCTATGCAGTTGGTGAGAGGTCAAGCTTGTTGAATACAGGCTCAGCCTTCTTCATGAAGAATCCCATGAGAGGCCCGAACATGAGCATCCCGATGATTGTTCCTTCCCTTACTGTAAGTGGTGTCTTTATTGCGAAGGCCAGTACCAGAACTACTACTATGCAGGCCAGATCAACCAGCTGCCTTAGCTTGCTGAACTGAATGCCTGTCTTTTCGGAAACCGCCATGCAGAGGCCTTCAAGTGCGAATGTGACCGCGTCAAGCTTCATAATGGCCCCTACCGCAGCTGATATTACAGTATATGCCGCAATAAGGACTGCCAGCCTAATCGCGTAGCTGTCAAATGACACGTTGCCAAGCACGTTGTAGAGAACGAAGTTGACAACCATTCCAAGCACAATGCTTACAGGTATCTGGAGAAGCTGCCTGAGCTTGAAATTCCTGCCCATCAGAACAAGCTGTCCCGCAACACAGGATATGTTTATTATCATTCCCATGGTGCCTACCTTCATTCCAGTCATGTTGCTGAGAGTCTGGTTCATCGCATCCCATGCTCCGACGCCAGCTGCAGCCTTAAGTGAAAAAGCAGCCCCTATGCCGGTTATTATGATAAGCACTGTCATCGTGATGTACCTTTTGATTTCTCTCAACTTGCATTTCTCCTTTGCTGCTGAAGTCCCCTGATCCTCATAGGATCACGTGTCCAGCTGTATCCATATCTGAATTCTACAGTAACCATGATATGCATTCAACGGGTTTTCAGAAACTGAAATTTCAATTACTGAAAACAGGAGAAAAGCCGCACAAGGCTCCTGTCACGAACCCTCTGCGACTTTCGTCCCCGCCCTAACGGCCTTCTTCATTATCGGCATGAGTATTGCTGAAAATATCAGCAACGCCCCTATTATCATCCTCGTCGAGATTACCTCCCGGAATACGATGACTGAGAATACCGTGGCGAAAAGCGCTTCCGTTGACATTATGACCGCAGCCCTCGTCTCATTTGTGAACTTCTGGCTGTAGGTCTGGAGGAAGAAGGCTATCGTGGTGGAGAACACTCCAAGGTAAACTATGGCCGCGTAGCCTGCCGGCTCTGCGCCAAGCATTGTGCCGCCTCTCATTGCAAGCACGATCGCTGAAAGCAGGAAGGATACGTTCATCTGTATTACCGTAAGGTCAATTGCACTTTCTTCCTGGGAATACATCCCCGTGAAGAATATGTGGAACGCAAAGGCTATAGAGCACAGAAAGCTCAGGAAATCTCCCGGATTTATGGAGCCTGACAGGTCAAGCGACAGCACACCCACCCCAATCAGGGCAAGTATGGCACCTGTGGTTTCCTTCCAGTTCAGTCTCTTCTTCAGCAATATGAAACCGAGGAACGGCACTATCACTACATTCACAGCCGTGAGGAATGCGTTCCTTGACGGCGTCGTAAGCTCAAGGCCCAGTGTCTGGAGAAGGAATGCGCAGAACAGGAATACCCCGATTATAATCCCCTTCCTCAGGGTCTCAATCCTAATTCCTTTAAGCCTTCTGAAAAAGACCATATCAAGAAGAAGCGAGGATACAAAGAACCTGCCTGCCATAGCCTGGTAAGGCGTCAGGTAATCAAGTCCTATTGCTCCTGCAATGAACCCGCTTCCCCATATCATGGCCACAAGAAGCAGCCCAGCTTCACCCTTGTATCTCTTCATTCCCCTACCATCCCTTCATCCTATGTGCGAATATGAATATATTATCACAATAAATGAGGGTCAGGCAAACGCCTGACCCTATTAATGTCTGTTTCTTCAGGATATCCTTTTCTGGGTCTTCACTCCATTGGGTATGAATCCTTCATCCTTATCATGTACCTTCCTGAGCCCACTTCTCCCCAGCCGCCGGTAAGTGGTTCTCCATCTATCGTGCCTTCGGTCCATGCACCGATTGAATCACTCGATTCATGGTTCATGAATGAAAAGTAGGTTGAACTGTATTTTGAGATCGACTTGTATGTCCTTTCATATTCGAAATGCCAGGTGCAGGATACTGACAGCGTGCCTTCCACAGGTTCCGGTTCTTCAGTTTCCTTGTCATCACCGGGGCTCCAGTCATATTCAGTCCACATTCCTTCAACATTCAAGTCAACTGAGAAGCTTTCGCCAAGTTTTTTTGGAAGCTGTATCTGATCAGCAGGTATTGAACCCTGGAATCGCCTGAGATGCTCCGTTACACCATCCATAATCACTTCAAAGTATTGAATCCAGTATGTCCCCTCTTCAGAAGTCAGTATTACGAGGTCTCTATAGGATCTCGTCTCATAGGTATCAGGATCATATTCCTCCCAGCCTGAATAGAGCTGTTTCTGGTCCCCCTTCAATACGATCACATTGCTCTTCCCATTTTCTGTCTTCTGTGCAGCTTTTACCTCAGGTTCTTCAGGCATCTCATCTTTGCCTATCATCATTCCCTTGTAGGATGAGAAGCTGACATCGCCGTCTCCTTCAAATTCCACTCCGCCTGCCGTTCCTGATGCTGTTCCTACAAATGTGACACCCTTGCTGAAATTGTTGAACTTGTATGGGGCCTGCCTTGACTTCGAGAGGTACATCTGCCTGGAGTCCTCATTGAGACCAGAAATCTCAAAATCGAAGGAATATGTCTTTTCGACAGGCTCGTTCCCGTCTTCAGGCATCTCCGGATTCCAGACATGCTCAATGCCTGCCACATCATCCAGTAATATATGCAGCGGGTCGAAATTCCTCGCGGGAATTACCAGCGACCCTTCAGGCAGCTGTGCTGAGAAGTCCCTGTAACCAAGGTACTCGCCTTCATCCGTGAATGATTCAGTCCAGTAGTATATGAATCCGTAACCGCCCTTCTCCTCCATCTCCCCAATTTGAATCTGAATCCAGTTCAACTCAGTTACACCATCTTCCCAGCTGCTCCAGCTTACCCTGGCTTCGGTGTATTCGTCAGTGTATTTCATTACGATTCCCGAATCCGCAAACGCAGTGACCGATGAAAAGATGAATGCCGCAAGCGTGAAAATGCAGATAATCAGCTTTCTCATGGCAAACCTCCAGATCATCATGAAACTATTCATGGTTCTTGCCTTTATTATAAGCCTATGACTAATTCCGATATACATCTGTAAGTGAATGAGGGTTTAAAATTGCGTGAATTTTGGGCGAGGAAATGCCGGCTGTCACCAGCCGGCACCAATCATCTCTTTCTTTTTTCAGTGCAGTCCCTGCAGACTCCCCTGAAGTTGAATATCTCGTGTGTCACCTCGAAGCCATCCAGGTCAGATGAAAGCTCAGACACCGGCACCCTGATGCTGACATCGAATATGTTGCCGCAGACATCGCACTTGAAATGTCCGTGCTCCATGGGATTGTAGATGTCAAACCTCGCTTCCTTTGCTTCAATGGGAAGCATCTCTATCAGCTTGTGTTCTATGAAGAGGTTCATCGTGTTGTATACAGTCGCCTTGCTGAGTGTAGGTATCTCCCCTATTAGGGCATCATAGATGTCGTTGATGGATGGGTGGTTGTGGGTGTTCATAAGGTACTCATATATCCTCTTCCTCTGGTACGAGGGCTTGACTCCATTTTCCCTCAGATAGACATCAATGTTCTTCACAGCCATGAACGACACCTCCTTATAACCATTATAATTTATATTAATTATATTTTAACAGATTCCCATGGAAATGTAACCTGTTTCTAGTCCAGGTCAACCATAACCGAATATTCGCCAAGCTTGTCCCTTGTCGCCACTTCCCTCATCCTCTGGTCTATGACTTCCGCTGGGGAAACCTTCGTAACACGCTGATGCCTGTAGTTTGCGGCTGCAGCCTCGATGATTATCGATATGTTCCTTCCGCTCCTTACAGGAACTGTTATCTTCTTGACCTTCACACCAAGGATCTCCTGATATTCATCCATTCCGAGGCGGTCATAGTCGCCGTCATCTCTCCAGTGCTCAAGGTGGATTATGATGTCGAGCCTCTTGTTCCGGACCATGGTAGACAGTCCGAACAGGGCTGACACATCTATTATTCCGAGGCCCCTTACCTCCATCATTCCGAAGGTTATCTCAGGCGACCTTCCCCTCAGTATCCCGTCGACCTCCCGGATGTCAACAGCGTCATCCGCAACCAGCCTGTGCCCCCTCTTAAGGAGTTCAAGCGTTGCCTCTGACTTTCCTATGCCGCTTTCTCCGGTGATGAACACTCCCATGCCGTATATGTCGACAAGCACGCCATGCATCCTGGTTTCAGGCGCAGTGGCGTTGGCGATGTATAAGGTGAGCTTCGATATGAAATTGGTGGTTGATTCCTTGGTGCGGAGCAGCCACCTCTTGTAGGTCTTCGCAGCATCCACTATCTCCTGGTGTGGTTCAAGACCCCTCGTTATTACCAGACAAGGTATGTTGTACCTCATGAACCTTCCCAGCCTTTTCTTCCTGAGCTCAGGTATGAGTTCATCGAGAAAGCTCCATTCCCCCTGGCCTATGACCTGGATCCTTTTCCTGCTGAAGTAGTTGTAGAAGCCTGCGAGCTGAAGCCCGGGCCTGTTGACGTCGGTTATGTTTATGACGTCATTCTCAGGGCCCTTCACCAGGACCTCCATATCGAATTCCTTGATTATCTTTTCCACTGTAACAGCCATCGACATATCCCCCGATTATTTTTTGCGTTCTATCCCCTCAAGGCTACTTCTAAGGTTTCCCTTCACCCTGCCAATATATTCTCTTCTCAAGCTTTCCCGTTCGAGTGTCTCTTCCGGGGTAAGCTCCCTTTCCCTGGCTATCCTTGAATATTCGTTTATCCTTGCAACAAGCTCATCATGTTCCATTATAATACTCCTTAATAAAAATTGCTCTGCAATAAATGCAGAGCAACCACAAACTTTCTAGTTTCCCGACATGCCGTTCACCTATTGATCCATACCTGCGCTCAGCAGGTGGGTTCTCCTCAGGTGGAATTCTATCTCCTTATGTTCCATGGAGAAGGTGTAGCTACTACCTTAAGTCTGATATCATCCATCTTGTTGGAGATCCCGGATATGTAATGTAGGTTGAATATATAGGCTACGCGTACATCTCAGGATTCCTAATTAGATTATAGCATACTTCCGGACATTTACAACAAACCTCTCAACAAATTAACTTAATATTCTGCAAAGTTCTTTGTCCCCCATGGATTAGCGGCGTTAGTCAGAGGCTCAGCTCTTCAAGCACTGTTTCAAAATCCACATCAAGGTCATCCTTCAGAAACATCAGTATGACCTCTATTGTGCCATAGTCTTCCGGGTCTATGTCGTAGGTCACGAACTGCCCGTCAATGTTCTCGTCCTCTATGATCTCCTCGACTATGTCACCTATGTTGTCTACGGCGAGGTCAGTAAGGAACGGGAACATGTGGTCAAAGTAGTATTCGTCACTCTCTTCTTCAGCTTCTTCTTTCGCAAAGCTTGCTGCAGATGCCAGTTCTTCTTCGTCGAAATCATAGAATGCCCTGACAACGAGCACTCCCTCTTCATCCTTCAGTATCTCAATGTCACTGAGGCCCTTGTCCTCCATCATGGAGATGATATCCTTCTTTTCCATTATTCCACCTCACCGTATAAAAGATTCTTGTATTCCTTCTTAACCTTCAGGAATTCCACGTCATCCTCAACGGCATTGAGCTCCTCTTTGCCTTCGGAATCCTTGTCCACCCTGAAAACGAACTCATCTTCGCTGTTCTCGTCCAAGGGGGCAAGTATCAGGTACTCCTGCTCTTCCACATATACCCTAGCCACGGCTTCAAGCTCCACCACGTTGCCTTCTTCATCCCTGAACTTCATTGTTTCACGTTCCAAAGCACACCCCCTGCATCATTTTGTCTGATTAAATAATAACACCTAAGAGAGCTTGCTTCAACGAACATCTTCTTAAGAAATGCAATTAAATCCTATCTGCACTTTTCACTTACCGCATCAAGGAACCTGTCCGCGAACTCATCAGAGAGCCTGTACTCCTCCTCCGATGCCACGAACTTGAACCTGAAGCCTTCGACAGGACTCATCTTCAGACCCTTCAGCCTTTCAGTGAGAAGCTGCACACCCTCTCCTGTCCATCCGTAGGACCCGAAAGCCCCGCAGACCTTTCCCTTGTTCGTTATCGCCGAAGCATGCCCAAGGAGCTCCCAGGCAGGCAGGACAGCATCCCTGTTGATGGTTGGTGAGCCTATGAGGAACGCCTTTGATTCCTCAAGCCTCCTTGATGCCTCCGGTATGCCGATTTCTGTGATGTCGTTGACATGGACAGTCTCGCCCTTGGCCCTCAGCCTGTCTGCAATATGGTTAGCAACATCAGCAGTATTTCCGTAGGCCGATACGTAGAGGATCTCTATGTCCTTATGGTAGCTGTCAGGAAGCTTTGCCCACTCCCTGTACTTCTCAAGGTAGAAGCCTATGTCCTCGGTATGCACAGGACCGTGGCTCACGCAGACCATGTCGAAGTCGTACTCGTTAAGCCTGTCCAGGGCCTTGTTGACGAAGCCCTTGAAAGGTCCCATTATGACATCGAAATAGTACTTCATCTCCTCAAGGTAGCTTTCAGCGTCATCAGCTGACTGTGCCTCCTCTTCGGCATAGTGGCAGCCAAGGAAGTCGCAGGTGAACATGGTCTTCATTTCCCTCGCATAGGCAAATATGGTGTCCGGCCAGTGCAGGTTCGGAGCAGATATGAACTCAAGGTTGAGGTCACTGCCAAGAGAGAGCACGCTCCTGTCCCTGGCATCGATCCAGCTGAAGTCCCTGTTCAGTATGTCCTTAAGGTAGTTCATGGCAGCCCTCGACGAGACCACCTGAGCCTCAGGATAGTCATCGAGAAGGCTTCCGATCGTACCCGAATGGTCGCATTCCGTATGGAGCGTAACTATATAGTCAACCTTCCTGTCACCTATGACGGATATTATGTTCTCCCTGAATTCCGGATAGAACGGATTCTTAACGTTGTCCACTACGGCAACCTTGTCCTCTCCAACCAGCAGGTAGGAGTTGTAGGTCGTTCCCTTCTTTGTCTCCATTATTATGTCAAATACCCTTAGCTCAGGGTTTTCAACGCCGATCCAGTACAGATTTTCCTTCAGAAGCTTCGCAGCCATTATAATCACCTCATATCAATTTTTAACGATTATATTGTATCAAATTTATAATCGTTTTGCACTACTTTTTTAGAATCATTATAAATTGTTTTTAGTGGTATGACGAAAGGAAAGTATTGAATGCCAGGTAGCATAAATTGTATTATAGTATAGTCAAGGAACTACAGGAGGTTATCATGGAAAGCAAAGCGGTCATACTTGGCTCAAATTACTATATAGGCCTGTCAATAATACGATGTCTCGGAAAAGAAGGGATCCATACCGTAGCAATGGATTATTCCACCGAAAACACATACGGTGCAAAATCAAGATATCTCAGGGAACAGCTCATCGTCCCCCACTACAGGAAGGATGAGGAGAAGCTTGTTGCCTACATGGTGGAATACTCGAAGAAGCAGGACAGGAAGCCTGTGCTGTTTCCAAGCGGTGACCCCTATGTCGAGTTCATCGACAAGAACTTCGACTTACTCAAGGAGCATTACCTGTTCCCGATGGACAGGAAGGGAAAATGGACGGACGCCCTCATGAAGGATTCACTGGAGAAGCTGGCAGTGAAATTCGGGATGCCGGTACCTGAAAGCGTCCAGCTCGACGATCCTGACATAGCAAGGAAGGTCGATGAATTGATCGGCTATCCGTGCATACTCAAGCCTACTGAATCCACCCAGTTCGTCGCAAAGTTCAGAGTGAAGAACTTCCTTCTGAAGAGCAGAGAGGACCTTGTAAAATACAGGGACACCATCATTGAAGCAGGAATGGGCGGCGTGGTGCAGAGGATAATCCCCGGCTTCGACGACCACATGTATACGTATGATGCGTATCTTGACAAACATTCTGATGTGACACACTGGATGACATGCCAGAAGCACAGGCAGTTCCCCATAAACTTCGGAGCCTCGGTTTACACTGAGCAGAGGCTGGTCCCTGAGCTCCACGAGATGAGCAGGAAGTTCTTCAAGGACATCGGATACAGGGGCTTCGGTGAGATAGAGTACAAGAAGGATTCCAAGACCGGTAAGTTCTACCTAATAGAGATCAACGCGAGGACAACGAACCTCAATAGCCTGCTTTACAAGGCCGGTGTGAACTTTCCGCTCCTTGCGTACAGGGAAATGACCGGAGGGACCGTTCTCCACGACAGGAAGACCTATGATACCGGGATCTATTTCAGATACCTCTACGAGGACCTCCTTGCGATGAGGGAATATGCCCGTGCTGGACAGCTTTCAAAGACATCCATGGCTCTTTCCCTCCTTAAGCGAAAGGCTCCAGCGATACTTGATCTTTCTGACCTGAAGCCCGGAATCGCATTCCTCAGGATGGTTTACGGGAAAGTCAAAAAGAGGGGCTGAGAAAATCCCAAAACCAAATGTTTCAGTCACGCAAAAAAGTATTGTACTGACAAGAGGGCGGCATGCTGGTCTGCATGCCGCCCTCTCTTTTTCTGTTACGCTGTTTCCTGCGATTTCTGGATTATGTCCTTGACCTTCATGAGCCTCGTTATCGTGCTTCTCTCATTTTCGTCAAGCTTCATCCTGATGAACTTGATGGTCTCCTTCAGTTCAGGTATGGTCCTGTATTCCAGGGCGTTTACCCTTCTTCTGGTCTTTTCTATCTCATCAGCCATCAGCTGGCAGGACTTCTCCACCTCTGCAAGCTCAAGGAGCTTTGGCATTATGGAGTAGAGCTTTGAAATGGCGTCGTCAAGCTCAGAGGAGGTCTGGGCGAATCCGTAAGGATAAATGCTGCCCTCGTCACCTTCAAGCTTCCTTATGAAGTTCATCACAGGAACGTTGACGCTCATTATGTTCTTTTTCTTGATGTCCACTGTTATGCTTTCTTTTGGGAAAGCGACAGCTTCCTGAAGGAACTCCGGAGACATTATTGCACTCGCAACCAGAAATTCCTTGAAGGACTTCTGGAGTTCTGACTCAACCGCGACTCTCAGTGCCTTGTTTCGCCTGATCATCTCGATGAACCTTCTCATGAGTTCATCCTGCTTGTCCTTGAGGAGCTTGTGGCCTCTGGAAGCGGTGGACAGCCTAACCTTGAGCTTTGTGAGCTCCATTCGGGTAGGGTTCACATTGAGCTTAGCCATGGCTATTCAACTCCTTTGGTCTCTTGGGGCATGTACTTCTCTATGTACTCGTCCCTTATCCTCTTCAGCTCATTCCTTGGAAGTATCGTAAGAAGTTCCCATCCAAGTTCAAGCGTATCCTTTATTTCCCTGTTGTTGTCATAGCCCTGGCTGACATATCTCTTCTCGAACGCATCCGCAAAGTCAGCGAACGCCTTGTCAGTCTCGGAAAGTGCCGATTCACCGAGTATGACCGCTAGCTCCTTGGCCTCCTTGCCTGTAGCATAGGCTGCGAAGAGCTGGTTCATGGTGTCGGCATGGTCCTCCCTGGTCTTGTTCCTTCCTATACCCTTGTCCTTCAGTCTCGAAAGAGAAGGCAGTACATCTATAGGAGGCTGGATCCCCTTCTTGTAAAGGTCTCTTGAAAGGATTATCTGTCCCTCCGTGATATATCCTGTCAGGTCAGGGATCGGATGCGTCTTGTCATCCTCAGGCATGGTAAGTATTGGAATCTGAGTTATGGATCCGCTTCTTCCCTTTATCCTTCCCGCTCTCTCATATATGGTTGAAAGGTCGGTGTACAGATATCCCGGATAACCTCTTCTTCCAGGTACTTCCTTCCTGGCTGCTGAAGTCTCTCTAAGGGCTTCAGCATAGTTGGTAAGGTCAGTAAGTATTACAAGTACATGCATGCCCTTCTCGAAGGCAAGGTACTCTGCGCATGTGAGCGCCATTCTCGGTGTTGCTATTCTCTCTATGGCCGGGTCGTCAGCAAGGTTCATGAAAAGAACGGCCCTGTCTATGGCTCCTGTCTTGTTGAAGTCATCCTTGAAGAACTGTGCCTCCTCAAATGTTATACCCATTGCCGCGAATACGACCGCGAACTTGTCACCCTTGCCAAGCACCCTTGCCTGCCTTGCGATCTGAGCCGCAAGGTCAGCATGAGGAAGTCCTGACCCGGAGAATATGGGCAGCTTCTGTCCTCTGACCAGTGTATTCAGTCCGTCTATGGCTGAAATTCCTGTCTGGATGAACTCTGACGGGTAATCCCTTGAAACCGGGTTTATCGGAACTCCGTTGATGTCCAGTCTCTTCTCCGGAATGATCTTCGGTCCGCCATCCTTTGGCCTTCCTAGTCCGTCGAATATCCTTCCAATCATATCCTCGGAAACTCCGAGTTCAAGCGGCTTGCCAAGGAACCTGACCTTCGTGTCCCTCAGGTTGATTCCTGACGAACCCTCGAACAGCTGTACCATGGCCTTGTCCCCGTTGACCTCAAGGACTCTTCCCCTTCTCTTTTCACCGGTCTGGAGCTCGATCTCAACCAGTTCTTCGTACTTTATTCCTTCTACCCCGTCGACAACCATAAGTGGTCCGACGACTTCGCGGACGGTCCTGTACTCTTTAAGCATTAAGGATTCCTCCTTCCTCTATGAGGTCGTCCACGGCTTTGACAAGCTCCTTCATAACCTCGTTGATTTTTGATATTTCATTTTCAGGCAGGTACTTCATTCTTGCTATCCTGTCCCTGACACTCAGCTTGATGATGTCGTTAAGGTATATGCCGTTGTCAAGCGCCCTCTTTCCTTCGTCATAGAAGGCAAGTACGCACTTCAGCATGAGGTTCTGCTTGTCGAGCGAGCTGTAGGTATCCACTTCATGGAACGCATTCTGCTGAAGGTAGTCCTCTCTTATCGACTTTGCAGCTTCCAGCTTCAGCTGGTCGCCTTCGGAAAGAGAATCCCTTCCGACAAGCCTTACTATTTCCTGGAGTCCTGATTCTTCCTGAAGAAGAGCCATTGCCTTTGCCCTGTTCGAGGCGAAGGTGTTCTCCACATTGGCATCCATCCACTTGTCTACCTTTGCCTGGTAGAGCGAATACGAATTCATCCAGTTGATCGCAGGGAAGTGCCTTCTGTAAGCGAGGTTCGCATCCAGTCCCCAGAAGACCTTTACTATCCTAAGTGTTGCCTGCGATACAGGTTCGGAGATGTCTCCACCTGGAGGTGATACCGCTCCTATTACTGTTATCGCTCCCATCCTGCCATCAGATCCAAGGCAGACTACCTTTCCTGACCTTTCATAGAAGTCGGCGGCCCTTGAACCCAGGTAAGCCGGGTATCCTTCATCGCCAGGCATCTCTTCAAGTCTACCGGACATTTCCCTGAGGGCCTCGGCCCATCTGGAAGTTGAGTCAGCCATTATGGCTACTGAGTATCCCATGTCCCTGAAATATTCAGCTATGGTTATGCCTGTGTATATTGAAGCCTCTCTGGCCGCAACAGGCATGTTTGATGTGTTTGCTATGAGGACTGTCCTCTTCATGAGCGACTCACCGGTCTTAGGGTCCTTTATCTCAGGGAACTCCATAAGAACGTCGGTCATCTCGTTTCCACGCTCTCCGCAGCCGACATATACGACTATCTCTGAATCAGCCCATTTTGCCAGCTGGTGCTGAACGACCGTCTTTCCTGAGCCGAAAGGTCCCGGAACTGCGGCAGTACCTCCCTTGGATACAGGGAAGAACGTGTCTATTACCCTCTGTCCTGTAACAAGCGGCGCATCAGGATTGAGCTTGTGGTCATATGGCCTTCCGCGCCTTACGGGCCATTTCTGGATCATGTTGATCTTTGTGCCGTCCTCAAGCGTGCAGACCGTGTCAGCGACAGTGAAGTCACCTTCAGCTATTTCCTTGACGGTTCCCGAAATTCCCTTCGGAACCATTATCCTGTGCTCAATTATGGATGTTTCCTGTACTGTTCCTATGATGTCACCATGTGAAATGCTGTCGCCAGCCTTTACAACGGGGACGAAATGCCAAACCTTCTCCCTGTTAAGTGCAGGTACTTCGACTCCCTTGACAAGGAAGTCCCCCACCAGCTCCATAATAGAGGTAAGAGGTCTCTGTATGCCGTCAAACATGGACTCAAGAAGTCCAGGCCCCAGCTCTACCGAAAGAGGCGTACCTGTCGTATAGACCGGCTCTCCTGGTCCGATGCCTGTAGTTTCCTCGTATACCTGTATGGAGGCTCTGTCGCCTCTCATTTCTATTATCTCTCCGATGAGCTTATTGTCTGAAACCTTGACAACGTCATAGACGTTGGCTTCATCCATTCCCTCGGCGACAACCAAGGGACCGGATACTTTGATTATCTTTCCTACTTTCAATCTAAGCTCCCCTTCTACAAAATATTTGAACCAACGGCTTTTTCAACGTTCTCGTTGATCCTTCTGAGGCCTATGGAAAGGGATCCCTGGTTGCTCGGTATGAGTATAACCGCAGGAACTATCTCCTTGTTGTATCTTTCAACGGTCTCTGGGATCAGCTCAGCCATCTGCTCAGTGATGAAGATGATACCGTATTTCCTTGCGGCCAGGGTATCAACTGCCTTTCTTGCCTCGTCCTTGTCCAAAACGGGATAGACATCGACTCCAAGTGCCTTGAAGGCAAGTATGGAATCCTTGTCGCCCACAACTCCTATCTTATACATAAAGCTCACGCAGCCTTTCCCTGATTGATTCAGGTGAGATCTTGTTAAGCTTCGACACCATTATGATCCTCAGTGCCTTCATCTCGGCCTCTTTGGCGGCGAGGTAGGAGAATACCGGCTCCGGTCCGAAGACTATGGATTTGGACTGCAGGTTCAGCTTCATGAGATAATTGTCGAGAATCCTCTCGAATTCCGAAAGCCTCATGGTCCTCTGATATGACTCCAGTCCCTTCCTAAGCTCATCGCTTATCTTGTAGCCCTTGAACTTCGACATCATGGTCTCCAGTGAATCTGACAGGGAAAGAAGAATGTCACCCTTAGGTATGCTTCCACCCTCGATTATGGCTTCCTCAAGGAACTTGATGTCCTTTTCAAGCCTCTTCACCCTGACCAGAGTCTTTACGTTGGTAAAGTCAATGATAGTCCTGACATAATCTGTGAAAAGCGGAATTCCTGATTCATCTGCAACTGCAGAGACATGCGAGAAATAGTGCCTGTCCAGTATGATGTCTGTCCTCTGAGGGTCTCCTGTAGCTTCCATGTCCCTGGATGCCTCAATGAGCGCATCCCTCAACCTCGGCTCAACATCCCTGAGGTCCCCGGCAGCATATGCAGCCTTCACCTTCTGGATGTCCCTGCCTCCAAGATTCACGTACATTTCCTTGAAATCAGCCTTCATGGCTGTCTCCTTGACGAGCACCTTGAGGTTGTGGTAGTCATACTTAAGTGAAAGTATCTCTACCACAGAACTTTCGGTTGTCATCTCACCAACGAGCTTGTATACCCTTTTGAGCTCCTGCGAGAGAATCCTCTCGTAATCCTCGCCCCTTGCGACACCGGCCATTGAAGACTGGTATTCAGTTTCAGCCAGTATCTTCAGTGCCTCGTCAATATCCCTTGCGTCGACCATCCTCTCGATC
Source organism: Youngiibacter fragilis 232.1 (assembly GCF_000495435.3). Taxonomy (GTDB): domain Bacteria; phylum Bacillota; class Clostridia; order Clostridiales; family Clostridiaceae; genus Youngiibacter; species Youngiibacter fragilis. Next base: position 122,622 of record NZ_AXUN02000198.1, on the reverse strand, counting down.
CTTGCCCTGGACAGGAGTCTGGTCTCCAGGACCCTGGTCCTGGTAACAGCCTGGGCGAAATCCATTCTGTTCATAAGTACCTCCTATTCCTTGAAAAGAGCGGAGGCTACATCTGCTTCGAGCTCGTCCCTGAGAAAATCGACCATGTCACCGAAAGTGTAGTTAAGCAGCACTCCCTTGTCCTTGACAAGGAATCCGGAGGCTGATGTCTCTTCGTCAGAGACACTGAAGCCCAGGTCAAGAGCCTTAACCTTCTCCTTCATGGGGCCGGTCACTATGATGGTCTCAGTACCCTTGAGTGAGAGACCTGCCAGCGTATCCTTCAGATACTTGACATAGTCTTCTTCCCCCAGCTCAATCAGGCTTTTCTTCGCAAGGTCAAATACCCTGTCGATTACTCCCTGCTTAGCCTTCAGGCTTTCATTCCTTACTTTGAGCTCTCCGTTGGAGATCACCCTTTCTTTCAAGAGGTTGGCTTCGAAGGCTGCCTTTTCTATGATCCTGTTCTTCCTGTCGTTCGCTTCCTTGATCTTCGAATCAACAAGATCTTCCTTGACCTTGACTGTCTCATCGAGGATGGCCTGGGCTTTTTCCCTGGCGTCCGCGAGGATCTTCTCAGTCAGATTGTCCAGATTTGACATTCCCTCACATCCTTCCATATTTTCTCATGTAACCTTCAGGCTGAGCCTAGAAAGTCACCGCATTGAGAAGTATTAGGGATATGACGAATGAAAGAAGTGCGTATGTCTCAACCATTACGGCGTATATTATACCCTTTGTTGAATGCTCTTCGTTCTTTGCAAGTATCGCAAGACCTGCCGCTGCAGTTCTGCCCTGTGCTATTGCCGATACCCAGCCAACAAATGCTATCGGAAGGCAGGCTATGAATATGTACATTCCCTCCTGGATAGAAAGACCTGCGTCAAGCTTTCCAAGAGCCATAAGTCCTATAACGAATCCATAGAGGCCTTGCGTACCAGGAAGGAGCTGAAGAACAAGTGACTTACCGAACTTCTGTGGTTCTTCCACTATAAGGCCTGTAGCTGCCTCACCGACAAGACCGACACCCTTAGCTGAACCGAAGCCTGAGAATATAACCGCGAAGGCTATACCGAGTACCGCAAAAACAACGCCACCATTATCAAACAAGAACTGTGAAAAAGTCATTTACATTTCCTCCTAACTACTTTAAATTGATGTATTTTGAAGCATTTTTGAATAAATTGAATGGCTTTCCGCCGCCTGTGTAGAACTTTCCGAAGAACTCAACATAGGTCAGCCTCGATGTATGGACATAAGCCCCGAGAAGGCTCAGGAATATGTTGAACGCCTGTCCTCCGACGAACAGGACGACTCCGAAGAGTATACCGATTATCCCCATTCCTGAAAGCATCCCTATCATCATGTTTATCGCTGATGCTATGAAGCCTCCTGAAAGTCCCAGAGCCATGAGCCTTGAATAAGACACGAAGTCCCCCACGTAGCTTGATATGCCATAAAGGCTGTAGAGTCCGCCGGCAGCCTTGCCGACCATGGACTGGTTCTCCCTTCCTCCGGTTACTACGATTCCACCCATTCCGACTATCATAAGTACCATTGAAACGGTCTTGACTGCCGGTGGAAGGTCAAGGAACATCGGAATAAGGAAGCCTATGGCACCGATAAGGGCCATGTACCAGAAACCTGCGTCAAACAGTGCCCCTACCGGGTCTCCTCCCTTGACGTAAAGGAAAGCCTTTACCCCAAGCGCGAAGAAGACATGGACAAGCCCAAATATGATGGACATTATAAGTATCATCATATAGTCCTTTGCAGGGTCGATCAGTCCAGGTATCTTTATTATCCCTCCGAAGAAGGAACCATAGATGGCACCCCAGAAGATGGTGGGTATGCTCAGATAGAAGAAGAACCTTATGAACTTCTCGGTATTTTCCGCGAGGTTCGCTATCTTGAGGATAACAGCGGTTCCAATGAGCATCAGTGCACCATACCCCACGTCCGCCACCATCATTCCGAAGAAGAACAGGTAGAACGGCGCAAGCAGAGGTGTAGGGTCTATTTCATTGTACTGCGGCAGCGCATACATCGCTGTAAGCGACTCGAAGGTCTGGTTGACCTTGTTGTTCTTTAGAAGTATCGGTATGTCAGCCTCATCGGTAGCTTCCTTTACATCCAGGTAGTAGGCGTTCTTCTGGGACGCCTCCACAGCCTTCCTGAAATCACCGGCCATTTCCGTCGGGATATAGCCTCTTATGACATTCACGCTGTCTGTCCTAAGGAAATTCTCTGAAGCATGCAGCCTTACCTTCTTGTTCATGAGGTACTCGTAATAGATCTCCAGGTCAGGCAGATGGACTGCCATTTCCTTTATCCCGTTCTTTACGGCTTCCCTTTCCGACTTGAGTTCTGCGAGCCTCTCGGCTATCTTGTGCATCTCCCTGTCGGGCTCAGCTTCGCCGGATATCCTAATGCTTGAGAAGCTGTTGTTCCTCAGCACCTCGTTGACTGCATCCTTCTCATCCTTTGATGAAATCGCCAGAAGATAGGAATCGTCCTTGCCCTCGCTTATGACCTCATAGTAGGTGTAGTCGAAGGGCAGAAGTTCATTCATCAGCTTATCCTTCAATTTCTTCGGCACTGTTCCTGTAAAGACTTCACTCTGGCTGAAGCCTTTCATTGAGGCTACAGGATACCCTAAGGTCACCCATGGCTTCAGTTCATCAGATGCCGCAATCAGTCTCATCTCTTCCTGGTTAAGGCTCTCGACCTTTCCCATCCTGTCCTTCAGGCTTTCGAAAACAGGCTTGTAGTCATATGCGCCTGCTGTCTCTTCAAGTCCTTCAAGTGTGAAGTTCGCCTTTCCCTTTATCATCGCCTTGAACCCGGTTTCCCTTGGATCATTCTTCGAAAGGATCTCGAGTGCATACTTTATGTTCGCGATGTCCTGGTCAACCTCGGTTATTCCCTCGGGAACGACCACATCACGCAGTCCCTCTTCCTTGAGAGTCTCATCATTGGCCAGGTCAGAAAAGTGAACATATCCGAACTTCTGCAGTTCATGGAGGAGGTTATCCCTTTCGGAATCGAAGGCAAACAAGCTGAAGGAGCTCATTTTAACTATCGCCATTTGTCTTCACGATCCTCTCGATAATGATGTTCACCGCATCCTTAAGCTTGTCATCACTTAGCGATGCGATATCCTTTGCATCCTGCAGGCCTTTTTCAATAATCGGCTTTGCAATTTCCTCCCCCTCTCTGACAGCGGAGGCTTTCATGTCTTCAGCTTCCTTTTCAGCTTTCTGGAGGATTTCTCTATATGACCTCTCAGCCGAAATTTCAGCTTCTCGTTTTGAATCCCTGGCCTTCTGCCCGGCTTCCTGCAGTATGTCCTTTGCCCTTTCTTCCGCTGCCTTTACAGCTTCGATCGCTTCTTTCGCCACTTTCTCACCACCTTTTAAAAAAGAATAAGTACCACTTAATATGATTTAAATTACCGCATAGACATTATCTTATACCAAGTTCGTCTGATTTTCAATTGTTATCGTTGTCACAATGTGATAATTTTACCATGCGTTCTGCTTTTATCGAACAATACAGCTACCGGACCCGGGTTTCTTTCGTTACCTGATATGTGCGAAACAACATCATTCTCAAACCATTCTACGTGGCCTACCACCCCTTCTTCCCTTTTTAGTTTTCTCCTTATATCGTTCGTATCCTTATCGATCCTTTCCAGGAAAAAAGGAATACCCTGTCTCCTGTTCCAGAGGAGAAAGTCATACTTCACAAGGTCCCTCATGAGACCTGGTTCGAAGCCGGCCTTCATCTCCAGCACCCTTGCTGAGTACATGAGAAATATCCTGTAGTAGTCATCTGATGAGGGTGAGCGTACCCTGTACCCCTCACTGTCAAGGGCATTTCCAAGACCTTCAAAGAATACCAGAGGATCTTCATGGAAGCTTGCTGCATATGTCAAAGAATTAACGAACTTTCCAGAATTATGATACTTGTCCAACGCCTTCTCTGCAGCCTTGAGACGCCCCACATCAGCCCTTCCCATTGTAGCTGTACTTATCACCTGATATGGAGGGAAGGGACTGTGCACCATTCCCCATCTCTTCACTTCACTTTCCATCGGCGTCCCTCTGATGATCTTCAGGAATCCCAGCTGCAGGACATCCGGTCCCAGCGAATATACTTCATTGAAGCTCCGTCTGAATGATTCCATGGTATCCATCGGCAGACCGGCGATAAGGTCAAGATGGTGGTGTATGTTCCCAAGTGTCAGAAGGCTTAGAAGGCCTTCCCTGAAGCCCTTGGAATGTCTCCTTATAAGATGCAGGACATTCTCGTCAGTGCTCTGAACACCTGTCTCGAACTGGATCCTCCCGGGCGGTGCTTCTTTCAGCACCTCCATCTGAGCGTCATTTACCATCGATGGCGACATCTCGAAATGGAATACAGCGGATGTATCAAGGGAGATTATCCTCCTGAATACCTCAGCGGCATCGGGATGTGCATTGAATGTCCTGTCCATGAACTTCACAAGCTTAGCACCAAGTTTCAGGAGACTTTCCACATCATCCATAACAGAAGCCACAGACCTGAACCTCAGGTCCTTCTCCGCTGATGAAAGGCAGTAGGAGCAGCTGTAGGGGCACCCCCTTGAAGCCTCTATGCAGGCAATCCTGTCTGAAAGGTCTTCATCCATGGAGTATGGGAATGGAAGCCTTGCCAGGTCCATCTTATCCCTTGGGGGATAGACCATGGGGATCCCGTTCCTGATAGTTGCAAGCCCTCTTACCTCATCATTGTCCCCAAGGCTGAATGAACCTGATGTTTCCATATTGTCCAGGCATTTTTCAATGAGCTCGCGATAGGTCTCCTCACCCTCGCCTGCAATGATATAGTCACCCTTCAGTCCCATAAGGCTTTCTTCAGCGTTCCAGCTCACCTCAGGCCCTCCGAAAAGCAGACGGATGGAAGGTCTTGCAAGCCTTATGAGTCTGGAGATGCGGCTCACCTGCTCCACATTCCAGATATAGGTTGAGAATCCCACCATGTCAGGCTCGCAGTCCAGTATGTCGTCCAGCATATCCATCAGGGGACTCTGTATTGTATATTCCATCATGAGGCAGTCATATTCAAGGTCCTTCGTGAATGCCTTAATGTATCTCAGGGCTATGTTAGTATGTATGAACCTGGAGTCAATCGATACCAGGACTACCTTCGGCCTATTCCGCATAATACAGCTCATAGAAGTCCAGAAGCAGTCCTGCCGTAGTTCTCTGGGCCTCGGCCAGAAGTCTTGTGGACAGCTCGTAATAAAGCCTGTCCCGGTCCTCTTCCCTTCTGAACTCCTCAACGGTCCTGTTGGCTGACTTGGCATTTTCCCTGATATAATCATCGAATTCACTGAAGCGATTGACTCCGTCAGATACGGAATAATCTATCTCCTCGAATATCCTGTTCTTTATCCAGGTCTCATAGGACTTGTGGCTGTCCAGCAGCTTGTTGTTGACATGCTGAGGTACCGTCATGTCCTGGGAAAGGTGGCATATCGCTCCGAGATAGAATACTGACTTGTGGGTATTGTTCCTGCTCAGGTAGAAAAGGCTCTTCTCCCTGTATTTCTTGGCCTCGCTGAGAGCATCTGAAAAACCATACAGACCCTTCTGCATCTTGTTGTGGTAGAAATGGTTTATCGACTTGAAGTCCTGGTCTGCCCATGTGGCCCCTTCGTTAAGGGGCTTTATGAACTCCTTGTAGAAACCTGCAGCATCGTGGTGACCCTCGTTCTCAAGTATCTGGACAGCCTGTATGTTAATGAACCTGTGCACCATGCACGGTGTCTTGAAAGCCATTTTTTTAAGTGGATTGGCCGCTACCATGACTCCGGTAAGGACCATTCCGTATGTGTATTCGACGGCGCCCTTGGGCTTCTTGTCTATCGCACCCTCCATCTGGGATCAGCTCCTTGATGTTAATGATTACATTATACTCCTTAACATGTCTTTTTTTGCAAATCTTGCGTCAATTCACTGTATTGCCGCTCATTTATTGAACAATCTATAATAATACCGTTTACAATTTTAAAATCATCAATTTTTCAAAATATATATTCTATTATCGATAAGGCAATGTTCGCCATTGTGCCACATTGGCAAATATCGGCTTTGCGGACACCCCGTTTCAACACATCCGGCACTTGGTGGTACAATGATATTAATATCATCTCTGGAGGTAAAAGTTAAAAATGAAAGACCCAAGAATATCAAAACTGGCATGGAATCTCATAAACTATTCAACAAGGCTGAAAGAGGGCGAGAAGGTCCTCATAGAGTGCACCGGACTCGAGCATGAATTGGTATCTGCAATCGTGGAGGAAGCGTACAGGGTAAAGGCACTTCCGTTCGTGACCATAAAGGACGCCAGGGTCCAGAGGTCGCTTCTTATGGGAGCAACAAAGGAACAGCTTGACATGATGGCAAAGTATGAGGCTGCGAGGATGGAGGACATGGACGCCTACATAGGGGTCAGGTCGGGGATGAACATCAGCGAGACCTCTGATGTCCCGTCTGAAAAGATGGACCTTTACTCTAAGCACTTCATGCACCCTGTCCATTTCGACATTAGGGTCAACAGGACCAAATGGACAGTCCTCAGGTACCCTTCCCCGTCAATGGCCCAGGCGGCAGGAAAATCCACAGAGGCCTTCGAAGACTTCTATTTCGATGTCTGCAACCTTGACTACTCAAAGATGTCAGAGGCCATGGACAGTCTTGTGTCACTTATGGAGAAGACCGACAGGGTCAGGCTCGTTGCTGAGGGCACTGACATTTCCTTCAGCATAAAGGGCATTCCAGTCATAAAGTGCGCAGGGGAAATGAACATACCTGATGGTGAGGTCTATACGGCCCCGGTGAAGGATTCCGTCAACGGGGTGATATCCTACAACGCACCGTCACTCTACCAGGGCTTCACCTATGAGAACATAAGGCTTGAGTTCAGGGACGGCAAAATAGTATCAGCTGCGGCCAACGACACAGAAAGGATAAACAAGGTATTCGACACCGATGAGGGTGCCAGGTATGTCGGGGAGTTCGCGATAGGGGTGAACCCTTACATACTGACACCGATGAAGGATACGCTCTTTGACGAGAAGATCTCAGGCTCGATCCACTTCACCCCAGGCAACAGCTACGAGGACGCCGACAATACTAACAGGTCTGCAGTCCACTGGGACCTTGTCCTCATTCAGAGGCCTGAATACGGCGGAGGCGAGATATGGTTCGATGATGTGCTCATAAGGAAGGACGGACTCTTCGTACACGAGGACCTTCTGAAGCTCAATCCGGAGAACCTGATATAGCAGGAATCACCCAGAGGCTTAAGACATGGACTTCAACCCTTTGAGATTCATTTTCGGAAGAAAATGTCCCGCTGCTTATGATCTAATAAGCATATTGAAAGGGGGACCCTATGCGATATCCGCATAAGGTCCCCCTTTTATTCACATTACCAGAATCTACGGTTTCATTTTTCCCTTTGACATATGATAAAGGGCGATTGCAGAAGCTGCAGCCCCTACTGCGCCGAATATCAGGTCCCACATGGTGTCTGAAAGGCTCCCGTGCTGTGAGTCCGCTCCAAGGAAGTCCACTCCAAACTCGTAGATCTCCCAGAATGTGCTGAGGCTCACAGAGAAAAAGAAGGCATAGAGGGCTCTGCCCCATTGTGCATTCCCTTCCTGCCTTATCGCATCCTTCGCAAGATACACAAGGCAGGCTCCTGTAATCAGGTGTACGAGGCTGTCGTACCATGGAAGAAGGACATAAACGCTGAGGATTACGCCGATGAAGGTCGCCATGACAAACCATCCCGTGAAGATCAGCCTTGTTGTAAGCTTCGCCCTCCCTCTCCCAGAATAGAGGAACAGGAAGAGGAGTATGAATGCGGCTGATATCGCAGACTGCAACGACTTATCGGAAGTGCCTTCAGTCATGAAAAAATAAAAGGCGCAGCATATGAACAGGATAGCCACTGCTGTTTCAGGAAATAATGGCTTCCTCTTCATTTTCCGCACCTCCTATCATTTCATTCTTGACCTTATGCCTTCAGGAATCATCCTGAGGAGCCTCGGGCTTATCTCTCTTATCTCATCCTTCTTCAGTCCCCCTATGAGGAGAAGGACTGTAAAGTACACAGCCATGCCTGCACCTATGTTTGCGAATGTAAGCATGCTTGACAGCACATAGCCTGCTTTGACGCCTGACAGCAGAAGGTTTGTCAGATACAGGACACCTCCCATGGCAGCAGACGCTGCCAGCGGCCTTACTGACTCCCTGATGAGGTTCATCCTTATCCCGAGCCCCTTGGCTATAAGTATGTTATTCATGATGAAGGGTATGATGTAGTTGAGGTACATGGAGAGCACAGCTCCCATGATGTTCACCTCTGGCATCCCTACGAAATATGAGTTGGAAACGAGCTTGACGACAATTCCCAGGGAAAGCGTCGCGATTCCCCAGTAGAATTTCCCGAAGCTCTGGAATATGACGTTCTGGACCATGACAAATCCCAGAAAAACAACAACGAAAGCTCCGTACTTCAGGAGCACCGCTCCGGCCCTTCCCGGGTAGAGGAGTGCATATACCGGGTCCGCAAGGACCATCAGCCCGAATGCTGAGGGCATTGCGATCATGAATACAGTCTTTACAGCAAACCTTATTTTCCTCTCCACATCCTCGTCGTCATCAAGCGCCCGCGCCCTGGATATTCCGGGCAGAAGCACAGCGGTCAGCGCGACGATGATGGTGTTCGGGGTGTATATCAGTGTCTTGAACCTCGACAGCTGGCTGAACGCGGTCTTTGCTGCCGTGAAGTCAAGGCCTGCGGTATAAAGTGCGTTGTTCACTATGAACATGTCTATGAAGCCGCCAAGGTTCTGGATCCCCGCTGACATGGTTATCGGGAAGCCATAGTTGAAAAGCTTCATGAGAAGCTCCCTGTTCGTATGCCTGTAGGCTTCGGGGTCCTGCATGGACCTCTTAACCTTGTGGAGCCTTCCCTTGTAGTACTCCCTTACCAGAAGGATGATTGCTACCAATGCACCTGCGCTTGTTCCAAGCGTGCCTCCCGCGACACCGTACTCGACTGATACCTTCATCAGCGCCCATGCCGCTGCGAGTGACACGGTCACATTGACAAGCTGCTCGATTATCTTTGACACGGCATTGCTCGCGATATAGCTTCTTCCAAGGAAATAGCCCCTGTATGCCGATAGGACTCCGGTTATGAGCACCGTAGGGGACAATGCCCTTATGGCTATCGTAGCCTGCGGGCTCTTCGATGCGGTGGCTATGAGCGGCGCCATGGCGTAAAGCAGTATCGACGCGAAGAGTGAAAGGAGTATCAGCACCGACCTTGCCAGGCGGAAAGCCCTTAAGGCATCCCTGTGGTTCCCCTTTGCAGTAAGCTCGGATATGAGCTTCGCTATGCCTCTCTGTATACCCTCGTTCGTAAGTACGTATATGAACGTGAAGGCGTCATATGACACCACATAGATGCCGTGTCCCACATCCCCGAGTATCCTGACAAGGAGAGGCACATAGACCACGGACATTATCTTTACGAGCATCTCCGCTGCCGAAAGGTATGCGAAGCCTTTGCCCGTTGACTGCTGCTTCATGTGAGAACCTCCATCAGAGATCGAATTTGAAAACGTCGTTCCTTATCTTCTTGAATATCGGCGGAAGCTTTTCAACGATCACCTTGTTTTCCAGATACTGAAGCTTTCCGGTGGCGTTCCTGAACGTCAGCTTATAGGCATACAGGTACTGGTATGAAAGCGCATACTTGTTGTTGAAGTAGCTGTTGGTATTCTTGTCACCGTACTTCGTGTCGCCGACTATCGGATTGCCTAGGAAAGCCAGGTGAGCCCTCAGCTGATGGCTCCTTCCTGTCAGAAGCTCAAGCTCTACGAAGGAGAACAGTCCGCTGGACTTCTCAGTGACCACCTTCATTGCGATCTCCTTGCGGGAAGGTCCGTCTGTCAGGGATACGAGGCTGGTGTTGACATCCTCGCGCTTCTCTATGAATGCCCTGTACTCTCCGTCCTTTATCCTTCCCTTGACCAGGGCGACATACTTCTTCTCTATGTCCCTCTCCCTCATCATGGAGCTAAGCTCCTTCAGGGCCTCGAAGTTCTTTCCGTACATTACAAGGCCTGAAGTGTTCCTGTCCAGCCTGTTTACAGGAGAAGGCGAGAATGTCTTCTCCTCCTCAGGGCTGTACTCGCCCTTTTCCTTCAAATATGAAAGGACGTGGTCAGTAAGGGTAGGCTCATTGCTCCCCATGTCCTTGTGCACCAGTATCCCGGGCCACTTTTCAACTACAAGGAGATTTTCATCCTCGTAGGTGACCTTGAACTCCGCGTCCACCTGTATGAATTCCTTTTTGGTTTCAGGCGCTTTCGACTCAAGGTACTTTATCTCCAGTACATCCCCAAGGTTCAGCATGTCCTTTTCCTTGCCCCTTGCTCCGTTGACCCTTATGTCGCCTTTCCTCATGGCCTTGTATATCGCAGAAAGCGGCACGTCCTTCAGGTATTTCCTAAGAAACTTGTCCAGCCTCTGCCCTGCTTCATTGCTTCCTATCTCTATTCTCATTTTTCTCCTTCAGGGAGCGCCCTGCTCCCAAATATCTTCCAATAATTATATCATATAACGAATCTGCTTCTTTTTCTCTCTTTTCCATGAATTGTCCGCGGTGAATATATGTCAAGCTCATGCCTTGCACGGGTTATACCGACATAGAATATCCTCCGCTCTTCCTCAAGGTCAGCTCCTGTAACAGCCTGGGGCATTATACCCTCCACGCAGTTCACCAGGAACACCTTGTCGAACTCAAGCCCCTTGACGCCGTGTATGGTTGACAGGAGAAGCTTGGCTGAAGGGTCGCTTTCAGGCTCCTTCGTGCTCTCCTCAAGGAAGGCGGCAAGCACCTTGTGGTTCCCTGCAAGCTCAAGCATCTCATCAAGGTCACCGTTAAGCTCCTCAATGTCCCTTCCCGTCCTCTCCGAATAATCCTTCAGGTAGTCCTCGTAGCCCAGGACCTTGCCGATATATCTCACAAGGTCCTTAGGGGATTTCTTCGACATGGGCTTCAGGTCGCGTATTAGCTCCTTCATCCTGCCTTTCGCGAAATCGCCCTTCTCACCGGACAGAAGCACTGTCTTGATATCCTCACCCGAAGCCAGCCTTCTAAGGTCATCCTTAGGGATGTACCTGTATGGCTTGTTTGCGATCCTCGCGAAGTGCCTCGGGTCTCCGGATGCCGCATACCTCATGTATTCAAGTATGTCCCTTGCAACCATGGTCCTGTAGAAGCTGTATCCATCCCTGCACCTGAACGGTATGCTTTCCCTCCTCAGATGTTCCCTGATCCTTTCGCCTTCCTCGTTGGTCCTGTAGAGGACGGCATAGGAACCGTAGATGTCCTTCATTACCTCAGCTGAAATGTCTGAAAGCATCCCTTCCTGGCTTGGCGGGAAGACCTTCCTTATCCTTGTCAGGTCCTTCCTGTCCGGAAGGAGCTCCTTGTCGTTCCTTGCCCTGTTGAACCTTATGACCTCGCCGGCATAGTCAACAATCGTCCGTGAGCTCCTGTAGTTGTATTTCAGGTAAAGCTTCCTGCCATTGAACCTATCCTCAAAGTCCATCATCGCTGACGGATCGGATCCCCTGAAGGCATATATGCACTGGTCCTCGTCACCTACGCAGAAGATGTTTCCACCCTCAGAAAGCCTGACCAATAGCTGAAGCTGTACCGGGTCAAGGTCCTGGAACTCATCCACAAGGATATGCGTGAAAGTCCTCCTGATTCTTGCCGTAAGCTCCTTGTCCTCAAGGAGTGACAGGAACCTGGTCTGAAGGTCATCGAAATCCATTAGGCCCCGTTGCTTCTTGAATCCCTCATACAGGTCCATGGCCTTCCTGAACACATCATCCCTCAGGGCCATCGCTTCCTTCCTGGATTCAGCGCCCTTGAAAAGCGCCATCCTGTAGGCAGAAAAATCCCTCATAAGGCTATCTATGTCTTCCCTTGCAAGGTTCAGACTCCTCTGCATGAGGAGCTTAACCTCCTGCTCTGGTTTTCCGTAAACGAGGCTGACATCTGTGCCGAGTGACCTAAGTATCCTGTAGGAAAATCCATGGAGGGTCCCGAAGAAAGGCTTCCTGTCACCTCCGAACCTTGCCTTAAGCTCCTCAGCGGCAGCTTTCGAGAAGATCAGTACCAGTATCCTGCCGGGTGCTACGCCTGAATCCATGGTCAGTCCGAGCCTCTCAAGCAGTACGGTTGTCTTTCCCGAACCCGGAGGGGCGACAACCAGGACCCTGTTCTCTTCTGTCCTGCATGCAATCTTCTGATATTCATCAAGTTCCATGGCTTCACCTCCAAATTTACCCATAGATTCCTATTTTACTCCATATGGAAGGAATTTCCCATTATTTTTTCCTGAAACATTGGTTGAATCCACCATTTGAATCACAAATTGGTTAAAGGGCTTAAGTTATTTGTGAAAATTTGGTAATATGATAGATAGACGAAATAAAATTGAAACAGGTGATTATATGGAAAGGGTTATAGACGTGAGGAACGGAAGAAACCTTACTATGCTTACAGACTTTTATGAACTGACCATGGGTAATGGATACATGAAGGAAGGTGTTTCAGATACGATAGCCTACTTCGACATGTTCTTCAGGAGAGTCCCTGACGGAGGCGGCTACTGCATAATGGCTGGGGTGGACCAGCTCATGGAATATCTTGAGAACCTTACCTTCTCCAAGGAGGATATTGAATATCTCAGAGGCAAGGGGATATTCAGCGAAGAGTTCCTCTCATACCTTGAGAACTTCAAGTTCGAATGTGACGTATGGGCAGTCCCTGAAGGCACTCCCGTTTTCCCCAACGAACCCCTTGTAATAGTAAGGGGCCCTATCATACAGGCCCAGTTCGTGGAGACAATGATCCTCCTTACAATTAACCACCAGACACTGATAGCTACCAAAGCCAACAGGATCGTAAGGGCTGCAAAAGGAAGGCCGGTGCTTGAATTCGGCTCAAGACGCGCTCAGGGATATGATGGTGCCATCTACGGGTCAAGGGCCGCCATAGTCGGCGGATGCTCATCCTCCTCAAACACCCTTGCCGAGATAATGTTCAATGTGCCTTCATCAGGAACCATGGCCCACAGCTGGGTACAGCTGTTCGACACCGAGCTTGAAGCCTTCAGGAAGTGGGCAAACGCCTATCCTTCGAACTGCTCGCTCCTGATCGACACTTACAATGTGCTGAAATCTGGTGTTCCCAACGCAATAACCGTCTTCGACGAGATTGTCGTTCCGAGCGGTTTCCGGCCGAAGTCCGTGAGGATAGATTCAGGAGACATAACTTACCTCACCAAGGAGACAAGGAGGATGCTTGACGAGGCTGGTTACAGCGATGTCAAGATCATAGTGTCCAATTCACTTGATGAGCACATAATCAGGGATGTCCTCAACCAGGGAGCTGAAATAGATATTTTCGGAGTAGGAGAAAGGCTGATCACCGCCAAGTCCGAGCCGGTCTTCGGTGGTGTCTACAAGCTTGTGGCCGTAGAGAAGGATGGCAGGGTCATTCCGAGGATCAAGATAAGCGAGAACCAGGAAAAGATCACTAACCCCCACTTCAAGAAGGTATACAGGATCTTCACGAAAAAGAACGACAAGGCAATAGCGGATGTAATTTGCGAGCATGATGAGGTCATCGACGAGAATGAGCCCCTCACCATATTCGACCCTGTGTACACATGGAAGCAGAAGGTCGTCACAAGCTTTTACGCAAGGCCTCTGCATGTCCAGCTGTTCAGTCAGGGAAAGCCGGTCTACGATAGCCCTACGGTCCTTGAGATAAGGGATTACTCCGCTAAGGAGACTGACAAGCTCTGGGCTGAAGTCCTGAGATTCGAAAATCCCCACAACTACTATGTGGACCTTTCCCAGAAGCTGTGGGATACCAGGCAGGACCTGCTTATCTCGCATTCAAGGGAGTACATATAGGATATTGCCGTATTGCCGTGGAAAACATTTGCCGTGGAAAACCCTTCCACGGCTGCTGCTTTTGTGATAGAATGCATGTTGCATTAAAATGATTGGAGTCAAAAGATATGGATACAAAGGTTTCTTTTTTGGTAAGGACAGCTATAGTAGCTGCAATCTATGCGGTCATAACGATACTTAACCCCTTCAGCTGGTACGGGATCCAGTTCAGGGTATCGGAAGTCCTCACGCTTCTGGTCTTCATCGACAGAAAATACATACCAGGTCTGGTTGCCGGGTGCTTTATAGCTAACCTTCCAAGCCCCCTTGGCATTGCGGACATCTTCTTCGGTACATCAGCGACTTTCATCGCCCTGCTTCTCATGGCAAGGTCCAGGAGCCTGTTCGTCGCTTCCCTATGGCCTGCGATTGTCAACGGGCTAATCATCGGCCTCGAACTGAAGCTGGTGCTTGGTCTTCCCTTCATACTTTCCGCCCTCCAGGTGTTTGCTGGTGAATTCCTGGTGGTGTCAGTAGTAGGATACATTGTCTTCAGGACAATCCTTAAGGACAAGAACCTGGTCAGGGCATTGAAATTTTAGCTGGAAGGAAGGATTCCCAATGAAGCTTGTCAGGCGTCTCAATCTCAGATTGTTCGGCGGCAGCAAAAACATCAGGTATTACACGCTGAACGGTATCCTGTTCACAATGGTAACCATCTTTGCAAAGAGCTTTGCGGCAAAATTCCTTGACAGGCTTGGAGGAGCACCCATACATTATTCGCTCCTGAACGCCCTCCCAGGATTTGTTGCCATATTTGTGACTATCCCTGGAATTGTAATGATACAGATGGCCAGGAACAAGCGCAGGATTATGGAGGGCTTCTTCTATCTCAGCAGGTCATTCCCTCTCCTTCTTGCACTGGTTCCTTTCCTTCCGGAAGCAAGGAGGCCACTTGCCTTTGTTCTTGTATACGGACTCATGAACTTCCCTGAATCCATCTCAGCTACGGCTCTCCAGAGCTTCACCGGTGATGTGTTCTCTCCCAGGGAGAGAGGTGAAGCAATAACCTACAGGAACTCATATTCACAGATTGCCCAGCTCATTACATCTGTAATCATGGGAGTGGTGCTCTCTGTTACAACCACGAACAGGTCAGCGATATTCATGTACCAGCTCTTCATCGTCCTCAGCTTCCTGCTGGGCCTGAAGGAGATCCATTACCTTAACCTGCTGAAGGCGGAAGAAAGGGCTCCACTTGCCAACATGAACCCTGTGGATACCATACGGCGCATCTTTACCAACAGGGACTACAGGTCCTTCATCATCTGTTCGCTTATCTTCCACTTCGGATGGCAGACAGGATGGCCCCTTTTCAGCATTTACCAGATAAGCTACCTTGGAGCTGATGAGAAGTGGCTTACCATAGTGAACGTTGTGCTTAGCCTTTCGGGAATTGTGAGCTTCCCGATCTGGCAGAGGATAGTGAAGAAGACGGGCTATGACCTCGGCATAGTCTTTGCGACGATATGCATGGCATCAACACCTATACTTTACACATTTACACACAGCATGTTCATGAATGCTGCCGTCCAGCCAATCATAGGCTTCTCGACTGCAGGCATCACCGCAGTGCTCCTCGGACTAATGCTCGAGTCTTCACCAGAAGGTGAGGGGTTGGTTTCAGCTGCTGTCCACACGACCCTGACAAGTGTGACCCTCGCTGTTGCACCCCTGTTCGGAAACCTTGTGCTCAGCCTGTTAGGTCTGAACGCATCGCTCTACGTTTCAGGTACGCTTCGTGCAGCTGGCGCCCTGGCATTTCTCATAAGATACCACATGAAGAGAAGGAAGGATGGATCCATCTGACAATGGAAACATCCTTCCTTTCTTTATGTTCAAAATTCCTATCCGGGTCTTTTTAAATCAGATCCTCAGCAATTCAACCATCGCTTCCTCGATCATATCGTTGTACGCACCTGCCCTGAACTTGACAACAAGGTCCTTCTTGTCCTCAACCGCAGCATGCCTCATTTCATCCTTCAGCTTTTCAGGGAACTCAAGGAACACCGAAAGCGGCTCACCGTTCTCATCGAAAAATACAAGAAGCGGAATCCTCGACTCTCCGGCAGCCTCCACCAGCGCTTCTTCATTCCCGGTCCTGTGTTTTATCGTATACTCTATGTTTGGATTCTCTTCCCTCATCCTTTCAATGTAAGGAAGAACTGCAACACAGTCCGGGCAGTAGCCTTCTGAAAAGGCAACGACTTTCCTTGATTTCGAAAGACCCTTAAGCTTCTCCTTCACACCTTCTGACAGCAAAGTCTTTTCGTATCTCTCCCTGAATTCAGGCCCCACCTGATTCAGATATTCCGGGAACGTAACTCCCCCGTCAAACAAACCCATCTCCATTTCATGACCTCCGCTTTTTCCTTGATTATAACACCATTTCGCCGCACAATAAACCCGGAGCACCTGTCAGTCCAGATACTCCGGGTTATTTCCGGTTTGAGCCTGTCAGTCCAGGCTTTCCGAATATATGGCAAGGGCACCAGCCCAAAACCAGCTTCTATAGCAGTGCTGCAAGTACCGCCTTCTGGGCGTGCAGCCTGTTTCCTGCCTCATGGTACACATATGAGTTAGGTCCGTCGATTATCTCGGCAGTGACCTCCTCCTCCCTGTGTGCAGGCAGGCAGTGCATGAACATGTAGTCATCCTTCGCGTAGGAGACAAGCTCCTTGTTTACCTGATAGTCAGCGAATGCTCCAATCCTTGCCTCAGCCTCTTCCTCGAAACCCATGCTTGTCCATACGTCAGTGTATATGACATCAGCATTAACCGCAGCTTCCTTCGGGTCCTGTGTTATGAACACCTTTCCACCGCTTTCCTTGCCCATTTCCTTGATTTTCGCGATGATCTTCTCATCAGGAAGGTATCCTATTGGGCAGGCCATGTATACTTCCATTCCCATTGCAACTCCTGCTGCCGCAAGGCTGTGGGATACGTTGTTTCCGTCTCCGACGTAGCAGAGCTTGAGTCCCTTTACAGAGCCCTTCACTTCTATGACTGTAAGTATGTCAGCCAGAGCCTGGCATGGATGGTATATGTCTGTGAGTCCGTTTATTATCGGAATCGAAGCATGCTTTGCAAGCTCCATCACATCCGCATTCGAGTTGGCCCTTATCATTATTCCGTCAAGGTACTCTGAAAGTGTCGCTGCCGTGTCCTTGACCCCTTCTCCCCTTGATAGCTGCATCTCGTTAGGATTGAGATGAACTACGTGTCCGCCCAGCTGGAGCATTCCAACCTCGAACGAAACCCTTGTCCTTGTGGACTTCTTCTCGAACATCATTCCGAGTGACTTTCCCTTAAGTACCTGCGGGCAATCTCCGGCTTTTGTAAGAGCCTTGATCTCTATCGCATAATCCAGGAGGGCCTCTATCTCTTCAACACTATAGTCAAGGAGAGTTATCATGTCCCTGCCCTTCATGTTCTTTATTATCTCTTTGTTAAGTAATCCCATCATTTCCTTTTCCTCCCTGGACTTTTTACCTTAAGGCTTCTGCCTTCGTCCTCTTTCGCTTGCAGCTTTCTTTCAGCTGATACTCTTATTATAGCGTGTATAATTATAAAGTCAACTGCATTATTATGTATTTTTTCTAATTGTAAATCCAACAACAATCATCGATTTATGTTGACATATTCATGATTAACAACGTTTTCATACTTTAAATGTCGTACTCACCCTAGTATCAACCTGCATTATATACTCATATTTTATACATTTTCAGCAATTGCCGCATAAGCTTCCCCCATGTTTTATGCCAGTTCCATGCATTTTATTCCGATATAAAATATGCTCATCCTGTAATCTTTACTTCGTTGATTACACAATTTTTATATGATACTATGAAAAAGGACATCTAGTTCAAATCTGCACGACGAGGGATGACATGAAGAGTATCACGGAAATATTCAGGGAGAAGAAATTGAAGCTCACACCCCAGAGGATCGCGGTATATGACCACCTGAAGCACACTACATCGCATCCTACAGCTGAAGCAATCTACAAGTCGCTACAGGAGAACTTTCCACTAATGAGCCTCGCGACAGTGTACAAGTCATTGAATACACTGGTTGAGGTTGAGCTTGTTACTGAGCTGGACCTGGGCGAAGGCAACTCCAGGTATGACGCGAATGTCTGTGACCATCCGCATATACAGTGCACTGAATGTGGCAAGGTCGAAGACATTATGGGACTCTCGCTTTCCCCCCTCTGCAAGGAACTTTCAAGGTATTCCGACTATACCCACACAGGAACGAAAGTGTATTTTTTCGGGGTCTGCAGGGAGTGCGCAAAGGGCAAATCGAGGATCTGAACAAAAGACGATATTTAAGGCGCAGCCAATATGGCTGCGCCTCTTTTCATATCTTATAGATAGCTAAGAAAGTTTACCCTGCACTAAGCCCTGGTCTCCATTGCCTTCTCAGGGTCCACAGGATTTCCCCTTACATACCTTGCGATGATATTTTTCCAGGTGCCGCAGTATATGTACTTCTCAAGCCTCTCTTCAACCCCCGGCAGTCCCGCAGGATGAAGCTCACGGTCGTCAACGACTATGCAGTCAAGCTCAAATCCCTCCTCAAAGCTCCCGGTCTTTCCGAAGAATTCTCCCCCTCCCTTTGTAGCGAGGTAAAACACTTCGGTCAGCGTTACGGGCAAAAGCTTTCTGTCCGCCTCCGCATGCTTAAGCTTGGAGCATTTGATGGCTGATACCATGCACTGCCTTATGCTTAAAGTATCGCCTCCTGATATGTCGCTTCCTATACCTACCTTTATCCCAAGGTCCAGGAATTTCCTTAGCGGCATTATGCCGCTGGCGAGGTTTGAATTGGAATCAGGACAATGTGCAGCGAAGAAGTTCTCTGACTTCATCATCCTAAGCTCCCCTTCACTGTTATGTATGCAATGCGCCATGATGGTAGGAGTCTGCCCGAAAAGGCCGAAACTCCCGTATATTCCCGCGTAGCTTCCTGAATCAGGATAAAGCTCCTTCACCCATTCAATCTCAGAAAGTGTCTCATTCAGGTGTGACTGAACAGGTGTCCCGTACCTTTTGGCAAGCCTTCCAAGCCCTTCCAGCAGATGATCTGAACATGTCGGGATGAACCTCGGGGTCAGTATCGGTCTGACACGGTCACTGCCTTCAAATCTTCTTATAAGCTCCTCGGTCGCTGCCAGGGATCTGTCCGTATCCTCCGTCATACCCTTCACCGTATTCCGGTCCATGTTCACCTTACCCGCGTATGCCCGTATTCCTGATGACTCAAGTATCTCCATAAGGTGTATTGTGCTCTCAGTGAATACTGTTCCGAACACCACAGCATTAAGTGTGCCCTCCCTCACCATGTCCCGGACGAACAGCCTGTATATCCTGTCCGCATAATCCATGTCGGCAAAGCGCATCTCCTCAGGAAAGGTCCTTGCCTCAAGCCAGCTGAGCAGCTCCATGTCCAGGCCCAGACCAAGGTTAGCATACTGAGGGCCGTGTGTGTGGAGGTCCGTGAAGCCGGGCATAACAAGACAGCCCTCATGGTCGATCATCTCGATCCCGCCAAAGGATTCAGGTATCTCCCTGAATATGCCGATGATGCTCCCCCCATCTGAGACTATATATGAATCCGGGTGGATCCTGAGCTCGTCCTTTGAGACCGCATGGATAACATCTCCCCTTACAGCCTTGAATCCCATAAGACCACCTCCTCTCCCTCAATTATATATCAGACAAGGGTAAATCAGTGAAAAGTTTGCTGCTGAACATCCGGGATTCTCAGCGCGGAGGTGAATTCATCAAATAATTTGAAGCATGATATAAGTAGTTGCATTTTGTATATTTTAGGGTTAGCATTTAGTATGTAATCAGTTTTAAAGATATCCATTTCAAAAACATGATATATAATTGCCATAATATGTTTGGAGGGTTTTAAATGAGGAAAATCGCTGAAGTATCATTTGTCATTGCCTGCACCATCAGCCTGCTGGTCGGTTTGCTGCATTTTTTCGCACCATATGCCTTTGGATGGTATTCCTACATCCCTGATGCCCCGGCAGAGATCATCCAGTCAGTCAACTACGTGAACTTCTGCTTTTCCTTCCTTCTGACAGGAATCAGCCTTCTTATGATGGTTCTGAGGCAGCGTATCTTTGAAGGTCCGGCAGAGCTGAAGGCATTCTACTGCTTCATCGTTACGGTATGGCTTTCACGGATAGTCATCCAGATGTTCTGGCCATGGCCTTCAGTGCTTCAGACCTGGCTGGTTACAGCATTCACCATCCAGTTCATGTTCACATCGGTTCCGATACTCTACTTTCTAAGCAAGAGCAAGGAAAGAACAGATCAGCTTGCCGGATAAAAAAAGGAAGCCGTCAGGCTCCCTCAGGTCAATGGAACGGATATTTAGTTTCAATTACATTATGCCGTTCCATCTTTACTCTTATACAGTTTCCGGTAGTATCCCCGAAAATATCTCATCTATTACCTTCTGCAGGTTTTCCTTTGTAAGGGCAGAATAGAACAGGACCTTTTCTTCGGAGAGACCAAGTGTCTCTCTTATTATGTTCTCGCTCTTCCTTATGTCGTTCCTCTTCAGCTTATCAAGCTTCGTGGCAACCACAATAACCTCTATTGAATAATGCCTGAGGTATTTGATCATGAGGACATCGTCCTCAGTGGGCTTGTGCCTGGCATCCACGAGGAGGACCACCTTCTTCAGGTCAGGCCTGTTCATCAGGTATTCCTCGATTATCTTCCCCCAGGCCAGCTTCTCCGACTTTGATATCTTTGCGTAACCGTAGCCAGGCAGGTCAACCAGTGAGCATGTGTTGTCAATCAGGAAGAAATTCACCAGCCTTGTCCTTCCGGGAGTGTTCGACACCTTTGCCAGCTTCTTTCTGTTCGTAAGTGAGTTTATGATGGTGGACTTGCCTACATTGGACCTTCCTACGAAGGCAACCTCAGGATATCCTCCCTCAGGGTACTGGTCCTTCTTCACTGCAGATGTCATGAACTCGGAATTCTTGATGGTTATCATTCTACTCCTCCACAAGAGACTTGCCTATGACTTCGCTGATCTCCTTCACAGGAATGAAAGTCAGCTTTCCTCTTACGCTTTCCGGCACCTTTTCAAGGTCCGGCACATTCTTCTCAGGTATGATCACCGTATCAATACCGGCCCTGCTTGCTGCAAGTGACTTTTCCTTAAGCCCTCCGATAGGAAGGACTCTTCCGGTGAGTGTTATCTCTCCGGTCATGGCCACATTATGCCTGGATTTCCTGCCGGACAGGGCTGATACCATGGCTGTCGCCATTGTAACTCCTGCAGACGGTCCATCCTTCGGCACTGCACCTTCAGGCACATGCACATGTATGTCCTTGGTCTTGTAGAAATCACCGTTTATGCCGAACTCTCCTGAATGGCTCCTTATGTATGAGTATGCGGCCTTAGCCGACTCCTTCATGACATCACCCAGCTGACCGGTAAGCTCAAGTTTTCCCGTTCCTTCCATGACCATAACCTCTATCGGCAGAATGTCTCCGCCCGCCGGTGTCCATGCAAGGCCTGTGACGACGCCAAGCCTGTCTTCCTTCTCAGCCGTCTCGTACCTGAACCTGGGGTGACCCAGGAACTTCTCGATCATCTGAGGAGTAAGCGTTATGCTCTTCTTCTTGTTCTCAAGCAGATAGGATATGGATTTCCTGGCAAGGCTTGAAAGCGACCTCTCCAGGTTCCTGACACCTGATTCTATCGTATATCCGTCTATCAGGAACTTTATTGCCTTGTCAGACATCCTGAAGCTTCCCGGTTCCATGGAATGTTCCTTCAGGACCTTTGGCAGCAGGTGTCTCTTGGCGATATTGAGCTTTTCCTCATATGTATAGCCTGAAACCTCTATGACCTCCATCCTGTCAAGGAGCGGTCTCGGAACGGTTTCAAGAGTGTTTGCGGTAGTTATGAACATTACCTTCGAAAGGTCCATCTCAAGTTCAAGGTAGTGGTCCCTGAAGCTGAAGTTCTGCTCAGCATCAAGCACCTCAAGCAGCGCATCAGCCGGGTCTCCCCTGAAGTCGTTCGACATCTTGTCTATCTCATCCAAAAGGAAGAGAGGGTTCATGCTCTTCGCCTGCCTCATCCCATAGACTATCCTGCCCGGTATGGAACCTACATAGGTCCTTCTGTGGCCTCGTATTTCGGCCTCATCCCTGACTCCGCCAAGTGACATCCTGACATAGTTCCTGCCAAGAGCCCTGGCTACCGATTTGGCGATGGAGGTCTTTCCTGTTCCCGGAGGACCTACAAGGCAGATTATCGGTCCCTTGAGTGACTTTGACATGGTCTTAACTGCAAGATATTCCACTATCCTGTCCTTGACGTCCTTAAGTCCGTAATGGTCTGCTTCGAGTATCTCCCTTGCCTTGATGATATCGGTTGAATCCTCAGTCTCAACTCCCCAGGGCAGGTCAAGTATCCAGTCAAGGTACGTCCTTATGACACCGCCTTCAGCTGAGTAGCTTCCGGAATTCCTCAGCCTCTCCACTTCATAGAGCGCCTTCTCCCTTGCTTCCTTCGGAAGGTTCTTCGCTTCTATCTTTTCCTTGTAGCTGTTTATCTCCTTGGTGTCCTCATCATAATCCCCGAGCTCTTCCTGTATTGCCTTGAGCTGTTCACGGAGATAGTATTCCTTCTGCACCTTGTCGATGTTGGTCTTTATCTTTGAGCCTATCTTCTTCTCTATCTTTGCTATCTCAAGCTCCTTGTTGATGATCTCAAGAAGCTTTTCGAGCCTGTCCGTAATGTCCAGGGCTTCAAGCAGGGACTGCTTGTCCTCCGGCTTCAGGATAAGGTATGAGCTAACGGTATCCGCGAACCGCCCCGCTTCCTCGATATCCTCAAGTGTTGTAAGAGCCTCCTGCGGCATCATTCCGGTGTGCCTCACGTATGTGTCAAGGGTCTCCTTGACGCTCCTTATAAGGGCTTCCTCCTGTATGTCCTGTATGCCAGAATCCGCTACAACATCCTCCAGCACCTCAACCGTAGCTACATAGCTCGGCTCAGTCTGCTTGAGGTTTACGATCCTCGCCCTCGAGATACCTTCCACAAGGACCCTGACGGTATTTCCCGGGAGCTTCAGGAGCTGTCTGATGACACAGAGCGTTCCTATCTGGTACATATCCTCCAGGGCAGGTTCTTCAACCTTGCCATCCCTCTGGGGAACAAGAAATATCTCCTGATTCTTCAGCATCGCCTCGTCAAGGGATGCTATTGATTTTTCCCTGCCCACATCGAAATGCAGGACCATATATGGGAATATGGTTATTCCTCTAAGGGGTATAAGGGGGAGGGTCCTCCTCTTCCTTTTCATTGATTTCCTCTCTCTCTCAAAATGGACAAACCTTGCGGCCTGTCCATTTCAATTGTATTATGCTGATTCTATGTTCTCCGCCTTCTTGTAGGTGATTATAGGTTGCTTGCTCGAGACTGTCTCGTCAGTCACCAGCACCTTTTCAATCGTCTCATCCGAAGGGACGCTGAACATGATCTCTTTCATTATGTCCTCGATTATGGACCTTAATCCTCTTGCACCCGTATTTCTCTTGATCGCCTCCTCGGCAATCTTTAGCAGAGCCTCCCTGGTGAATTCGAGCTCAACGCCATCCATCTCGAACAGCTTTGTGTACTGCTTGACGAGAGCGTTCTTCGGTTCGCTGAGTATCTCAACCAGAGCGTCCTTGTCAAGGCTGTTCAGGGTTACAACTATCGGAACCCTTCCTACGAATTCAGGTATGAGCCCGAATTTAAGGAGGTCACCAGGAAGTATGTCCTTCAGGGTCTCACCCACGTTCCTCTGTGATTTCGATGCGATTTCGGCACCGAAGCCAATTGATGATTTCTGGGTTCTCTTCTCTATGATCTTCTCTATGCCGTCGAAGGCTCCTCCGACGATGAAGAGAATGTTTGTCGTGTTGATCTGTATGAGCTCCTGATGGGGATGCTTCCTTCCACCCTGCGGCGGGACCGATGCGACAGTTCCCTCAAGGATCTTGAGAAGCGCCTGCTGCACACCTTCACCTGATACATCCCTTGTTATCGAAGGGTTCTCAGACTTCCTTGCTATCTTGTCGATCTCATCGATATAGACTATTCCCCTTTCAGCCTTCTCCACGTCATAGTCGGCGTTCTGGATGAGCTTAAGGAGTATGTTCTCGACATCTTCCCCAACATATCCCGCCTCGGTCAACGTAGTCGCATCCGCTATTGCGAACGGGACCTGAAGGAATTTGGCCAGAGTCTGAGCAAGAAGCGTCTTGCCTGAGCCGGTCGGACCAAGCAGCAGGACGTTGGACTTCTGGAGCTCAATGTCACCGTTCTTGACCGGGAAGTTGATCCTCTTGTAGTGGTTGTACACTGCAACAGCCAGGGACTTCTTTGCTTCATCCTGTCCTATCACATACTGGTCAAGATGGTTCTTAATCTCCTGCGGTTTCGGAAGACTCGAGATATCCACCTGGTTCTTTTCTTCAAGCTCCTCCGCGATTATCTCGGAGCACAGCTCTATGCACTCATCGCAGATATAGACTCCGGGGCCTGCTATCAGTCTTCTGACCTGGTCCTGGCTCTTTCCGCAGAATGAGCATTTCAAAGCGTTCTTGTCATCATATTTGGCCATATCATCACCTCTTGCGGCTGAAGGAGCGCCTACTCCCCAACCTTTTCGTGTTTCTCCATGATGCTGTCTATCAGGCCATATTCCTTGGCCTGCTCAGCTCCCATGAAATTATCCCTCTCGACGTCATTCTGGATCTTTTCCAACGGCTGACCTGTCTTTTCGGATAATATCCTGTTCATCGTGTCCTTTATCTGCAGTATCCTCTTCGCGTGTATCTCAATGTCCGTAGCCTGCCCCTGGTATCCCCCAAGCGGCTGATGGATCATTACCTCGCTGTTAGGGAGGGCGAATCTCTTGCCCTTGGCACCTGATGCCAGTAGGAATGCTCCCATTGATGCGGCCATTCCTATGCAGATCGTAGCCACATCAGGCTTTATGTAGTTCATAGTATCGTAGATTGCCATTCCTGCAGTGATTGACCCACCCGGGCTGTTGATATATAGGTAAATGTCCTTGTCAGGATCTTCACTTTCGAGGAAAATCAGCTGTGCGACCACAAGGTTCGCGGTAACGTCGGATATCTCGCCCGACAGCATTATTATCCTGTCCTTGAGGAGCCTCGAGAAGATGTCGTATGACCTCTCTCCTCTGTTGGTCTGCTCAACGACCATTGGTACTAGACTCATTGTAGACCTCCTGATTTAAAAAGATTTCTCTGTACATTATACCCTAAAAATCTTAACTGCAACTAAAATGCATTATAAACAATATATTAACGCCTGCAGTTCCTAAGTCCAAGGCTTTCCTGAAGGCAGAAATTGCCAGAGGAGCAAACTCTTCTGGCAATTCGGTCTGGCTTATTCCGCGTCTTTTGCTGCAAGAGCTTCAAGGAGCGCAAATGCCTTGTCTGTCTTTATCTCCATCTCAAGGTCAGGTCTGTTTGATCCAAGAAGGATCTCCATGAACTTCTCCTTGCTTTCTCCATACTGTCCGGCTATCTCCTCAGCCTTGGCAGTCACTTCCTCATCAGTGGCAAGAAGCCCTTCCTTCTCGATTATCTTCGAAAGTACAAGGTCATTCTTGACTATCTTCTGTGCATTTTCCCTGAACATGTCCCTGAGTCCGTTGTCGTTCGAGCCTGTCATCTCCATGTACATCTTCTTGTCAACGCCCTGGTATGCAAGCCTCTGCTCGAAATCCTGTACAAGCCTGTCAACCTGTGTCTCCACCATTGACTGCGGTATGTCTATCTCGGTCTTCTCAACTACAGCAGCGAGAAGGTTGTTCCTGTATTCGGACTCTTCCTTCTTCTTGCCAGCTTCCATGAGCTTTGAAGCTATGCTTTCCCTGAGCTCGGCAAGTGTCTCGAACTCGGATACCTCTGAAGCGAATTCGTCATCAACCTCAGGATATTCCTTTGCCTTGATGTCAAGGACCTTTACCTCGAAATCAGCAGCCTTTCCGTTAAGGCTCTCCACTCCGTAGCTCTCAGGGAATGTTACAGTCACGACCTTCTCTTCTCCTGCCTTGAGGCCCTTTAGCTGCTCCTCGAAATTATCTATGAATGTGCCTGAACCGATCTCAAGCTCGAAGCTCTCGCCCTTGCCGCCCTCGAATTCAACTCCGTCTACCTTTCCAAGGAAGTCAATGACTGCAGTATCCTTGTCCTCTATAACGCTGCCTTCAGCCTTTGAGACAAGCCTTGCATTCTTTTCCCTGAGGCTTTCGATCTCCTTATCTACCTCAGCTTCATCAGCAGGATAGGATGGCTTTGCTACGCTCAGTCCCTTGTACTCCGCCACCTCGAACTCAGGATATACGTCAACAGTCGCCTTGTAGAGGAAGTCCTTTCCCTCTTCAATCTGTGTTATGTCTATTTCCGGATAACCCACCGGGCTTATCTCTGTCTGAGCCACAGCCTGAGGATATGTCTCGTTCAGAAGCGCATTGCTCGCATCATCAAACAGGACCTCCACTCCGTAGAATCTCTTTACCATATGGAATGGTGCCTTTCCAGGTCTGAATCCCTGTACCCTGAAATTTCCTGCATTCTTCTTGAAGGCCTTCTGCAGGGCTTCATCGAACTTCTTGCTTTCTACTGCGACTTCAAGCAGTACCTTGCTCGAGCTGAGCTTCTCCAATTTGACATCCATAATATGAATTCCTCCTATACCCTTACGGGTCTGTTTTCAATTAGTAACCAATATATTATATATGAACTTCAGCGCATTTTCAATGCTGTCACAAAAGTCCTGCAAGCAGTCTCCGGCTCCTCGCCAGGTCCTCCACAGAATCATAGTTGTCCCTGTATACCTCAATTATGCCCGGACCCTCGTAGCCGACCCTTTCAAGCCGCGCCTTAAGCTCCCTGTAGTCAAAGGTCCCGGCTCCCGGAAGGAGGCAGGCATGCTCCCTGTCGTTGTCGTTAAGGTGCAGATTGACAAGGTCACTCCCGTAAATGTCAAGATATTCATATGGGGACCTGCCTGCCTTAACAGCCTGCTTGATGTCAAGGGTGAACTTCAGGGGCCCTTTGACTCCATCCTTCAGCCTCTTAAGATACTCGATGTCTCCTGATAGGCACCATGAGACATTCTCCTGCCCTATGGATATTCCCTGTTCGCCTGCAGCATCTATCATCTTCTCATATACATAGATGATGTCCTTCATCTGGATCTTGTTTCCATGGTTCGATACGAGACCATGGAACGTATAGACCCTTGCACCCAGTATACTCCCGAACTTCACAAAATCCTTGAATATCCTGAAGAAATCATCCCTTCTTCTCTCATACCTGTCAAAGAGATATGGTTCAAACGCTGAGCTGACAGTATGGATCGAGCTGACCTTGAAATCACTCTTTTTTGCGATATCAGACAGCATATGACCATACTCCTCGGTAAACTCAGAGAAGCTGTTTGCGAATATCTCGCCAGTCCTGAAGCCCTTCGATGCAACTAGTCTTATCGCATCCTCAGTTATCTCATCAGGATAGAATATGGCGGTTGAAATCCCTATGTCCAATTCCTCACTCCCCTACAACCTTGAATTCCGGAGCAAGGTACCTCACTCCCTTACCACCTTCAACTCCGGAGTAAGGTAACTGACCTTCCCGTCCATTGTCACCATGAGGCCCTTATCGCTCAGCTCGCCGAACACGACTTCGCTGCCCTTTATGCTCTGGAAGCTCCTGTGTGTCTTTCCGGTGATGTCGTACAAGTACATGTACCTTTCAGCTGCCTTGAACCATGGAAGCATGGACATGAAGACCACCTGGTTTTCCGAGAGGAACCTTGGCTCCTCTGACCAGACGAAGCCATCTATCCTTGCCATTATGCTTTCCTTGGATTCGGTATAGCCCTTGCTGTTCCTGTACACCCTGTAGGTTATGTCAGTCTGTATCCCTGTCTCGTCAACAAGGACCATTTCCTGTGTCTCCCTGTCAAAAACAACAGCAAGCTTCTTTGAAGGCGATACATCACCCGACCAGAATTCAGCATCATCCACAGGAAGGAAGCTGAAGGAACCATCTGTCAATTCATAGAAGACTTCAGCCTCCCTGCCGGAAGGAAGCGTCACCTTGTATGACTCCGGAACAATCACCTCCGGCTTTTCTTCAGCCACTGGCACTGTAGGGACGACTGAAGGGTTCTCCTTAAGGTACTTTTCCTCAGCAATCCTCTGCCTTACCTGCTCAACCTTGTGCATCAGGGGCTTGTAGACTGCAAATGCAATCAGCAGTAAGACAGCTGACCCTATTGCAAGGTTCCTCAGGAACCTCTTTCTTTTTCTTCTCTTTTCATACTTGCTGCTGAATATGCTCGTTTTGGACATTCGTATCACTCCTTGATGTCAGTCGGGCCTTTTTTCAGCATATCGGCATTAATCGAATTGCCATTGCCGCACCCGCAGCCGCCTTCCCTGCAGCATGAACCTTCGCGCTCGAAATTATCAGTATACTCCTCGTAGCCGTGTTCAATCTTTTCCTTCAGGAAATCATTCAAAGGTCGAACACCTCCCTGCCTTCCACAGCCCTTTCCACGAGGGCTTCCACATCAAGTGCCTGCTCATGGGCCTTTATTATCTTCAGCTTAGGCTTGGTCACCGGATGCTTCGGTACAAATATGGTGCAGCAATCCTCATATGGAAGTATCGAGGTCTCGAACGTCCCTATTTCTTCTGCGATCTTTATGATGTCAGTCTTGTCCATCGCGACCAGAGGCCTAAATACAGGCCTGTCCCCTGCATCATCTGAAACCACAAGGCTCTCCATTGTCTGCGATGCTACCTGTCCAATGCTCTCACCTGTGGTAACTGAATGGATACCAAGCTTTTCAGCCAGGTTGCATGCGCACATCATCATAAACCTCCTCATGATGATGGTAAGCTCATCCTCAGGACATTTCTCCATGATCGCCATCTGTATTTCCGTGAAAGGAACCACGTGCAGCCTTATCGCTCCGGTGTAGCCTGACAGTATCCCTGCAAGCTCCTTGACCTTGTCCTTGGCCCTCTCAGATGTGTACGGATGGCTGTGGTAGTAGATCGCATGGACCTCAATGCCTCTCTTTGCCATCATGTATCCCGCAACCGGTGAATCTATCCCGCCTGAAAGCATGAGCATGGTGCTGCCGTTCATTCCGTATGGCATTCCCTGCACAGCCCTTACCCTCTTAATGTAAACATAGGCTTTGTCCCTCACCTCAACGTTCACTGTTATATCAGGCTTCCTGACATCCACTGAATATCCCTCAAGTGCGTCAAGTATCCTTCCGCCAAGCTCCATGCTGATTTCCATGGAATTCATCGGGAACCGCTTGTCAGCCCTCTTCGTCTCCACCTTGAAGGTGCTTCCTTTCGGATGGGATGCTACCACCTGAATAGCAAGCTCTGCCATGCCCTCCATGGTCCTTTCGGTCTCCCTTACAAGGCAGACCTCGGAGACCCCGAAGACCCTTGCAGTCTTCTCAAGCAGCCTTTCAGCCTCCGGCCCCTTGATGAACCATCTGTTCTGGTCCGTCACGAACTCATATTCCTCACCCTTCAGGACATTCTTAATGTTCGACCGAAGCTTCTGCTCGAACTTCCCGCGGTTAAGACCCTTAAGGAATATTTCCGGAGCATATTTTACAAGTATCAATTCATTCAAAGCTTATTTCCTCCTGAGGAAGCTGAAGGCTTCCTTCATCGCTCCCAGCGCGTATTCTATCTCATCGTCTGTTGTCATTGCCGAAATGGACAACCTTATGCTTCCCTTTATTTCCTTCTGCGACAGTCCCATTGCCGTAAGCACGTGGCTGTCCTTTGTGCTGTTTGACGAGCATGCGGAACCAGTGGAGACGCATACCCCTTTTTCACTGAGGTACCTCAGCAGTACCTCACCCCTAAGGAAAGGTGCTGAGATGCTCAGTATGTATGGTGATGTGGTCTCAAGCGGCGAGTTAAGCACGATGCCGTCAACCCCTGACAGCTCGCCGATGAGTCTTCCTTTAAGCACATAAGCCCTGCTGTAGTGCTCATCTGTCTTCTCTCTCATCTCCCTGATGCTCTCAGCGAACCCGAGGATACCTGAAACGTTAAGGGTCCCAGCCCTCATACCCATCTCATGGCTTCCACCGTGGACAAGTGACTCAAGCTTAAGCCCTTTCCTTACAAACAGCATTCCTACGCCCTTCGGTCCATGGACTTTGTGTGCAGATGCTGTCATGAAGTCGACCCCCGTTTTCCTGACATCCACCGGCAGCTTCATGAGGCCCTGTACAGCATCCACATGGAGCCTGGCCCTTGAGCCTGATTCCCTGATTGCCGCCGCTACCTCGCCGATAGGGTTGATGGCTCCCGTTTCATTGTTCACCATCATCACAGATACCAGTGAAGTGTTCTTCCTGATTGAGCTCCGAAGCTCATCCATGTCAAAGTTTCCGAACCTGTCCGATTTCAGCCTTGTGACCTCTACGCCGGACCTTTCAGCTTGCTCCATTGACCTCATTACGCTTGGATGCTCAGTGGACGTAGTTATAAAATGCGCGCCTTCCCTTATGAAGGATTTTATGACCTGGTTGTTCCCCTCAGACGCGGAGGCATTGAAGATGATCTCCTCCTTGAGGGCTCCGATCGCTGACGCAACTGCTGCCCTCGCTTCAGTGACAGCATCATCGGCGGCCATTCCCACCCTGTGCAGTGAGCTGGTGTTTCCCCACAGCTCTCCCAGCGATGAACAGACCTTTTCTATGACAGCCCTAGAAGGCTTTGTCGTTGCAGCATTGTCCAGGTATGCTTCCATATTATTCTCCTGACTTTAAAAATCAACTAAAGCTAAATGTACCACAAGAAAGTTCAAACCTCAAGCCTGAGAAGGGCTTCGTATATTCTTGATATGAATCCTTTAAGCTCAGCCTCGTCCTTAAGATAGCCCTGCGCCATGGACCTTCCTCCGCCGCCCCTGAAGTCGTAGCCCGCCTTCGCCTCAGAAAAGAGCTTCCCGGCATGGGCCTTCTCCCCGGTGAACGCGTATACCCTGAAATCTTCCTCCCTATAGAGTACAGCAATCTTACCTCTGTTAACCAGGGCTTCACCGGTCTTCCTTATGACCTCGGGATCGAACCTCGACGAGGCTACCACGAAATCTTCTCCAAACGTGTCCGCCACAGCTTCAGCAAGATAGTCCGAGAGCTCTTCGTTCTTCCTCTCGAGCTCCTCCTTATCCTGGATCAGACTCACAACCCTAAATGGCAGCTCGTCGTTTCCTGCCATCAGCTCTCTTCTAAGTGTCTTAAGTATTTCTTCTGACTCCAGTATATAGTCATAAGCCCGCCTTCCGGCATAAAAGTAAACCCTTGAGCCTTCCTTGTATCTTTCGGCCTTTGCAATCCTCAGTATCAGGAGCCTCCCCAGCATATCGACGTGGGTTCCTCCACAGGCAGATGAATCTATGTCCCCAATCCTTACTATCCTTATTCCTGATTTAAGGCTTGTCTCCTTCCTTAGTGCAACATCCCTGAGTCCACCAAGGTCTGTCATAAAGTCAGTTACCTTCAGGTTTTCCATGATAAGCCTGTTAGCCTTCTCCTCAGCCATCCTCAGCTCCTCGTCAGAAAGCAGCCTGTCAGTATCTATGGTGGAATGTTTTGCTCCGAGATGGAAGCTCAAAGTATTCACACCAAATCTATCCGACAAGACAGCAGAAA
This sequence comes from Youngiibacter fragilis 232.1, assembly GCF_000495435.3. Taxonomy (GTDB): domain Bacteria; phylum Bacillota; class Clostridia; order Clostridiales; family Clostridiaceae; genus Youngiibacter; species Youngiibacter fragilis. The sequence continues at coordinate 90,685 of NZ_AXUN02000198.1, read as the reverse complement.
GAAGATGCTGTGCAGTATGCTGGGCGCTGTGGTCCTCCCGGGTATCCCGGTCAATTTCACATGAAACCGGCATGTTTATAGTAAGCCCTGCGTATTCTGCGAGCTCATGGAAGACTTCACCGTCTTTCCTTACTACGGACAAAACTTCCCTTCCATTGATGGCTCCCCTGTCCGAAGGCTGTCCTCCCCCTTCCGGATAGAACCAGCTCTCATAGAGTGTAAGGAAAACCTTCCCTCCAACCACGCTGATACTCCTGATCCTTGTTTCGAACGACAGCTTGTCCCTGTCCCTGTGGTAAAGCTCCATATAACGCACCCCTTCTGCAATGTTTCAGCTACATTTTACCAGATGATTCAAATTCGCGCCATTTTACATCAATTTCACGCATCCGAACCTGAAATGCATTAACTGCATCCTGCCCGGCTTGAAACGGTATTTTATCCACCATGGAAAATCAGTGCACATATCCTTTCCATTTGTTTTTGTTTTCACATGTATTTTAATTTGGTTTTAACGAACTGCCCATATAATCAAGGTGTAGTAAAGGAGTGGAATGCAATGGACAGAAAATTATGCAAGAACAGAGACAGAAGGATGCTTAGCGGAGTGCTGGCAGGATTCTCAGATTACCTTGGCATTGATGTCACGATCCTAAGGATCGGCTTCGTTATAGTTGCAATATTCACAGAAATCTTCCCGCTGCTTATCCTGTATGTCATACTTGCGGTACTCATGCCTGACTGCGACAGGGTATACGGCAATGAGAGCCAGAACAGGTCTTACGGTCCTGAAGTCAAGTCAGACCCATGGGCAAAGCAGGAGCATTCCGAAGGCCCGAGGGTTGAGAGGAAGACCGATGGTCCATCCTACAGGAAGGCTGGCGGCAGCTATGTGCCAAAAGATGACGGTTACGGTCCTGAAGGCTACCGTGAAATCAAGGAAGACGACAAGGTCAGGTAAACCTCACTGCTGATAATGTTAGGGAATTGACAAGGCGGAAAAAACTGAGCGTGATTCAGGTTAAAAGAAATGGAAGGAGGAAATCCTCCTTCCATTTCTTTTGAGTGCTGCTGGTAAACATCACATTAAAAAGTCCTGCTGTTCACCTATGCCTGCTGTCAAAGTGAAGATACGCTCATTGACAGGTACTTTACAGCTTCCTGCTTGTTCCCCATCTGGTAATATATCTTCCCAAGGTCCTTGTACCTTTCAGACAGCTCCCTGGATCTTCCCTTCTTCATCAGAAGGTCCAGAGAGACGCTCATGTAGGTTTCAGCCTGGTCATACTTTCCCTTTCTTCCGAGAAGCATCCCCTTGTAGTAGTATGCCTTCTGCATGTAATCAGTGTCCCCGTTCTCTATGGCAGAATTGACCAGCATGTCTATGTACTTGTCAGCTTCGTCATAAAGCCTGTTCTCTGCAAAGATCTCCATGGCTGACATCAGAAGCTCAGTGCTTTCACCAAGCTTGTCCTTGGGGAATATTTCAGCTGCCTTCTCAAGCTCCCTGTAGCCTTCCCTGCTCTTCCCGCTCTCTATCATGTTAATCGCGAGTATGAACTTCGCAGTGGCGAGCTGCTCAGGATAGTCCTCAAGATACTTGTTGACCTTCGAATAGTCAGAAGCCGCATCGCTCTCCAGCTTACCTGTCGTGCTCAGTATGTAGAACAGCAGGTGTATCTCTCCAAGGATGACCTTGCTGTCAGTCTTATCCATAAGCGCCTTCACATTTGCAGCATATTTGGACGCCCGTTCGTATTGACGTGTGTACACATAGCACTGCATAAGCATGTATGGTATCTGCAGCTTAAGGTCATTGGTCATGGATTCCGGCAGCTCATTGAAATGGTCCATGAGATTCTGGAGGTATACCGCAGCATTGTAATATTCCCTGGTGTATATGAGGTACTTCGCCATAGTGTAGATGTACAGGTACAGAGTCTCCTTGTTCATGACCCTTATCAGTGTCTTGTAAAGGTTTGAGATCTCAACGGTAAGCTGCTCGGTCTTGTTCTTTGCCATGAAGTAGTCTATGAGCTGCAGCCTTGCCATGAACGCCTGTGAATAAAGGCCGTTCTGGTTGGCTATGAGGATAAGGTCCCTTACCTCTTCCTCATAGGTTCCTGAAGCCCTTTTGGAATCCAGGCTCTTAAGCTCGTCAGTTATCTCCTGTACCATGTCCTTCTTGAGGTACTCCACGTCAAGGTTAAGCCTTTTGGCTATAAGCTTCAGTATCCATTCTTCTGCCTGTACCTTGCTGTTCTCAATGGTACTTAGCTTCGAGACAGAAATCTCCTTGCCGCATAAGTCCTTGAGTGTCATGTCCTTCTGTATTCTTGCCCTTTTTATCTTTTCGCCTGTCGTCAGTATATCCATATCATCTATCCCCGCTTATCTCATTCAGGATGCCGACGGACTCATCCAGGAAGCCTTCGGCTTCTTCAGTCTTTCCACGATCAAGATAGTATTTTGAAAGGAGGATCAGAACCTCCGCTTCCTCATCCTTGTAGCCCTTGGTCTTAGCAAGCTGTGCTGCAAGTATCAGGTTGTTGAGGGCTTCCCTGGAATTCTTCATCATACCCTGAACCTTGGCCTTGAGCCTGTAAAGATGAAGGTTATCGAGGCTATCGTCCTCCTCAAATAACTTTTCAAGGAATTTCATGGTATCAAGGCTGTCACCATGCCTTCCGAGATATGCCTGACATTCGACTATCGAAAGCAGTATGTCGTTGTATCTGCTGTCAGATGTCATCGAATATATGTCCTTGGCCCTCATGAAATGTGAGAGGGCTTCATCGTAATCCTCGAAGCCCAAGTACAGTTCTCCAAGGCTCTGCTCCATCATTGCATATTCCTTTTCTGAATCATAGTCCTTGAACAGGTCCAGCGCCATGGAGGAATAGGTGAGCGCTTCCTTAAGGTTGCCTTTGGCCTCGTAATCCTCAGCAAGGGCTGTCAGCAGGTTCCCATAGCCTATCCTGTCGCTGAGCTTCTCGAACTTGTCGCTGCAAAGCCTGGTGTATTCCTTCGCCTTTTCAAGCTTTCCAGTCTTCTGGTAGCCCATCGCAAGGTAGAAGTATACCTTACCCAGCAGAAACTCATCTGTTATGATCTCTTCCTTGAACAGGGATTCGGACTTGTGGAAATAGCTGAGTGCAAGAGGGATCAAGTCTGAGTTCAGGAAGCTTTTCCCTGCGAACATGAAATTCTCGAGGAAACCCTCATAATAGCTGATCGATGAATAAATGAGGTTGCACTTGAAGAGGTAGTCGTACGCCTCTTCATACTCCTTCATTTTTGTCTTGTAGACACCGCGAAGGAAAAGGTTCCTGGCCTTAGCAAGGCTAAGGTTGTACTTGTCCACAAACCTGTCAGCCTTGTCTATGAATGCCATTGCCTTATCAATGTCGCCATGGGTAAGGTTTATCTCTGCCATCCTGTTGTAGTACTTGCAGATGGTCTCTGCCTGAGTTACCTCTGATTCCATGAAGTATTCAACCGAAACATCCAGGGTTGCAGCCAGATATTCGAGCAGATCCATGGAGGGATTTGACTTTCCGGACTCGACAAGGCTGATCTGGCCAGGAGTTACCCTGTCACCTGCCACATCCTTCAGAGTCATGTCCAGTTCTTTTCTACGTTTCTTGATTTTCTCCCCTAAAGACAATACTTCCATAACAATTATCTCCCAACACAAATAGAATCTGTTTTCATTATAACATATAAACAGATTCAAAAAATACCAGAAAATAATCGAAATATAGAATTCTTTAATAGGATTCACGGTTTAGACCAAAAAACACCATTTTATACGTATCTGACAAGACATTGTCATGATGCTTCGAGCACCTTTTTCAGATAAAGCAGGCCTTCAATTCAATCAGATAATATTTTTATGTATAACACATCAGAATTCAGGAAAAAGAGGAAGCACGTCTTTATGCTCCCTCATTTTCTGAATGCCATTTTCGCCATTTCATCCGCCCGGTCGTTGAACCTGTTGCCGCTATGCCCCTTCACCTTGTGGAAAATGACCTTCAGGTCAACCGAAAGCTTCCTGTAGTGTTCGTGATAGCCCATTGTAAGGGCGTTGTTCCTCTTCCAGGTCCCTATTGCCCAGGATTCGATGCCCTGGTAGTCAAAATACAGGTGCAGCTTCTTGTGGCCGTTCCTTATGGCATATTCCATTGCCTTTATCGCACCAAGCACCTCACCCGCCACGTTCCTCATCGAGCTGAACTCACCCTTCATCGCATAGCCCTCTGAATGGATCTCCTCACCGCCTGAGACCACAACCAATCCGTAAGCGTATCTCCCGGTCTCGAGCTCGAAGCTGCCGTCCACATAGACAGTGAGACCGTCATCGTCAGATTCCGTCTCCTTCCTCATGCCTATGAACTCCTCTGCCTCTGCCAGTGTCAGAAAGCCCTTGTAAAGGGCACCCTTTGCTCCTGTCACTTCCTTCTTTGCCTCACTCCACTCCGTGAATATCCTTGGTTCCTTCGAATGCCCGTTGACCACTCCGTAAAACTTTCCCAAATTACCACCTCAAAGGGCCGTGGATCCTATCCACGGCCCGGATTAATTCTATTACAATGGTACTATACGTCCCTCATTTCCGCAAGCTTAGGCGGAACTCCAGGCTCCTCCTCGATGACCTTCCTGAATATGGGTTCAAGGTCGATTGTCTTCACTTCGTTTTCAGGAGTGAGATATGCCTCGTCGGCAAGGTATGACTTCCTTGTCTGCTCGAGCTTTGCATCTATTATCCCGTATGCCTTGTCAAGTGTCTTTCCCGGTGTGAAGGACATCACAGTCGGCACATTGTCCCTTATGAGCTTCAGGGTCTTCAAGTCCCCCTGCCAGTGCTGTACGATTATCGGGATCGGAATCCTCGTCATCATGTGGTTGACTCCGAAGGTTATGAGTGCTATGTCGTCAACTGCTCCAAGCAGCGGGATCCTGTCAGGTAGCAGGTCAAACGGCAGCAGAGGATAGCCGAGGGTCACTGAAATAATGACCTTATCCCTCTTGGACACCCTCTTGTCCTTCAGCAGCCTGTAGGAAAGCGCATATATGTCAGGAAGCGCCATCGCATACCTGAAGTACTTCCTCGCACCCTCAGGAGTCTTCCTGTGGAGCGTATCCCTGAAGTCGGTATAGCTGTCCCTGGTCCTATCCATGACCGAAAGCCTTCTGTTGAACTCCGCGACCCTCTTTTCTTCCTTCTCCCTTGCGGCCCTTTCCTCAGCTTCCTTGTCCCTGTTCGCTTCAGCCTGCATGGCGTCGATGTCTGCTGAAATATCCGCAATGGAAAGTGAAAGGAGCCCATCCTGCATAATGATGTGGTCTACCGTCAGACCTACATGGGGAACAGTTGACAGGATGCTCGATATGTTGGCCTTAAGGGCTCCATCCTTATACTCTATCCCCATTTCCTTTGCCTTGCCTGCGGCAGTCTTGGAAGCTATGGAAAGTATGAATTTCGGTATCCCGATCTTCAGGACCTTCACCTGGGCTATCTTAAGGGTGATCACATTGTCAGATACATCAAGTATCTTTATCTTCCCGAGGAAGGGTATGCTGATGCCATACTTGTAGCTGCCCTTGACAAGTATCGAGCTGTCCTCAAGCTCCACTGTTTCAAATGCAAGCCCGGGCACCTTGGGTTCCACCATGACCCGCAGGTCGTGGAGCAGGTCTTCAGCCCGCATGGTAGTTGTGACTGACGTAACTTTCATAACTTTCACTCCTCACTCGCTTTGGGACCCCTTCCGGCAAGCAAGAGCGTTGACGCCATGCCCCCGAGGAGACCTCCTATATGCCCGAAATTATCTATTACACCGCTTCCGGCAAAACCTATCATTAGGTTTATGCCCAATATGAACAGTATGTTCGGCAGAACCCTCCTCAACCCCTTCTCCCTGCTCCTTAAGGCAAGCACAAGGAATGCGCCGAGAAGCCCGAAGATGGCACCTGACGCCCCCACTGAAACGCTTGGCGTCATGAAGTAGCTGAGAAGTCCCGAGGTGATGGCCGAGATGAAGTATATGGCGGTAAACCTTGCCTTCCTCAGCCTCATCTCAAGGAACGGCCCTAAATTGTAAAGGGCGTACATGTTGAAGAGTATGTGCATCAGGTTCCCATGAAGGAAAGCTGAAGTCACAAGCCTCCACCACTCACCCTGCCCTATCAGCAGGTTGAACTTGGCTCCAAGATACACAAGTACATACACATTGATCTCAGTGGACTGAGAAAGGAACGCCGATGCTGCGAATACCATGATGTTGACCGCGATGAGTCCCATGGTTACAGGTGCGGAAGCTGCCATATCAGACAGCGTCATGGGCCTTGTCCCCTTCTTCTCCTCCGTGAAGAGGGCAAGTGTCTCCTCATCCGGAAGCCTGAGATTCCCCCCGGGGTCAATGGTACCTTCATGGTATCCCGGACGGGATAAGCCCGAACCCTGGTAGCCCCTCTCTGCAAACACAAGGTTCACCACGTCAAAGATGACACCTTTGAAGGACGCAAATTCATCGAACGACAAAAGCTGCTGCTCCTCCTCGCCTTCGCGGGAGAATATGACAGCCTTCATGTAGCCTCCTCTTTCCCTGTATGCAAAATAACCCAGGTCCCTGTCATATGCCGGAAAGACATCAAGGCTGAAGCCCTTACTGTCAACCAGCCGATCCAGGACCGCTTTCATATATCCAACGCTCATATCTTTTCTCCTGTATATATTCTATATTAGCCTATAAGCTAGCGCTTATAAACAAGGAAAGGACCGATAGGCACTTTCTTTTCAGTAAATTCATATTTAGGACACAACTTCCTCGAGCATGTCGAGAAGCTCGGCAAACCTCTTCACTGTAGCCTCCAGAGGTGCCTTCGAGGTCATGTCAACGCCGGCAGATGCAAGCACATCGACAGGATAGCCGCTTCCGCCCGCCTTGAGGAATCCAAGGTACTTTTCAACGGCGCCTTCCCTGCCCTCGAGTATCATGTCGCAGAATGCGCTCGCGGCAGCATAGCCCGTTGCATACTGGTATACGTAGAAGTCGCTGTAGAAATGAGGGATCCTCGACCATTCGCTCTCGATCTCCTTGTCAAGGACTATGCCCTCTCCGAAATACCTCCTGTTGAGGTCGAGCCATATCCTGTTGAGGTCGTCACCAGTAAGCGGCGTACCTCCGATCAGTGACTCATGCGTGATCTTCTCGAACTCGGCGAACATGAGCTGCCTGAACACGGTTGTCCTGATCTGCTCAAGCTCCTGGTTGATAAGGTAGAGCTTTCTCTTCTCATCGGTCTCAGTCTCTATCTGGTGGTGGATAAGGAGCTTCTCGTTGGTAGTTGAGGCAACCTCTGCGACGAATATCGTGTAGCCTGCGTATATGTATGGCTGCGTCTTCCTTGAATAATATGAGTGAATCGAATGACCCATCTCGTGTACCAGAGTGGAAACATCCCTCAGGTCGTCATGGTAGTTCAGGAGTATGTACGGCAGTGTGTCGAAGCAGCCTGATGAATAAGCCCCGCTCCTCTTTCCCTTGTTCTCGTATATGTCTATCCATCCGCCTACGATGCCTTCCCTGAATATGGACAGGTACTCCTCCCCAAGCGGCTTGAGGCCTTCAAGGGACATTGCAACACCTTCCTCGAAGGATATCTTCTTTTCCGGGATGTCGATTACCGGCACGTACAGGTCATACATGTGGATCTCATCAAGCCCCAGGAGCTTCTTCTTGATGTCTACGTATCTGTGCAGCTCCTTCAGGCCCTCGTTTATTGTACCTATGCTGTTGTGGAACACAGCTTCAGGGATGTTGTTCGGTGAAAGCGCCCTTTCAACAGGCGAGGTATATTTCCTTAGCTTCGAGTCGATGTTGAAGACCTTCATGCTCGCGGTCAGAGTCTGTGCAAGAGTGTTCTTGTACTTTCCGTAAGTTGTGAACAGCTCAAGGAATGAGTTCCTGCGGAGCACCCTGTCCTTCGACTGTATGAAGTTCCTGTATTTCTCCTCGGTGAGCTGATGCTCGTTTCCTTCAGAATCTGTTACGTTCCCAAAAGTCAGGTCTGCATTCGAGAACATGTTGTAAATCTTCTCAGGGGCGCTCAGGGAATCCCCGAGGCTCGCCAGAAGCTCCTCCCTTTCCTTTGAAAGCACATGGGGCTTGTCCTTGGCTATGGACTCTATGTGGAACCTGTAAAGTTCGAGGTCAGGGTCAGTAAGGTACTCATTCAGCTTTTCATCAGGCAAAGCGAGTATCTCAGGGACGAACCATGAGGTAAGTGCCATGAGCTCTGAATAATACTCCGATACCTTAGCAAGCAGAACCTGCTGCTCTCCGTTGGTAGTATCCTCATCCGACTTCATGTGCGCATATGAGTAAAGCTTCTCAAGCCTTCTTCCATAGGTCTCATAGTCCTTCAGGTATCCAAGGAGCGCTTCCTTTTCCCCTAACCTGTCCTTGTAGCCTGAAAGCACCCCTGCCTCAGCCTTGACCGCCTTGAGCTCTTCCTCAAAATCCGCATTGGATGCGAAAATGAGGTCAAGTCTCCATTTGTACCTGTCATCAACTTCATTCCTTGACGGTATCTTTTCCAAATTTCTGACCTCCCTGCATTGTTTACGATGTTGTTAATACTTGTATATAACCAATTATCCTTATTATATCAATATGGGGAGGGGAATACAATTCCCCTCCCCATATGTCATTTTTCAGTTATTCCAGCATATCCCCATGCCGGCCTATTCCATGCTCTTCAGTATCTTGTCGTAATTCTCCTTGATTGTCTGAAGAAGGTCCCCTTCGCTCTCGAGAGGATTGAGCGTCTCTGTGGATGCCCCTACCTCCCTCGCAAGTGTCTCCGATACCTTGGGAGATGCCTGCTCTTCAAGGAAAATTGTCTTTATCCCATTCTCTTTAGCAAAGTTTATCAGTTCTTCCAGCTTCTTGGGAGTAGGTTCCCCCTCCTGGAAAGGCCCTTCGACTGACATCTGGACAAGTCCCAGCTCCCTGCACATGTACCCGAAGGCAGCATGGCCTGTCACGAAGGCCTTCCCCTGATATGGTGCGAACTTCGGAAGATACTCCTCCTTCAGTGCAAGGGCATCCTTCCTGAAGGCTTCCAGGTTCTTCCTGAAATACTCCGCATTTTCAGGGCTTGCGGCGCTAAGCGCCTTCTCAGCGTTCTCGGCCATGGTTACCATTCCGTCCAGGCTCAGCCATACATGAGGGTCAAAGTCACCGTGCTCCTCTTCCTCACCCTCGTGTCCGTTCTCCTCAAGGCCTATAAGGCCGATCCCTGAAGAGAGCTCAGCTGTAACCAGACCCTTTGACCCTGTGGTCTCCTTTGCCTTGTCAGCCCAGGGCTCCATGCCGAGTCCGCTTATGAACAGGATACTGGATTTGGACAGTGTCTCCATGTCCCTTATGGTCGGCTCGAAATCGTGCGCCTCGCTTCCCGCAGGGACCATCCTCGATGCCTCTACCTTGTCGCCACCTATTATAGTTACTATCTGGTGGACAGGATTGATCGTTGTCGAGACGGAAATCTTCCCAACCGCATCACCCTTCTCTCCCGAGCACGCAGTGAATACCACCATTGCAGCGAGTACCGCTGCCGCTATCTTAAACTTTCTTTTCAAAATTAACCTCCATGAGTTGCAAATGATTCGCATCAATGAATATAATATAAGCATGGATGCCTGTTGTCAAGAAGCATACAAATCTTTGTGGGCAGGCATACAAATCTTTTTTGCCATTTCGGAGGATTTCATGATAGAAGCGAAGGGGCTCTCCTTCTCGTATTCGGGAGAAGAGCCATATCTCATAAAGGACCTTGACCTTAGGATACCAAAAGGAAAGCTCACATCGATAATAGGAGAGAACGGCTCAGCCAAGTCAACATTCGTTAAGCTCGCCTTAGGACTCCTCAAGCCTATAAAAGGATCCATAGGGATCAGCACCGACAGGATCGGCTACGTCCCCCAGAGGATGGAGAGCTTCAATTCCCAGTTCCCCATAACCGTCGAGGAGGTATACAGGATACACCTGCACGCCCTCGGCCTGAAGGACAGGTCAGGGATTGACAAGGCACTTGAGGACGTATCAATGCTGGATAAGAAGCATTCCCTTATAGGCGACCTTTCTGGAGGCCAGCAGCAGAGGGTGTTCATCGGAAGGGCACTTCTCGGAAACCCTGAGGTCATAGTGCTCGACGAGCCATCCACAGGCATGGACACAAGGAGCCAGAAGGAAGTCAGGGAGATACTGAAGAAGCTTAGGGACAGAGGTGTCACCATAGTCGCTGTTGAACACAACATCTCGGCCGCCATCCACAACTCCGATTACATCCTGAGGATGGGCGAACAGAAGGGTGCGATCTACGACATCGCTACCTTCAAGAGGAACATACAGCATGAGGACGTTGACAACATGCTGTTCTTCAGCAGGGAGGTGCTCTGATGCTTTCACTTCCATTCATGCAGAACGCCCTTGCAGCTGGCTTCCTCATAGCGCTGCTCTGCCCGATAATAGGGATATTCCTGGTCCTCAGGCGGTTCTCTATGATAGGCGACACACTTGCCCATTCGTCCTTCGCCGGAGTCGCGATCGGGCTTGTCATAGGCATTCACCCTACAATAACTTCAGTGATATTCACCACCCTAGCGGCAGTCATGATCGAATACATGCGTGACTCGTTCAAGAGATATTCCGAGATACTGATGTCAGTCGTCATGACTCTGAGCGTCGGCATCGCCATAATCCTCGTATCAAGCGGAAGCGCCAGTGCAAGCATCACACAGTACCTGTTCGGAAGCATATTGACAGTTACCGTCGATGACCTTTTTCTGGTCCTTGCTGTAACCATCGCATCAAGCCTTCTTGTCGCGAGGTTCTACAGCGAGCTGATATACTCCACCTTCGACGAGGATGGGGCAAAGGTTTCCGGAATAAGGGTAAAGACAGTCAACTATATCTTCGCGCTCCTCATGGGAGCATCAATCTCCGCATCCATAAGGATAACAGGAATACTTGTCATTTCATCGCTCATAGTACTTCCTGTGGCCTCTGCCATGCAGTTCAGGAAGGGCTTCTCGAGGACCCTTGCAATAGCGGTAGCCGTAAGCGTTACAGATGTCCTTGCAGGGCTCATCCTCTCCTACTACCTTGACAGCGCACCTGGAGGAGCCATCGCAATAATGAGTGTCGCGACCATGGTAATTTCACTTGTGATGAACCCGATGAGGAATTAGCATAGGCATTTCCATCAGATGATATGAACCTGATGAGGATAAAATTAAGACATATCCCTTGAAATGCCAGACTATATGGAAACTACCACTTTGCCGCATGGTCCTCTATGCTTCCATAGAGTGACTCTATTTCAATCCGCTTCCCGGTATAGTCAGTCACATGGCCTGAGTAGGTCCCCATCAACTGGTGTACCTCTGACATCAGGAACAGCACCTTGGTTTTGGCCACACGCTCATATTCCGGTGTGAATACAAGGTCCACTGAATCCGAATCCTTCGACTTAATCACCCAGGGTTTCATCCTGTCAGAGGTATCGAAGCCAAACTCCATGTTCTCCCTTATCTTGGTGAGCTTCCCGTCTACCACGATACCATTCTCAGTCATTCCAGTGCCGTCGGTCCAGGTACCTCCGAGATTCAGTCCCACATTCGTTCCGTTCGTATCACCTGATGCGGTTCCCCACTGCCACTTTGAGTCATACGGCCACTTTCCCCTTCCGAAGTCAAGTGTCGCATATGAGTCCTCCTTCTTCAGGATGTACTTCCTGTCACCCACCTTTATGTGGCCCTCCACCCTGAGGCAGTTCTGCTTGGAGGTGAACTGGTATCTCCACCTGGTCCAGGGGACGACCACATTAAGTGTCTCGTGCTCATCAGGCGCAGTCACGTTAAGCTCGACATCCAGCACCTGGCCTCCGAAATCCACGCATTTTACGTCTATCTTCGTATAGGTCCTCATCCTGTAGAATGCCACAAGGTTGTCATCATCATAATACTCCACAGTCTCATTGACATTTTCAGGCATGCTGCAGCCTTTGCCGAAAGGCTTGGATATGGTCTTCTCAGTGAACTTCATGGTTTCCCGGTCAAGGAAATAAGTGAACACCATTCCTATGTAGTCAAGGTTTGACACGGTAGCGGAGAATAGGACCTCCGGGCTGACTATGCACCAGTAGTTCCATTTCTTCTTCCGGAGCCATGACCCGGTTACCGCACTTTTAATGAGCGGTTCCCTGGCCCAGCCAATTGCCTTTGGATTAAGGCTGCCGTTCTTCCTCGTAAGGTCCACCTGCTTCTTTAATTCCCTTTCTATCGAAGGTCTTGGCTTAGCCATCTGAATCACTCCTTTGCATCAGGATTTGACTGCACCCGCTCCAAAGAAAAACACCCCGATGAGGCAATCTGCAAAATACCTGCTGTCGTGGGTGGTAATCTCATTTTCTTCTTCTTTTGTTAAGGTTCCTGTCCGTGATGGTGGCAAGTGCAACCATCGCGAAGAACACAGGAAGGTTTATCCCAAAGTTATCACGCGAAAAGTTGAATATGTTCCCCAGCCTGATCTCAAGGTCGAACAGCATCGCTGCTGTCGACAGCAAGAATACGAAGGTTATCAGTCCAAAGAGGACCCTGTTGTTCCTCACTATTCCGATCATCTGTTTCCCCTTCCCTTTGCCATGCATTCGCTGCAGATCCCCTTGAGCTCAAGCCTGTGCTCAGTAAGGTGGAATCCGGTCTCTCTGGAGACCAGCTCCTCGATCTGCTTCATGGGGCATTCGAGGTCGAGAAGCCTGTGGCAGCTTACGCACTCCAGGTTATGTATATGGCTGCCCTTCTTCAGGCTGTAATTGTACTTCTTCTCTCCCAGGTCATATTTGGAAATGAGACCCTTCTCCTCGAAAAGCTCAAGGGTCCTGTAGACCGTGCTGAGGTTTACGAAAAGCCCCATGTCGGTGCACATGGAATATATCCCTTCAGCGTCAATTCCCTTTTCGAGACTCAGCAATATGTCATATATCGCCACACGCGGCTTGGTGATTTTTATAGAGTGGTCCCGTAAGACCTTGTCTGAATCCATATCTGTCTTCCTTTTCCTGAGTTTCTTACCTGTATTATAGACCACACTGCCAGTTTTTTCCAGCAGGCATTGGTTATGCGGATGAAATCGTGTAAGGACAGGGATATAATTGAGGGGATTGAATGAAAAAGATACATGAAGGAAGGCAAAAACATGGATAATCCAATTGTGACTGGACGATATGAAAGGCTGCTTTTAAAGACAGCAAGGGACCTTGTCAGGATAAGGAGCGTGAACCCGCCCGGAAGTGAACAGGAGGTCATCGCTTATCTCCTCGATTTCTTCAGGTCATATTCAATTGAAGCTCAAAGCTTCGAGGTTGAAGGGACACGCAGGAACATCGTTGCCCGGATTCCGGGAAAGGACAGCACAAGAGCCATAGCCTTCACAGGCCATATGGATGTGGTGCCTGTAAGCCCGAGGGAAGCTCTCAGATGGACCTCCGACCCCTTCTCAGGTGAGATCTCCGGCGGCTTCCTACACGGGAGAGGTTCATCTGACATGAAGGGCGGCCTTGCTTCGGCCATGGTTTCAATGGCAGCTGTAAAGGAGAGCGGAGCTGTTCCTCCAAATGACATATACCTTATTGCAACAGTTGATGAAGAGGATGGCATGAAGGGCTCAAAGGCGCTCCTTAAAGAACGGTTCCTTGACAAGCTCGACCTCCTCATCGTCTGCGAGCCTACAGGACTAATGGTGTGTACTGCAGGAAAGGGAAGGACCTACGGGACCATATCGATCCAGGGAGGCACAGGCCACGGCTCCCTGGGCAAGGGTCAGAATGCAATTGACCTTGCGAGGAAGCTCATGAACCTGATGGATGAGGAGGATTTTTCAATCTACGAAGGAACAGAATATGGAAGCTCCTTCTGGCAGCCGCTCTCTATCCATGCAGGAGTCGAGCCATGCGTGGTCCCGGACGAGCTGCAGCTTAAGTTTGATGCGAGGCTCGTGCCTGACCACGACCCACGGGATATATGGATAAGGCTCGACAGCATCATCAAAAGTCTGAAGCTTGAAAACCCAGGCTATGACGTGTCATATGTCATCATGGACATGAGGTATGGCTGGAAGGTGAATGATGATTCAGATAGCCTCCGTATGGTCAGGGAAGCCTTCTTTGCAGCAGGTATCCCCTTCAGCACCACCTTCTTCGCAGGTACCACAGACGGTTCGATATTAAGGAGAAAAGGGATCGAATGCCTCATACTCGGACCGGGCGACCTCTCGTGCGTCCACAGGGAGAATGAGAAGGTGAAGGTAAGCGAGCTTCTGGACAGCATGAGGATATATATTGGAATAATGTTTTCAGAATGATTTAAAGGACATGCCGGAATTATCCTGCATGTCCTTTTAAATCAATAATATTGCTTTTCCTACAGCCTGAACTTCGTTATCTCTTCGCAGTAGCTGCAGATGTACTTTGCAGCCCCGTTCTTCTCGAAGAACTTGAACTTCGGTACCGCATAGGAGTCTGAATTCGAGATGCATCTTGGATTGTCGCAGCTGAAGAGGCCTGTGACCTCGTCAGGGATTACCGCCATGTACTTCTCCACTATCTTTGAATCCTTGACAACATTGACTGTTATGTTCTGGTCGATGAGACCCAGTATGTCAAGGTTGATGTCGAATACATCCGCAAGCTTTATGATGTCCTTCTTGCCCAGCTTCTTGCTTTCCACGTTGATGAGGAGTACGACCGGAGTATCGATGTCTTCTGCAAGCAGCCTGTTAAACACCCTGATGCCGTTTCCCGCGCTTATATGGTCTATGACTATCCCATTGTCAATGCCTTTAACCTCTAGCATATGGTCCCACCTCCAGGAGTTTGCATATAAGGGCCATCCTGATGTATACGCCAAGCTTGGCCTGTTCGAAGTAGAGCGCTCTCGGGTCAGTATCCACTTCATTGGATATCTCGTTGACCCTTGGCAGCGGATGAAGGATTATCATGTCGCTCTTCGCTGCCTTTATCTTATCCTTGTCCAGTATGTAGGAGTTCTTGAGCCTAATGTAGTCAGATTCGTTGAAGAACCTTTCCTTCTGGATCCTTGTCATGTAGAGTATGTCAAGCTCTTCCACGACATCCTCGATGTACCTCATCTCTATGAGCTTAACGCCCTGCTTCTCAAGCTGAGCCTTGAGCGATGAAGGGAGTGTCAGCTCTTCAGGGGATATCAGGTAGAACTCCTTGTTCCCGAACCTTGCAAGTGTCCTTATGAGGCTGTGGACTGTCCTTCCGTATTTAAGGTCACCGCAGAAGCCGATCTTCATGCCGTCAAGCTTACCCTTGTATTTCTTGATTGTTATAAGGTCAGTGAGGGTCTGGGTCGGATGCTGGTGTCCGCCGTCTCCTCCGTTTATTATTGGAACTTCGGTGAAGTGGGTCGCAAGCAGAGGTGCGCCTTCCTTAGGGTGCCTCATCACTATGATGTCCGAATAGCCGCTTACCACCTTTATCGTGTCTGCAAGTGACTCTCCCTTTGAAGTTGAGCTTGTTGACGCGTCGCTGAAGCCGAGGACCTGTCCTCCAAGCCTCATCATGGCGCTGTCAAAGCTGAGCTTGGTCCTTGTGCTCGGCTCGAAGAACAGTGATGCCATTATCTTTCCCTGACATACGTTCGCATAAGGCTTTGGGTCAGCGTTCATGCTGAGCCCTTTATCGATGAGATCCTCGATCTCCTCAAGGGTGAAGTTTTCCGGTTCTACCAGGTGCCTGATATTTGTCATAGGTTCTGCCTCCTTCTTGTTATCGCAGTAACATTTTAAAGGAACAAAAAAGCCTTCTTCGCAAGCAAAGAAGGCTACCACAATCACTTATGTGCAGTTTTCGCCTTCCAAACCTCTCGTGTTCAGTTAAAGGCCTATTTAATTCGATTAATACTAACATGCGGAAAAAATACAGTCAACAGCTTTTTTAATCCGCAAGTTATTTCCTTCTTCCTCCAATTATGTTCAGGCCTCCGTAACCTCCACACCCTTCCAGAAGGCTATCCTGTCCTTTATCATAGTCGCTTCAGCCTTAGGTTCGGGATAATACCATGCAGCATCTGGATTTTTCCTGCCGCCGGCAGCTATTGTATAGTAGCTTGCCACACCCTTCCACGGGCATGTTGTGTGCTTCGTGGATTCCTCAAGAAAACCGCGGTCAACATCCTCCTTCGGAAAATAATGGTTGCCTTCAACAATTACTGTCCTGTCACTTTTCGCGATCTCTATCCCGTTCCATCTCGCAATTATCATTTCATACCTCCATGAAGTCCTTTAGCTTATTACTCCCATACCTGATTATCCTGCATGTTACCATGAAGGCGTAAACATGAAGTGAACATTCTGTAATATTCCATGGAACATCATCAGAAGATGCTATACAGGCATCATGGAAGCGCCTGGATATAAGCTTTCGGCAGATTATTTTGGTATGCTAAAAATTTTTGTTGTTAACTAAAAGTTTTTTTGTTTTTCTATTGATTTGTAATCCTGTTATGGTATCATAAGTTTGAGACATCGATTACATTAACAACATTATTTGATAAATACCAAACTGCCTGCCGTATTTCTGGTGCTTCGCTAACTCGGAGACAATCAAAAGAAGCATCCGCATCCTTAAAAAATGGAGGAAAAGAAACGATGGATTTCGAAAAGATCAAAGTAGCGGCTGAAGCCTACAAGCCAGCCATGAGCAAATTCCTTAGGGACCTGGTGGCAATACCTGGTGAAAGCGCAGAAGAGGAAGGCGTCATCAAGAGGATAGAAGTTGAGATGAAGGCTCTTGACTTCGACAGGATCGAGATTGACCCGATGGGAAACATCCTCGGATACATGGGTACTGGAAAGACACTAATCGGCTTCGATGCCCACATCGATACGGTTGGAATCGGAAACAGGGCAAACTGGAACTTCGATCCATATGAAGGTTATGAGACAGACACTGAAATCGGCGGACGCGGAACCTCAGACCAGCTTGGAGGAATAGTATCATCCGTATACGGAGCAAAGATCATGAAGGACCTGGGGCTCCTCAGCGACAAGTACACAGCTCTTGTTGTCGGATCTGTTCAGGAAGAGGATTGCGACGGACTCTGCTGGCAGTACATCATAAGGGAAGGGAACATAAGGCCTGAGTTCGTGGTTTCGACAGAGCCTACTGACGGAGGGATCTACAGGGGCCAGAGAGGCCGTATGGAGATAAGGGTCGACGTTCAGGGAATCTCCTGCCACGGTTCGGCACCTGAAAGAGGAGACAACGCCATATACAAGATGGCTGAGATACTCACTAACGTACGCGACCTCAACGAGAATGACGCTGCAGACGACAAGGAGATCAAGGGTCTCGTGAAGATGCTTGATGAGAAGTTCAACCCTGAGTACAAGGAAGCCAACTTCCTTGGAAGAGGAACAGTTACAACCTCCCAGATATTCTTCACATCACCAAGCCGATGCGCCGTTGCTGATTCCTGCTCCATATCCCTTGACAGGAGAATGACTGCAGGCGAAACCTGGGAAAGCTGCCTTGACGAGATAAGGGCACTTCCTGCAGTAAAGAAGTACAACGCAACTGTAAGCATGTACGATTATGACAGGCCGAGCTACACAGGACTCGTATACCCTATCGAGTGCTACTTCCCGACATGGGTGATACCTGAAGACCATGATGTCACGAAAGCCATGGAAGAGGCGTACAACGGACTCTACGGGACAACAAGGAGCGGAGCCGAGAACTGCGATGCGATGAGGAAGGCAAGGCCTCTCACTGACAAGTGGACCTTCTCGACCAACGGAGTTGCCATAATGGGAAGAAACGGCATACCTGTCATAGGCTTCGGACCTGGAGCGGAAGCTCAGGCTCACGCCCCCAACGAGATGACCTGGAAGGAAGACCTTGTGAAGTGCGCGGCAGTATATGCAGCCCTTCCGACCATATACTGCAAATAGCCATACAGGTGATCATCCTGCCGGATTTCCCTATCTAAGGCCTCCGGCAGGACAAATAAAAATTTTTAGCGCAAGAAAGCGCAAAAGGAGCATATTGATGAAAACTCTGAATGATTATATCGAAAAGCTGAACAGCCTTAACTTCAAGGAAATGTACAACGACGACTTCTTCCTTACCTGGGACAAGTCAGACGACTCCATCGAGGCACTCTTTACAGTTGCAGACGCCCTGAGGTACATGAGGGAGAACAACATCTCCACAAAGGTATTCGAGTCAGGACTCGGAATATCCATATTCAGGGACAACTCCACAAGGACCAGGTTCTCCTTCGCGTCAGCCTGCAACCTTCTCGGACTCGAGGTACAGGACCTTGATGAAGGAAAGTCACAGATAGCTCATGGCGAGACAGTCAGGGAGACTGCAAACATGATCTCCTTCATGGCTGACGTAATAGGAATAAGGGACGACATGTACATAGGCAAGGGCCACACATACATGCAGGAAGTCTCACAGTCAGTACAGGACGGAAACAAGGACGGAGTCCTCGAGCAGAGACCTACCCTTGTCAACCTCCAGTGCGATATCGACCATCCAACACAGTCAATGGCTGACATGCTCCATATCATCCATGAGTTCGGCGGAGTCGAGAACCTGAAGGGCAAGAAGATCGCAATGTCATGGGCTTACTCACCGTCCTACGGAAAGCCGCTTTCAGTTCCACAGGGAATCGTAGGTCTCATGACCAGGTTCGGTATGGACGTAGTGCTTGCACATCCTGAAGGCTACGAGATAATGTCAGAGGTTGAAGAGGTCGCAAGGGCGAACGCAGAAAAGTCAGGCGGATCCTTCACAAAGACAAACGACATGGCAGAGGCGTTCAAGGATGCCGACATAGTATATCCGAAGAGCTGGGCTCCTTTCATAGCCATGGAGAAGAGAACCGACCTTTATGCAAACAATGACTTCGACGGAATAAAGGCACTCGAGAAGGAACTCCTCAAGCAAAACGCAGAACACAAGGACTGGGAGTGTACAGAAGAGCTCATGAAGCTCACAAAGGACGGAAAGGCACTCTACATGCACTGCCTGCCGGCTGACATCTCAGGCGTCAGCTGCAAGGAAGGCGAGGTTGCCGCAACAGTATTCGACAGGTACAGGACTCCTCTATACAAGGAAGCAAGCTACAAGCCGTATATCATAGCAGCCATGATATTCCTTGCAAAGTTCGAGAATCCACAGGCTATACTACTTGCTCTTGAAAAAGAAGCAAAGGCAAGAAAGCACGAGTAAACATCGGGAGGATATTTCCTAATGAAGAAGAGAATAGTGATAGCCCTTGGCGGAAACGCCCTCGGAAACAACCTTCCGGAGCAGATGATAGCTGTCAAGCACACATCAAAGGCAATTGCGGACCTCATAGAGGAAGGGCATGAAGTGGTTATCTCCCACGGAAACGGTCCCCAGGTCGGCATGATCAACGAGGCAATGGCAGAGTACGGACGCTCCAACAAGGAGCATCCGACCTTCACCCCTCTTTCAGTATGCGTTGCCATGAGCCAGGCATACATAGGCTACGACCTCCAGAACGCTCTGAGGGAAGAGCTCATTGGAAGAGGGATCCCCAAATCGGTTGCGACTGTAATCACTCAGGTGAGAGTGGATTCAGACGACCCTAAGTTCCTCAATCCATCAAAGCCCATCGGACACTTCATGAACGAGGAGGAGCTTGAGTATGCGAAGGCAAACGGAATCCAGGTCATGGAGGATGCTGGCAGGGGATACAGGAGAGTCGTTGCATCACCGATGCCAAAGGAGATAATTGAGATCAATACGATCAGGAACCTCCTGGAATCAGGGGAGATTGTAATAGCATGCGGAGGAGGAGGAATTCCCGTCACAAGGATAGGCAACCACCTCAAGGGTGCAGCCGCAGTCATCGACAAGGACTTTGCCAGCGCACTGCTTGCAAAGGAGCTCAATGCTGACTACCTGATAATCCTCACCGCTGTTGAGAAGGTCGCCATAGCCTTCAGGGGACCGAACGAGAAGTGGCTTGACGCAATAAGCGTTGAAGAAGCCAGGCAGTATATTTCCGAGGGTCATTTCGCTCCGGGCTCCATGCTGCCAAAGGTTCAGGCTGCAGTCGAGTTTGCCTCCTCAGGAGAGAACCGCACCGCACTCATCACTCTGCTTGAAAAGGCAAAGGATGGAATCAACGGTAAGACAGGAACGTTCATAAGAAAGGCATAGAAGAGATAACCGGGGCAAAGGCGTAACACCTTTGTCCCCTTTTCTGTTTTGCAGTCGGTGGTTGAAATAAGGAAAGCAGCAGGACTCACCTGCTGCTTTTGACTTTCCTATTCCCTTTCCTTATCCTTTTCCTTGTCAAGATAGCTGTACATGGTGTATTTCGATATGCCGAAGTAGCTGGAGATCTTGTCGCCTGACTTTGTTATAAGGAACGCCCCGTGTGAGTCCAGATACTTGATTGCCCTTATCTTGTCCTCCCTGGACATGTAGGCCACAGGACTCCCCACTTCCTTCACAGCACGCTCAATCAGGTCATCCAGCAGGCTGTTGACGTCATGGGGTATGTGCCTGGATTCCTTGGATGATGCCGAGTCTACCATCAGGATGTCGTTAAGCTCATTCTGGAACATGACCATCCTTGAAATATCGTAGTTTATTCCCAGTATGCCGGTTATGTTGCCCTCATCGTCCCTTATGTATATGGTGCTTGATTTGAGCATCTTTCCATCTACCTCTGTAAGGTAGCAAAGCTGGTCCTCAACCTCAGCCGGGTCCTTGGCCAGTGTCTCGAGGACTACTGATGAAGGGCCGTCCCCTACCTTCCTGTTTGACACATGCCCGTTCTCTATGACGATTATCGAGCTTTCCTTTGTTCCCCCTTCCAGGTCATGTATTACAATCTCGCAATTGCTTCCGAACTGCTTTGCAAGCCCGTTCGCAAGCCTTGACAAAAAATCCATCTTCCAATCCATCAGCGCACATCCTCATTAAATCATTAACTCTATCATACCAATATGCAATCACAAACTCAATCTCAGCCTTGAAATTACAGCCGCGAATCAGCGTTTCAAGCCCTTTCAGACAGATGGCACCCTTCTCTTCAGGTATCGGCCATCTCCCCTTTGTCCCAGAAATACTCCATCCTTTACGATGACCTTTCCTCTTTGCATCACAAGCTCGACTTCCCCGGTATACTCCAACCCTTCATAAAGGGTATATCCTGCGGCCCCGTGAAGTGTTTCTGCACTGAAGGTTCCAGACCTTTCCGGATTGATAATGCATATGTCAGCATCTGCACCTGGCTCCAAAGTCCCCTTTTCGGGATAAAGCCCCATGATCCTTGCCGGGTTCAGGGATGTGACCTCTATGAACCTCTGAAGGCTTATCCTTTGCTTCATGACACCTTCAGAGAATAGGAGCCTCATCCTCTCCTCCGCTCCGGGACCACCGTTCGGGCACTTCGTGAAGTCGCCTGAACCGAACATCAGCTTTTCCTCAAAGAAGAACGGGCAATGGTCGGTGCCGACAACCTGGACCTCCCCATCGGCTATTCCCTTCCAGAGAGCATCAATGTCCTCCTGCTTCCTAAGCGGCGGTGACATCACATACTTCAGGGACTCCCCATCCTTCAGGCTGTACCTGTCCTCCGTAAGCATGAGGTACTGGGTGCAGGTCTCGACGAATATGTTCATAGCTCCTTTCCCCCTTGCCCTCCTGACCTCCTCAAGGCTCTCCCTGGCCGATATATGTACAAGGTACAGGTTTGGCCAACCTGCCCTTTCCGATAGGCGTATGAGCCTTCCTACGGCTTCAGATTCGGTTTGGTTCGGCCTGCTCATGGCATGGTATATGGCTTCAGTCTTACCTTCCTCTACAAAGGTCTTACGGAGATTCTCGATCTTGTCATGCTCCTCGGCATGTACCGCAAGGACGCCCCCTGCCTTCTTCACAGTCTCCATCACCCTAAGGATGTCCTTGTCCGACAGCCTGAAGTCATAGGTCATATAGGCCTTGAAGCTTGGTATCCCATCCATGGCCATTTCCTGAAGGTCCCTCAGGACCTTGTCATCCACATGCTGCAGTACTCCATGGAAGCCGTAATCTATTACTGCCTTTTTGTCTGCAAGCCCATGATAAGCCTCCTCCTGGTGCCTCAGGCTGCATCCCTTCGGCCCGAAGGCCATATGGTCCACAATGGTTGTGGTTCCACCGCATGCCGCCGCTACCGTACCTGTAAGGAAGTCATCAGCCGCCCTGTGCGTCCCTGCCTGCAGATCAAAATGGGTGTGGACGTCGACACCTCCCGGTACGACCAGGCAGCCTCTGGCATCGATAACCTCACGACCCTCAGGGTCGAGGTCAGTTCCCACAGCCTTTATCTTTCCTCCGACTATGAGAATGTCATAACTTTCAGGTCCCGTCGGACCTGAAACCAATCCGTTCCTTATTATCGTATCCATGCTTTACCCCCATGAATTTGAATATGGCAGGGACATTCCTGTCCCTGCCTTAAGTATATGGCTTTCTTCGATTATCTTGCCAGTCCTATTTGCTGTCCAGGTCTTCCCTTTCCTTCTGCTCCTGGACCAGTGATTTCTTTGGAATCACTATGTTGAGGATGAGTGACATGAGCGTCGCGATTACGACCGGCGACTTTCCGAACACCATGAGGAACCATGCAGGGAACATCGCGAGTGATGCAGGGACCTGGGTCATGCCCATTCCAAGGGCCACCGACAGTCCCACTATTGACATGTTCCTGGTTGACAGCTCATCCTGTGTTATAAGCTTAATTCCTGTCATTGTGATCATTCCAAAGACAGATATGGTCGCACCGCCAAGTACCGCGTAAGGGATCGTCGTCATCAGGGCACCGAACTTCGGTATGAAGCCGGCAGCTATTACTATTGACGCCGCTATGATGAAAACCCTTCTTGCAACGACCTTCGTGCTTGCTACTATTCCAACGTTCTGGCTGTATGTGGCTGTCGGGAGACCCCCGATAATAGCCGCAACGAAGCTTGACATCCCATAGGATACAATTCCTCCGGAAAGCTCGTCGTCAGTTACCTCCCTGTTCATTCCTCCGACAGTAGTTGACGAGAAGTCTCCAACCGCCTGAATGGAATTCACGACATACATGACTATCATGGACACGATTGCGGTAGGCACGAACTGGATACCAAAATGCAGAGGCTGTGGAAGCGCAACCCACTTTGCAGTCTCAAGGGGAGCGAAGTTCACTATTCCAAGCGCGAGTGAAAGCGCGTAACCTGCTGCTATACCGACAAGGATGGAAGCCAGCTTGAAGATGCCCTTTCCGAAATTGTTGCAGATCAGCACCGTCGCCATTACTACAAGGGCCACTGCCCAGTTGGTCAGCGATGCATAAGTAGGCTGTCCGACTCCCCCTGCCATGTAGTTTATTCCGATGGGATAAAGTGAAAGGCCTATAGTAAGGACAACCGTACCCGCAACTATCGGCGGGAAGTATCTCCTTATCGGCTTGATGAAGAATCCCATAAGGACTGCTGCAAGCGATCCTATGAGCTGGGCGCCAAAAATTGCTGCGATCCCGTATTCCTTTCCAATTGCCAGGAGTACAGGAATGTAGGAGAAGGATACTCCCATTATGACCGGAAGCTTGGCTCCGATCCTCTTGAATGAGAATATCTGCATGAAGGTTGCTAGTCCTGCGATGAACATTCCTGTCTGGACCAGAAGAGTCCTCTCGTCAACTGTCAGTCCGGTAGTCGCAGCGACCATTATCGAAGGTGTCACATTACCTACTATCATCGCGAGTACATGCTGTATTCCAAGAGGTACTGCCTTTCCCCAGGCGGGCTTCCCGAAAAAATCGAATAGAGAAGTGTTTGTCGTGTTTTTGGTGTTCATAATTCACTTCCTGTTTTTATTTTTGACAGCCAACATTCTGGCATATCGATTCATTATATCATTCACACGAAGATAATCATCGATGATTCCGAATTTCAGGCTGCAAAAAAAGGCAGCCTGAAACATTTGCAAATTCCTAAAGCCTGTCCCACAGCCTCCTTGAGACCTCCCTGGATTTCGCCATTGTCTTCTCAAGGTCGATCGTAGTAATTATCCTGTCCTTCATGACGAACCTTCCGTTTATCATGGTGTCCCTGACCTGATAGCCGCTCATGCCGAATATGACATGTCCGGCCAGATTGTTTCCGTTCATGGGAGTCAGGGGGTCATAGTCAAGGGTTATGATGTCAGCGCAGGCATTCTCCCTGAGTATTCCAAGCTCGGCCCCGAAGATCCTTCCCGCAATGTCCCTGTTGTTCTCGAACTGCATCCTGAAGGCCTCCATGAAGCCTACCTGGGGATCCTTCAGTGCATGGCTCTGGAGTATCTTTGAAACCTTCAGTGATTCGAACATGTCGTTGGTGTAGGCGTCGGTTCCAAGGCCTACCTTGATCCCCATCCCCATCATCTTCACAACAGGCGAAGTACCGACGGCATTCCCCATGTTTGATTCTGGATTATGGATGACATTGCAGTTTGTCGACTTCAGTATCCCCAGCTCATTGTCGTCAGCATGCACGCAGTGGATGGCAAGTGACTTGTCCGAAAGTATCCCGAATCCCTCCAGCCTTTCCACCACCCTTTTGCCATGGTCACGTTCGCAAAGGATCTCGTCGTCGATCCCTTCCGCCACATGGATGTGGTAGCCTGAGTCCAGGCCATCCATCTCAGACCTTGCCTTCTCGAGGGTGCTGTCAGAAAGCGTGAAGGATGCGTGCATTCCGAACATACCCTTAAGCATGCTGCCGCCGTCTTTCCTGCAAGCCTTTATGAATTCGATGTTCTCCCTAATGCCTTCCTCTGCAGCCTCAATTCCGTCGCGGTCCGATGTCTCGTAGCAGAGTGATGCCCTTACGCCCAGCTCCCTGGCCGCTTCTCCTATCGTGAACAGGCTGTCCCTGATGTGGAA
This sequence comes from Youngiibacter fragilis 232.1, assembly GCF_000495435.3. Lineage (GTDB taxonomy): Bacteria > Bacillota > Clostridia > Clostridiales > Clostridiaceae > Youngiibacter > Youngiibacter fragilis. Next base: position 65,637 of record NZ_AXUN02000198.1, on the reverse strand, counting down.
GGGGCTTGCATGGTGGTCCACGACGGTAGTTACACCGAGCCTTATGGATTCTGCAAGTGTCCCGTATGCGCTGTATCTCGTATCCTCAAGCGTCAGGCGCTTGTCTATGTGCCACCACATGTTCTCCAGTATCTTCATGAAATCAGGGGTTGGCTTGCCAAGGTTCAGCCCCCTGGCGAAGGCGCTGTATATGTGGGTATGCATGTTGATCATCCCCGGCATGATCAGCCTTCCCGCTACGTCAACAATCTCCTCATCGGGATAAAGCTCCTTGAGCTCCCTGAAGTCCCCTACCTTTTCAATCAGGGCTCCTTTGACAAGGACTCCTCCGTTCTCAAAGAACGGATTGTCCCTGTCCCAGGTTATCACTCTTCCATTTCCAATTATCATCTCTTTACCTCCCGTCCATATCCAGCAGATAATGCGGATACTTGTCGAGAAGTGAACCGATTATGCTCATCACCTTGGGTTCAAGCCCTTCCGGTCTTCCTTCAAACGTAAGCACGTTCCCTTCAGTGTCCCTGTATTTCAAGGTACTGCCGGCCTTAAGGATTCCGGTATTCCCTGAGTCCTGGAAATCCTCTTCAGTCCAGAATACAGTGAACTTGTCCCTGTAGGGCTCCCCTGCGTGAGGACAGAAGAAGGTGCAGTTACCGCATTCGTTGCACATGCCGTCGATATGTACTATCTGGTGGAGGTTGCCGAAGCCTTCAGCTTCAATCGCAGCATTGGCCCTGTTAGGGCACACCTCAGTGCATATTTCGCAGATATCGTGGCACCTCAGGCATCTGCTTCCCTCTTCCTTGGAACTAAGGCTCTTCCTCAAGGCCCCCTTTGCGATGTATATGTCCTGCGGCTTAAGTTCAAGCCTGAACTCCCTCATGTCATCCTCTATGCCTTCCCTTCTGAGGATCTCACGGGCTGCAGCCTTTCCATCGGCAGAGGCGCTTACCATTGCACCTGAGCCTGTCCTGCATTCACCGGCATAGAATACGTTGCTCTGCTTGGGCTTCCCCGCATACCTCGCAGGGAATGAGTCTCCGTTGACAATAAGGTCTATTCTTCCGGCCTCCCCGATGGTGTCAACAAAGCCTATACCTTCAAGTGAAAGCTGTGATTTCTCATCGAATGGCACCCAGTCAGCCTTTTCACCATATGATCCGAGAATAGCGACTGATGTGACCTTCTCTTCCCTCTTAAGGACCCTTGCAGCGTCAAGCGCCTGGAATCCTGATCCAGCAACGAGAACCCTTCCTTCAGCCTTCAGGTGCCCAGCTTTCGCAGCCCTTAATATCTCAGACGCCTGAGATGCCTTCCTGCCGTGAAGCTCCCCTTCCCCTTCGACGTCAAGAACCGGTCCTGTCGCTACGACCACATAGTCATACTCCGTTGAAAGGGCTTCAATGTCATGCTCCTCACTGCAGCCGAACCTGAATTCCACTCCAAGCTTTTCAGCAAGGGAGAAGTCCCTGTCTATCGCATCATCTGAGATCCTGAATCCCGGTACCAGGTACCTGACCTGCCCGTACGCCTTGTCTTCCTTTTCGAATACTACGGTCCTGATGCCATTTCTCTGGAGGAACAGCGCTGCTGACATTCCCGCAGGGCCTGCACCGATGACAAGGGCTTTCGCTCCGGACTTGGCAGCGGCTCTTCCCAGGCCTTCAATGAAGTTCTCCTGGGCATTGTCAGAAGCAAGCTTCTTCACGGACCTTATCTGCAGAGTCCTGTCGTAGTCGACCCTGGTGCAGTGGCTCTGGCATGGGTGGCTGCACAGATTGCCGAGTATCGATGGTGAAGGGTTGTCCTTCGCTATGACTGAAAAGGCCTTCCCGAAATCCCCTCTTCCAGCGAGCTTCAGGTACTCCGGTATGTTCTGCCCGAGGGGACAGCCTTCGTCAGTATGCGGGAGGTTTCCTTCGCCCATGCATGGAGCCTTGAAGCAGTCGAATAAAGGAAGCTTCGAGCCGGTCTTCCTTGAGAGAGTCCCTTCCCTGAAATCCTTCCTGAGCCTCTCGTCCGCAAGGACTGTGTCAGAAAGGGCTTCCAGCTTCAGAGGGTCTATGCCCCTGTAGGCACCTTCAAGCTTCTTTGCAGTGGTTGAAGCAATCTGGCTTAGCCTTGCATAGCCGCCTGGCTTGAGCAGGGTCGTGCACACCGTCACTGGCTGTATTCCAGTATCCAGCAGCTCCTTCATGTTGAGAGCATCGGCTCCGCCTGAGAAAGCCATTGGAAGACTGCCTGCAAAGGCCTTGCCGAGCTTCCTTGCGACTCCGATCGAAAGCGGCAGCAGCGACCTTCCCGACATGTACATCTCCTCTCCGGGAAGCTCCTTCCTTTCGATCCTTACCGGGAATGTGTTGGTCAGCTTCACCCCGCATATCAGGCCTTTGCTCCTCGCCTTTTCCATCAGCCTTTTCAGCATCGCTACGGCTTCATCGAACTGAAGGTCCTCCTTGAAGTGGTGGTCGTCAAATGACAGGTAACCGTAGCCAAGGCTGTCAAGGAGCTCCCTCGCATACTCGTATCCGAGCAGCGTCGGATTGCACTTGATGAAAAGGTTGATTCCCTTCTCTTCCAGAAGATAGGTGGCTATCCTTTCAATCTCCTGTACCGGACAGCCATGAAGCGTTGAAAGCGCAAGGGTTGTGCAGACGACAGGCGATATGCTGCCGATGTCCGCAGCCTTGAAGCTGTCGAACAGGCCTGCCTTTTCCCTGAGGGTCTCAAGGCATTCATTGAAGAAAGGAACCTTCCTCGCATCCTTGAGCCCTTCTATGAACGAGTCTATCTTTTCAGTCCTTATCCCTTCAAGGTCATAGCCTACGCTCATGTTGAAGGCGAAGTCCCTCTCCTCACTTATGCCGAACTCCTTCATCGCAACATGGCAGAGTACCCATGCCTTGATGTACTCCCTCTGTGCCTCTTCCACCTTAAGCTCGGTGGACCACTCCACATTGTAGCCCTCATCCTCCGCGTTTATGCAGGGCTTGGCTATTGCTTCCCTCATGAACTCACCGTCAAGCTTCTGGACGGTCTTGAGCTCAATGAACCTTCCACCGGCAAGATATGCGGTCAGTATGTTCTGGGCGAGCTGCGTATGAGGTCCTGCCGCAGGTCCTGTCCCTGACCCCAGGCTCATTCCGAAAGCAGTCCCCATCTTCGCCTTGTCCCTGCTTATGTAGAACTTGTTCTTCTGGAGGCCGAAAACCTTTCCTTCCTCCCTGTATTCCTTCATCATCCATTCGAGAAGGTCCCCGAACGGTATGGTCCTCATTCTGTCTCCCATTTTCTCTCCTTACCTTGGTATCTTAGTCTGCATTCAGGCTTTGGCTCACTAGGAGTCAGCAATCAAAAATGCAGCTTCCTGGTCAAATCAAATTTTATTTCTGCAGAAGCTCGCTGTCATGTCCAAGCCAGACGATTTCCCTGTACTTCTTGGGGTCAGTGTCGCCTTCGGTGGAGAACAGGAGCACCCTTGAATTCTCATCGAGCTTCAGGTTCTTCCTGTACTCCGCATAGTGCTCATCGGTCATTATCCTGTACAGCGCTCCAAGCGTAACTGCGCCTGATTCGCCTGAGATGACCCTCGTGTCCTTTCCGAGAGGATTTCCAAGTACCCTCATTCCGTCAGCCGCAACATAGTCAGGGCATGACAGGAATGCCGTGGAGTAATTCCTTATGATGTCGAAGCCAAGCTTGTTGGGTTCACCGCATGCGAGTCCTGCCATTATGGTCTGCATGTCCCCTCCGACAGATGACATCCTGCCTTCTTTCGCTGAAAGGTAATAGCAGGCTGCCTCGTCAGGCTCGACTACAGTCGTCACCGGCACGTCGTCAGGATATTCCATCGCGAAGAAGCCCTGAACCGCTCCCGCAAGTGAACCTACGCCAGCCTGGATGAATATGTGGGTAGGCCTTTCCACTCCAAGGGACATGAGCTGCTCCTTGGCCTCCAGTGCCATTGTGGCATAGCCCTGCATGATCCAAGTCGGTATGTCAGTATAGCCTTCCCAGGCAGTATCCTGGACCACAAGACCGTTGTGCTCGTCGGCATACTTTGCCGCAAGCCTTACGGCATCATCGTAGTTCATGTCTGTTATGGAAGCATCCGCACCTTCTGCCTGGATGTTCTTGAGCCTTATCTCCGACGAGCCCTTTGGCATGTATACCACTGACTTCTGCTTAAGCCTGTTCGCGGTCCATGCAACGCCCCTGCCATGGTTTCCGTCAGTTGCGGTAACGAATGTCACGTCACCTGCCGCTTCCCTCACCTCGTCAGAGACCATCCTGTCATATGGCAGCTCGGATATGTCCTTTCCGACCTTCTGCGCCAGGTAGCTTCCCATTGCATAGGACCCACCAAGCACCTTGAAGGCATTCAGCCCGAACCTGTAGGATTCGTCCTTTACATATATCCCCTTGAGGTTCAGCCTTTTTGCAAGGCTGTCCAGCGCCACTAGCGGCGTCACTTCATATTCCCTGAAGCTTTCGTGGAAGCTTCTTGCCTTCCTTACCTCGTCAGATGCCATGAACCTTGCTGATACTGTCCTGTCCTCGTCCCTGGTGAATGTGTTTAAAAGCAGCTTGATCTTCTCGCTCATTTTTCATACTCCTTCTCTCATATTGACCGGTGCGTCACCTGCCCCCTTAACCTGTCATTCAGGGCGTCGTACTTCAAGGCTCATCTTCCGGAAAAAGCCTTTGCATCCGGTCACATCACCTCAGATAAAAGCAATTCCAATGCCAAATATTTCTCAAAGAACCAAAAGAGTAAAAATGTCCCCAATATTTGCCTTTATCAACATAATATCATATTGAACATGACCATATTGTTAATATTTTCTCTTCTGATTGCCGATATGATTTTTGGGTGACTCAATTTCATGGCTGCTCCGCATTCGTTTTCAGACAAAAAATTATCAAAATGAGAACTAATTCTCATTTTGATAATAAAATAATCTCCATTCCAACGTCAATGGCAATCGATTTCATTCTATGATTTCAAGAAATCCATTGATATCAAAGGTTTTTATCATTCTGATAAATTTCTCCGAGCTTTCTGTAAAGTGTCGCTATTCCTATCCCAAGCACCTTTGCAGCCTTCTTCTTGCCCTCGGTCGTAGTTCCGTAAAGCTCCAGGATGTTCCTGATATGCTCGTCTTCGATCTCCCTGAGGGTCCTGGTATCCGATGTGGATATCTTATGGTTACCGGACTTGCTGCCACGGAGTATCCCTTCAGGCAGCGTATCCTTCATGATCATGCCTGTTGAGCCTGCCATGGTCACCATATACTGTATGATGTTCTCAAGCTCCCTTACATTGCCAGGCCATTTGTATTTCTTCAGCGCCTTCATCGCTTCGCCGTCTATCCCGGTAATGTCCTTGCCGAACAGTGAATTGTACTTTGTGAGGAAGGTCTCCACAAGAAGCTCAAGATCGTCCCCCCTGGACCTGAGCGGAGGCACATCTATTGGAATGACGTTAAGCCTGTAGAACAGGTCTCTCCTGAACTGGTTAGTCCTTATCATCTCCTCCAGGTTCCTGTTGGTTGCTGCTACGACCCTTATGTCAAGGTCTATGGTCTCATTTGACCCCACCCTGGAGAAGGACCTCTCCTGCAGCACCCTCAGGACCTTTGTCTGAAGATAAAGAGGCATGTCCCCTATTTCATCAAGGAACAGGACCCCCTTGTTCGCAAGCTCGAACTTTCCTATCCTGCCGCCAGGGCTTGCCCCGGAAAACGCGCCCTTAGCATATCCGAAGAATTCGCTCTCAATCAGGGTCTCAGGTATGGCCGAGCAGTTTATTCCGACAAAGGGCTGGTCCCTCCTGTCGCTTTCGGCATGTATCGCCCTTGCTATCAGCTCCTTGCCTGTACCGCTCTCACCCCTTATGAGCACTGTTGAGCCGGTCCTTGCAACCTTTGCAATGGTTTCCTTGATCTCCTTCATGACATCGGACTCACCAATTATGTTCTCCATGGGAAGAAGCCTGGTCTCCGATGTCAGCGCGTACGCTGAGTTCCTTACCTCCCTCAGGGTTGAGAATATGAAGAGCTTCCTGTAGCCCCTGTATATGGGGGCAAGCTCCAGAAGATTACCCATTACCTTGTAGGACCTGCCTCCGATCCTTATGGCGTATTCGTCCGCATTCCCAATTCCGCTTGCACCCTTCCTTGCATCAAACACCTTACCCAGGACCTTCACCTCAGCTTCCACGCCGAGCTTCCCCATGGCCTTCTGGTTGATATACGCAACACTGCCGCCGTCATCGACGACGATTACCCCGTTCTCTATGTTGTCCAGTATGTTCCTCAGCATGGATATGCTGGCAAGGTTAGTCTCAAAGCTCCTGTTCTCCTGGACCTTGGAGGCTATGAGGTCACTGATCTGATTCAGGAAATCCACGTGGGAATCAAGGCTTCTGCTGATGTATCCCTTCTGCTCCTCTGTGGTGCAGACAAGGCCTATGACACCTATCTTCTCCCCGTCCGACATTATCGGTGTTGCGATCTCCATTGTCTCTATGCATTCGCCCCTGGAATCGCAAAACCTGCATATCTCGTTTTCCCGGGGGAAATCTATTACCCTGTGCCGTCCTTCCCTTAGTACGGTCTCGTATACGAGACCCTTTGAGAATGTGTTGATGTCGTCTTTGAACCTTCCGGTTCCCGCTATCTTCTCCAGATTGTCATCCACTATCTCCACATCAACGTTGAGTACGCCGGCTATGACCTCCGCATACTTTGTCACGGAAGGCTGTATCTGCTTGAGGTAGGACCTTTTCTCAGAAATGCCTGGATCCATACCCCTTTTCATCTGGAAGCTCCGCCGGCACCAGCCATCCTGTCCTTCATGCTCCGAAGCTCCTTCCCGTTCTTCACCTGAAGGATCTCAGCAAGAATTGCGACAGCTATTTCCGCCGGACTTCCGTTGGATATGTCAAGGCCTATGGGCAGATGCAATGTCCCGAGGACCTCATCCGTGTATCCGCTTCCCTTAAGGAGCGCAAGCGTCTCCAGTGCCTTCTTCCTGCTTCCGAGACCTCCAAGGTAGGCATATCTTTCACCCAGGCATGCCTTGTAGGCTTCCTGGTCAAGCACATGCCCTCTCGTTGCGACAACTATGTAAGTGTTCTCACCGAAGGGTATCCTTGACTTTGCCTCAGAAGGTTTGAGGCTTATGTATTCTTTGATCCCAGAATATGCGGGAAGTGATGAGTATTCCTCCCTGTCATCGGCTATGTATATGTTGAAGCCAAGGGGCTTCGCTACCTCGGCAAGCTTCTCACCTACGTGCCCTGCCCCGAATATGACGAGGTTCGAGGGTGGATTGAAGTACTTCACGAATCCCTTGACATCTCCCCCGCATACCATGGCCAGCTCCCCCTTCTCAACGAGCGAATACTCGAAGCCGAAATGCTTCCCTTCCTTCATCCCTTCAAGGGCCCTTTTTACAACCTGGTACTCAAGGTTTCCGCCTCCTATGGTTCCGGTCCTTTTCCCTTCAGAGTCCACAGCCATGATCGACCCCGTCACTCCAGGGGTCGAGCCCTCATTGACCTCAAGAAGTATCATGGCGCACTTTCTTCCTGTCTTCAGCCTGTCAGTCAAAAATTCCAGTACATCTGTCTCCATATCCATCAACCTTCCGTATTTACGATTCTTATCATAATGATAATCCATTCCGGAAGGCAGTTCAACGAGACCGTTCCCTTTATTTCATTACCACATCCTCACACTTGCTGGAGCCTTATAATCCTTGCCAAGAAGCTCTTCGCTGAAGGCTGTGTTCAATTCTTCAAGTGTCCAGGATTCTCCTGGTTTTTTCGAGATTTGTGACACTACCGCAGGATTTTCATAAAGCTTTGCTACACCAGAAGCATAGATACTGAAGACTGAACCGCTTATGTGTGCGCCTTCTTCAGTGCAGAGAAAAGCCAGGACGGGCCCGATCCCAATAGGGTCTCCGTGATTTTGCTCTACCACCTTCAGAATATTTGGATCCGGCTCCCTGCCTGTTATGTTCTTTACATTTCTTACCATTGCTGCATACTCCACAGCATGTGATGGAGATGCTCCCTGTGGACAGAATGCATTGACTGTGATTCCGTATCTCCATAATTCCTTTGCCGCAGCCCAGGTAAGCCCAACCACACCTGCATTTGCAACACAATATGCTACATTGTCCGGTATACCGGTCCATGCTTCAGAACTTGCATTCAGAATCCTTCCATAGCCACCCTTGATCATATGAGGTACAGCAAAATGCATCAGATTGAAAGAGCCTTTCAGTTTCGTGCCTGTTAGTAGATCCCACTTCTCTTCGGTAGTAGAAAGTACGGATCCTGAACCTGTCCCTGCTGCATTGTTCACTACAATATCAACACTTCCGAAGGTATCTACCGCAAAGTTCACAATCTTCTCTGCAGTGTCCCATTCGGAAACATCTCCAAAGAATGGTAATGCTTCGCCTCCTTCACTTCTGATCAGCTCAGCAGTGGTTTCGGCATCGCCGACAAGCTCGATCATCTTGTCCCAGTCTTCCTTAGGTATGTCTTCCTTTTTGAATTTCCTGAGCGTACCCGATCCTTGCTTCCTGTTGTTGGTTACTACTTTCACTCCTTGCCTAGCAAGATAAACTGCTATTCCTCGTCCAATACCCTGGCCTGATCCTGTCACGATTGCGACTTTTCCTTCAAGATTTCCCATATCTTTCCTGTCCCCCCCTGGTAAATTATTGGAAAATTCAATATCTTCCATCATAATACCAAGGCAGATAATTTCTTACTGTCATAATAATGCAGTGGCTATCAGATTATTGCTATTATTGCCCTGTACCAAGTACCACCTTCGCGTATTTGTTCCGAAATTCCATCGGTGTCATTCCAGTCACCTTATGGAATACGCTTGAAAAATGACTTGGAGAAGAAAATCCGAGGGTCTCTCCAATGCTTGTGATTGTAGCAGAAGTATACCTGATCATCCGTTTGGACTCCTCTATCCTGGTGTACCTTATGAAGTCTGAGATAGTTTCTCCTGTCTCGTCCTTAAAAGCATGGGACAGATGGCTTTTGCTGGTAAAAAGTCTCCCGGAGATTTCTGACAAGGAAAGATTCCCACCTGGATTGGCTTTAATATAGAGTCTGCATTCTCGAACCAAAGGAGAAAATTCATGAATCGCATTCGAAACCATTTCAGCATAATCAACGAACATTTTCTTCTGAAGCTCGAGAAGAGTTGAGACTGAACCCAATTTTCTCGAATCATCAACATATTGAAGGTAGTGTCCAGATGCTTCTGACCAAGGAAGACCGCCATCTACAGCTGCCCTTACTATCTGAGGTGCCAGATACTGGAATACCATCACAGCAACAGTTGTCTCATTACCGACAATAATCTTAGTTATTTCACTATAGTCATTTCCTGAGAACAGTTCGAGAATACCAGAGCGGTCCCCCTTACTGACGCAATCCAGTAAGAATGAGAGCATCTTATTACCTTTTCTCTTAAAAAATGTCAGATCAGGATTGCTATTATCCATTTTTCTGCTCATGGTTCCTCCCCCAGATTGTCTCCAATTTATTAATCAGATACCATTTGCTCCTAAATGAAAATCAGTCCTTAGCCCGTCATCATCCTGATTTTGCATAAAGACTTCCCTAAGATCACCGATAGCCCTAGTATCCTATATCATCCATATAGGTATGACATAATTATCTGTATTTATGGCTGTTAATTCAGGACGCATGCATAGTATGGCTCCCTTGCCGCGGGAAACAGATGCCTTATCCAGCAAATTGAATGTACCAATCAGCTCACTGCCCGGATTCACAGATCGCTTGATCTCCAGAGGATGTAGTGATCCATCGTTCTCCAGGACTATATCGATCTCATTGCTTTCCTTGTCTCGGTAATGCCACATCAGGCACTCCCTGGCATTGTCATGATAAGTCTTAAGGATTTCTGATACTGCATAATTTTCTAGAATTGCACCACTTATGGCTCCACTTGCCAATATTTCCGGCGAAGAGTACCTGGTCAGATAAACAACCAGACCAGTATCAAAAAAATACAGTTTTGGCGTCCTTATTGTACGTTTTAGAAGATTGTTTGAGTATGGTTTCAGATAAAAAATCACGCCTGATCTTTCCATTATCAGCAGCCAGCGCTTTGCTGTGTCATCTGAAACGCCGACATCCTGTGCGATGTCATGGGTGTTCAGAATCTGCCCCACTCTTGCAGCAGCTGAACGGATAAAATCACTGAAAAGCATAGTATCTGTAATCGCAGCCTGCTCTCTTACATCACGCTGGATATAGGTCTGCAGATAGCTGCTGTAGAACACATCCCTGTCTTTATACCTTCCACTGACAAGACCAGGCATGGAACCTTTCCAGATTCGTTCGTAAATACCCTTCATATCAGTTGGTTCAATCCTGTCTTTTCGAGCCTTAAGCGCGTCAATATCTACAGTGAACGGAGCAGCTTCCCCTTTGCCGTATATTTCATGCTGTGACAAGGCATGCATGTTGAGAATTGCAATTCTGCTTGCTAATGACTCTTGGGCCAGCTCCATAAGCTTGAAGGTATGAGAGCCTGTAAGCCAAAACGAGCCTGGCGCAGCTCCATTGTCAACAGCAATCTTGATATATGAAAAAAGCTCTGGTGCATATTGCACTTCATCTATCATGATTGGAAGAGAGTGCATTTGCAAAAACATTGCAGGGTCAGTCTTCGCAAGATGGCGCTCCTCCATGTCATCCAGTGTCACATATTCGCGATCCTTATCCATCAGCTGTTTTAAAACTGTAGTCTTGCCAACCTGACGAGGCGCTGTGATGATAATTCCGGAATATTCTTCTGAAAGAGTACGGATTTTGCTCTCCAAATCTCTTTAGATATATGCCATAGCAAAGCCTCCTTCTACCAAAATACGATACAATCTTATTATAGCCAAGAAAACAGCGACATTACAGGCTAAAATGCGGTGCAATCTTATTTTGGCCAGATCCTTTCACTTCTTTCACTTCAGCCTTCCACCGCTCCCTACATTATCAGGTATGGTCAATCTTATCCCTAAGTTGAACTTACCTTGATCTGGTCCTCACGATGACAAGGATTTCACAGCTTGTTGAGTTTTCGTTTTCATAATGATATAATTAGCGCGATTATAAGTGTCATTCGTCTCCATTGTTGCATTCCGGGCTGATGTGGAGACCTTAACCCGCTTTTTGCTGCACTGCCAGAGGTTTTTTGTAAACAATTACAGACAAACCTGGCGGTTGTCGTTGGATTGATTTTTTCACGGCCAAAAAGGAGAGGTATGCATGTTTGCATTTAAGGTAAACGGAAAAGAGATTATTTCGGCAGAGGATATGGGCCTCATGAAGTATCTGAGGGAGGAGCTTGGCCTTACGTCGGTCAAGAACGGCTGCAGCGAAGGCGCCTGCGGCACCTGCTCGGTGCTGGTTGACGGAAAGCTTACCAAGGCCTGCGTCCTGACTACCGCCAAGGTAGCCGGGAAGAGCGTGGAGACCCTGGAAGGCTTCACTGAAAGGGAGAAGGAAGTTTATGCCTACTCATTTGAGAAGGCAGGGGCAGTACAGTGCGGATTCTGCACACCGGGAATGATAGTGGCTGCAAAAGCCCTTATTGATGTCAATCCCGACCCCACAGCGGAAGACTGCAGGAAGGGTATCAGAGGAAACATATGCAGGTGTACCGGCTATGTGAAGATAGTCGATGCGATGCTCATGGCTGCGAAGATACTCAGGGAAGGTACGCCGATAGTGTCAAATGACAAGTCGGGAGTGTACCACAGCGTACCAAGAGTCGATGCGAGGGCAAAGGCGCTTGGAACAGGGAAATACGTGGACGACTACAAGATTGACGGTATGGTATACGGTAAGGCTCTGAGGACCAGGTTCCCCAGGGCTACAGTGCTTTCAATAGATACAAGCGAAGCAGCTGCCCTTCCGGGAGTCATCGGAGCATATACTGCCAAGGACATCCCGGGCCACAGGTACATCGGCCACCTCGTAAAGGACTGGCCTGCGATGATAGACATCGGTGAGACCACAAGGTACATCGGGGACTCTGTTGCCCTTGTTGTCGCCGAGACTGAGGAGATACTTGAAAAGGCCCTTGGCCTTATAAATGTGGAGTATGAGGAGCTTAAGCCGATAACATCGCCTGCCGAATCCCTGGCAGAGGATGCTCCAAAGATCCACGAAAAGGGAAACCAGCTGTCATTCCAGCAGCTGAAGCGCGGAGACGCAGAAATGGCCCTGAAGGAATCTGCATATGTTGTCGACATGACCTTCAACACTCCTGCCACCGACCATGCCTTCCTCGAGCCTGAATGCGCAATAGGCATCCCGGTAGGAGACGGGCTTGAGGTAATAACAGCCAGCCAGGGCATATACGATGAGCAGAGGGAAGTGGCAGAGGTATGCGGAATACCCATTGAAAAGGTAAGGATAAGGAGCGCCTACGTCGGCGGAGGTTTCGGAGGCAAGGAGGACATGGTGGTCCAGCATCATGCGGGACTTCTGGCCTATCTCGTGCAGAAGCCTGTCAAGGTGAGGTTCTCCAGGGCGGAAAGCCTTGCGATACATCCCAAGAGGCACCCCATGGAGATGCACTTCACCGTAGGCTGCGATGAAAACGGGATACTGCAGGGAATGAAGGCAAGGATAGTTTCAGATACGGGCGCATATGCCTCACTGGGCGGTCCTGTGCTTCAGAGGGCATGCACCCATGCTGCAGGACCCTACAACTACCACAATGTCGATATCGAAGGAAGGGCAGCCTACACCAACAATCCTCCTTCAGGAGCCTTCAGGGGCTTCGGGGTGACCCAGTCCTGCTTCGCCATGGAAAGCTGCCTGAACGCACTTGCGGACAAGGTCGGAATTTCCCCATGGGAGATCAGGAGAAGGAATGCGATAAAGCCGGGAGACGAACTGCCGAACGGACAGATAGCCGACGGCGGAACAGGCTTCGTCGAGACGCTGGATGCAGTGAAGGAAGAGTTCGACAGGTACTGGAATGACCCTTCTTACGCAGTAGGCCTCGCTTCAGGAATGAAGAACGCAGGACTTGGCGTAGGAGTTCCCGATACAGGAAGATGCAACATAGCGATAAAGAACGGCAAGGCACACATAAGGAGCAGCGCAGCCTGCATAGGACAGGGAATCGGGACCATAATGCTTCAGGTTCTTTGTGAGACCACAGGCCTTACTTTTGACCAGGTAGTCGTTGAGAATCCCGATACGAAGTACACGCCGAATTCGGGTACGACAACTGCATCAAGGCAGACCGTATTCACAGGTGAAGCAGTAAGGACCGCGGCACTCCAGCTCAAGGAGCAGCTTGACAAGGGCAGGAGCCTGGCGGAGCTCGAAGGTGAGCTCTACAAGGGGGAATACTCCTTCAAGTCAGACCCCATGGGCTCAGACAAGCCGAATCCTGTCAGCCATGTATCCTACGGTTTCGCGACCCAGATGGTGGTACTCGACAAGGAAGGGAAGCTTGTGAAGGTCATTGCGGCCCACGACATTGGACGTGCGATCAATCCGGTTGCTGCAGAAGGCCAGATTGAAGGCGGAGTGGTTATGGGACTGGGATACGCCCTCACGGAGGACTTCAAGCTTGAAGCCTCTGTCCCGAAGGTAAAATACGGGACACTCGGACTCTTCAAGTCAACCCAGATACCTGAGGTCAGGGCTGTGCTTGTGGAAAAGAACGAGGATTCACTGGCGTACGGAGCAAAGGGCATAGGTGAGATAACCACCGTACCTACGGCGCCGGCTGTCCAGAATGCCTACTTCAACCTTGACAGGAACTTCAGGACAAGACTCCCTCTGGAAAACACATTCTATAGAAAATCTAAGTAGCGATTAATGTGATTTCCTGCAGCCAAAGTCTGCAGGAAATTCATTTTATCGGACATATCAGGAGAAGCCATGGAGCAGTTTTCAACAGACCTTGGAATAGGGCCGCATGAGGTCATCGCAATAACAGGCACCGGCGGCAAGACAACCCTCATGTTTAGCCTTGCACGAAAGCTTAAGGAAGGCAGAAAGGTCCTCGCGACAACAACTACAAAGATATACTTGCCTGAAGAAGGCGACTATGACAGGCTCTATACCGATATGGGAAAATTGATGCGCGAAGAAAGCACTGCGATCGAAGGGCTGGTTGCAGCTGGAGGTCCTTTAAACAGCGAAGGTAAGCTTACCTCGGTGTCTGAGGATACCCTTGCAGGCCTTCTCCCCTTCTTTGACGTCATCCTGATCGAAGCAGACGGCTCGAGGATGAAGAAGCTAAAGGCATGGAGGGATGGTGAGCCTGTGGTGCCCCGTTTCACTTCAAAGACCATCGGGATAATTCCCATATCATCCCTCGGTATGGTCATAGATGAGGAGCACGTCCACAATATTGGATTGTTCGGGGAGTTTTCCCTTGGTGAAAAAAGTGTTACGATGGAGGTACTGAAACGTCTTGTACTCTCACAGGACGGACTCTTCAGGAACTCCTCCGGAGAAAGGATCCTTGTCATCAGCCAGGCAGACGATGAAAGCCTCCACGAGGCTGGACTGAAGCTTTCCGCGCTGGTCGAGGCTGGAGACACCGGACACATGATATCCAAGCATTTCATACTGAGTCTGGAGGCGATCGGCCATGGCGATTACAGCCATTATACTTGCCGCAGGCTTTGGCAGGCGGATGAACGGGGATAAGCTACACAGGCTTGTCCAAGGCAAGGAAATGATCGAGTGGGTCCTTGAGGCCGTGGCTTCAGTTCCTGGTATTGACGCACTTGTCGTGACAAACGACGGGCTGATAGCAATAAGGGCTGAGGCACTTGGAATAAGGCCAGTTGGAAATGAAGATGCATCCGATGGCCAGAGCACCTCTGTAATAAAAGGGATACTTGCGTCAGATGCCATTTCAGAAGGCTATCTCTTCATTATGGGAGACCAGCCCTTCATTTCAAAATCTACAGTCAATAGGATCATTTGTGAGGCAGCCTCTAATCCGGGATGCATCATAGTACCAAGATCCGGAGACAGGACAGGAAGCCCCGTGTTTTTCCCAATAGACTTCAGGGAAGAGCTGCTATCACTTTCGGGAGATACAGGAGGCAGGAGCATTTACAGGAAACATCCGGATAGTGTCAGGTTTGTGGAAGTCGCAAGAGAAATTGAGCTTCTTGACGCTGATACACCGGAAGACATAGAAATACTGGAAAGGACAGGTGAATGACATGAACAACCTGGTAATAGTAAGAGGCGGAGGAGACCTTGCATCCGGAGTGATACTCAAGCTCCACAGATGCGGCTTCAGGGTCCTTGTTCTAGAAAGTGATGATCCCAGCTGCATCAGGAGAACCGTATCCTTTGGAGATTCTGTCCACATAGGTTCTGTAACCCTGGAAGGCACGACCGCAGTGTTCGCGGGCAGCACAGCCGAAATCGGAGCGATATGGGACAAGGGTCAGGTGCCTGTGCTTTCAGACGAGAGCGGCTTCATTCTTTCCATACTCAAGCCAATGGCCGTAGTTGATGCAATAATTGCCAAGAAGAACCTTGGCACGTCAAAAAAAATGGCCCCCATAACAATTGCCCTCGGGCCCGGGTTTGAAGCCGGTGTTGATGTTGATACGGTCATCGAGACCAACCGGGGCCATGACCTTGGAAGGCTCATATTCGAGGGGACTGCCTCGGAGAATACCGGTGTTCCCGGTGTTGTCGGCGGTTTCGGAATAGAGAGGGTCATCTACAGCAGCAAGGCAGGCAGACTTACCCATACAAGGAAGATCGGCGACAGGGTCGCAAAGGGCGAAACCATTGCTGCCATAGATGGGACTGATGTTGTCGCGTCAATCGACGGAGTCCTCCGCGGCCTCATAAGGGAAGGCAGCGTCCCTGAGGGAATGAAGATAGCTGACATTGACCCGAGGGAAGGTTCGGAAGGCTACTGCTTCACAATCTCAGACAAGGCAAACGCCTTAGGCGGCGCAGCCCTTGAAGCGCTGCTCATAGGCGTGAGGAAGCACGGCTTCAGCCTTGACCAGTAGTCAGAATACAAAACTCACCAGAAAGGAAATAACATATGAAGCTTATAAGGACTGCGGATGCCGTCGGACATGTACTTTGCCATGACATCACGCAGATAATAGTCGGTGAGACGAAGGCTCCTGTATTCAGGAAGGGCCATGTGGTCACCGAAGAGGATATCCCTATACTTCTCAGCGTAGGCAAGGAGAACCTGTACATCTGGGAAAAGCAGGAGGGCTTCCTGCATGAGAATGACGCCGCCCTGGTCCTTGCGGGACTCTGCGGGAATGACGGCATGTCCTGGTCTCCCGTGAGGGAGGGTAAGGTCGACATCTCAGCTGAGCATGACGGCCTGTTCAAGGTTGACGTTGACCGTCTCTTTGAAGTCAACATGGTTGACGAGATAATGATAGCGACGAGGAAGACAAACACGGTTGTAAGAAAAGGCGACAAGCTGGCAGGAACCAGGATAATTCCCCTTGTCATAGATGAGAAGAAGCTGGAGGAAGCAAGGAAACTTGCCGGAGATGCTCCCCTGCTCTCGATAATGCCATTTAAAAAAAAGAAGGCTGGGATCGTCACTACCGGCAGTGAAGTATACCATGGCAGGATAAAGGATACCTTCGGACCTGTGATAAGAAGGAAGCTTTCAGAGTTTGACGTTGAGGTGCTTGGCCAGAAAATAGTGGACGACAACCAGGAGATGATAAGGGAAGCGATAGTCAGCTTCATTGAAGAAGGTGCAGACATGGTCTTCTGCACAGGAGGCATGAGCGTGGACCCTGATGATGTGACACCATCTGCGATACGGTCTACAGGAGCGGAGGTGGTAACCTACGGCTCACCGGTACTGCCCGGAGCCATGTTCCTCCTCTCGTACTACAACGGAAACATACCTGTTGTCGGTCTTCCCGGCTGTGTAATGTATGAGAGAAGGTCGATATTCGACCTTATCCTGCCAAGGATCATGACCGATGACAAGATGGACAAGAGGGATATCGCAAGGCTTGGACATGGCGGACTCTGCCTCCATTGCGAGGTCTGCACTTTCCCGAACTGCGGTTTCGGAAGCTCAGGCTGATTTATCGCTATGATTCCACAAAATGTCAATAAAACATGTTTTGGAAATTTTTTTCATATATTCCAAAAAACCATGGTACAATTAACTTGCCATACTCAAAAGATAAAGGAGAGAATTGAATGAAGAATTGCCTAGTAGCCCAGTCAGGAGGACCAACCTCCGTGATCAACGCTTCAGCGGTTGGTCTCTATCTTGCAAACAAGGAAAATGGCCACTTTGACAAGGTCCTTGCAGGCCTTAACGGCATTGAGGGAGTGCTCAGGGAGGACTTTTTCGACATGTCAGAGCTTTCAGACGAAGAGGTTGAGCTCCTGAGGACCACCCCGTCAGCAGGTCTCGGCTCCTGCAGGTACAAGCTTAAGGACAGCACTGTGAACAAGGAGGAGTACGAGAAGCTATTCGACATATTCTCGAGACACTCCATCGATTCCTTCTTCTACATAGGAGGCAACGATTCACAGGACACGGTGAAGAAGCTTTCCGCATATGCGAAGGAAAACGGCTTCGATGTAAGGATAAACGGAATACCCAAGACGGTCGACAATGACCTGATGGTAATAGACCATACGCCAGGCTTCGGCTCTGCTGCAAAATACATAGCTACAATCGTGCTCGAGAGCTACCTTGATTCCCTTGTATACACCAACAACGGGATCTTCATAGTAGAGACCATGGGCCGCGATGCCGGCTGGCTTGCGGCATCAGCCTGCCTTGCAAGGTACAACGGCAGACAGTGCGCAGACTTCATCCTCCTCCCTGAGGTTCCGTTCGATGAGGCTGCATTTGCAGCAAAGGTAAAGGAAACCTTCGATAAGAAGAACCACGTGTACATAGTCGCTTCAGAGGGAGTAAAGTACCCGAACGGTGAGTTCCTCGCAGCAACCAAGGCACAGAGCCATGACAGCTTCGGACATGCTCAGCTCGGCGGAGCAGGAAATGCCATAAAGGCAATAATCGAGGCAAATGGTATAACAAAGAGAATAAAGGTCCTTGAGCTTTCAGTCCTTCAGAGATGCGCATTCCATGCGGTTTCAGAAATCGACCTCGAGGAATCCGGAAAGCTGGGAAAGACCGCACTTGAGCTTGCAGCTGCAGGTGAAACAGGAAAGGTTGCCATACTTGTAAGGGAATCAGACGACCCGTACAAGGTGACCTTCACCTCTACAGACGCATCAAACATAGCCAACAAGGTCAAGTACTTCCCTGCTGAATGGGTGACTCCGGACGGCTTCAACATCAGGGAAGAAGCCCTCTCGTATTTCGTGCCTCTCGCAGGAAAGCTGCCTGAGTACAGGGTGATCCACAAGTACCATAACATGTAGTACAAAAATCAGAGGACGGCTCTTGCCGTCCTTTTTGCATGCAAATATTTATCACCTATCCGGACCTGAATGAAATAACATGATTTTAATCCACGATTAATATTGGTTTGTTATAAGTATAGGGAGGAGTGATCATATATGGATTCAAACAACAAGGGCGGCTTCACCATCAATTTCGGTTCAGGCGCAAGGCGCGGAACCTCAAAAAGCTTCAAGGACGCATATGCGGACTTCAAGAGGAAGGTCATTTTGAGGGACAGCAACCGGAAAGGGAAAAATCCAGTTTTCGTCCTGCTTATAGCTTTGGCAATCATGCTTGTCCTGTTCTTCCTGACACTGCCTGCGCTTAATTTCATGGCGCCGGAATTCTACACATTCATTATAACCGGCATACTCGTATACAACGGCCTTAACCTGGTCGCGGGCAAGATGCCGATATTCAAGACGGGCGCCGTTTCAGCGGTTGCCATAGCTCTGCTTGTAGTGGCGCCGGCAGTCCTTGGATTCCTGTCACAGCCGATCTTCCGTGCTAAGGCTTACTCAGCGCTTATACCTGTTGAGGATGCAAGCTTTGCAGATACGGTCAAGGAAATCACCTACGACAAGGTCCCTGTTGTAGACAGGGAAGCTGCTGCAATAATCGGCTCAAGGCAGATGGGTTCTGTCCAGGAGGTTGTCTCCCAGTTCGAGATCAATGACAACTACACGCAGATCAACATAAGGAACGTGCCGGTCAGGGTGTCTCCGCTTGCCTACTCAGACATAATAAAGTACATAATCAACGCAAAGAACGGCATCCCCTATTACGTGAAGGTGGACATGGCTACCCAGGAAGCAGACCTTATAAGGCTTGTTGATCCGCTCAAGTACTCAAAGAGCGACTACCTGATGCGGGACATCTACAGGCATATCAGGTTCAAGTTTCCGACCAAGATGTTTGGTGAAACCAACTTCGAGGTGGACGACGAAGGAAGAGGTTACTACATAACCTCTGTACTTACGAGGCGTATCGGTTTCTTCGGTGGAACTGATGTCAAGGGTGCTATAGTCACTGACGGCAACACCGGCGAATCCACCTATTATGATGTTTCCGAAGTACCGGCATGGGTGGACAGGGTTTACCCAGCTGACCTCATGATCCAGCAGCTTGACTACAGAGGAAGCTACATGGACGGATTCTTCAACTCGATAATCGGGCAGAAGAACGTTACCCAGACTACAGTTGGCTATAACTACGTACCACTTAACGACGACATATACCTGTTCACTGGTGTCACCTCGATCAGAAGCGATTCATCAAACCTCGGCTTCTATTTCGTTAACCTGCGGACAAAGGAAGCGAAGTTCTTCTCAGTGCCTTCGGCAGACGAGGTCTCAGCGATGAACTCTGCAACAGGCCAGATCCAGGAGAAGAACTATACCCCGACCTTCCCGGTCCTCCTCAACATCAAGGACCGTCCGACATACCTGATAGGACTCAAGGACGCTTCAGGACTTGCCAAGATGTTCGCCTTAGTCGATGCTGAGAACTATCAGCAGGTAATTGTCGGCGATACGGTCCAGGAGATCATAAGGGAGTACAACCTGAGAACCGATACCTCAGGCCAGCCCGGGGCAGATGCAAAGGAAAAGGTTATTGTGATTGAAGCCATTGAGAGTGTTGTCATTGACGGAAACACGATATTCTTCATAAAGGCCCAGTCTGATGACCTTGTATATACCGGAACAGCAAAGGCCCTTGGTTCTGAGATAATATTCGCGAAGGTTGGCGATACTCTTAACGTATTTGGAAATCCAAGGGAATCTCAGTTCGACATCCTTGAAATCAGGCCATAGCCTTGCTTAATAACCTGAATGCATGAACGATAACCCATCAAATTAAAGGAAGCCCAATTTCAGGGCTTCCTTTAATTTGTAGATACAGTTTTTGTAAAATGGTTTGAAAGCTATGTATCCCCTATCCCAGCTCCAGAATATCGTTCTGCATTTTCTGAAGCTCCTCATAATCCCTGCTCCTGAACAGGAAGGCGTAGTCGCCAAGCGCTGGTGCGAAAATTCCCGACACCGGTTCGTGTATCAGTATTGCATCCCCATATTTTTCAAGGATGTCATCAAGCACATACCTGTAGTACTTGCTCTTTCTTCTTCCCGCGTAGCCCACGAAGTATTTCCTGTCCAGCTCGGCTGACAGCCTCTTGCCGGATGCGAGCCTTGCATACTCCTTGTATAGGTCAGCATCGTTGGCGTAGTTGAACATGTCCATGGAAAGTCCTCCGGGTGGCCTTGTGTTGATCTCAAGGGCTACAAGCTTTCCGTCGTCTAGCCTGAAGAATTCTATATGGAAGAACCTTTCCCGGAGCTCCAGACCCTTGACTATCTTCGACCCGATATCCACAAGGTCCCTGGCGGGCTCCCTGAGCGAATAGTAGAAGGCATCAAGCTGGTCGTTCACCATGTCCATCACTCCGATGTTGTAAATGAACGAGGAGTAGAAGACTATGTTTCCATCGCCGTCCACAAGACCGTCGAAGGTATGGATCTCACCGTTGATGAATTCCTCTATTATGAATTCCCTGTTGGGCTTGTTAAGGAAGAACCTGATAAGGTCCTCCCTGCTGTTAAGCTTGTAGGTATGCTCAGCCCCTACGCCGATGTCCGGCTTCACGCATACAGGATACCCTGTCTCAGCGATGAAGGCCTCAGCCTCCTCGAGGCTTGCTATGACAGTACCCCTTATGAAGTTTGCTCCAGCCTCCTGGAATACGCTCTTCATCACCGACTTCCTCTTGACCCTGGGCATGTCCTTGGTCTTGAAGCCAGGTATGTTGAAATCAGTCCTCAGCCTCGCGTCCTGCTGAAGCCAGTATTCATTGTGGGATTCGAGCCTGTCTATCTTACCGTGCTTGAATGAGAGATATGCCACGCCCTTGAACATCTCATCATAATTCTCCATGCTGCCTACCCTGTAGTACTCGGACAAAGTATCCCTGAGCCTCGCTGACAGCATCTCATAGGGTTCGCTGCCCAGTCCCAGGACATTCACTCCCTCTTCCTTGAGGGCTACTATGAAGTTCTCGAAGTTTGAAGGAAAACTTGGGGATATGAAGATGTAATTCATTACTGCACCGCCTTTTGTCGCATCATTTGTAATATTAAGATAATTATAGCAAAAAACCCTGCTATATTTCCATATTGCAGGAAATGTCCTTGCAGTAAGCTGCTCTTCAGCGAAGATCAGATAATCCAGCCACATTACGCAGGTTCAAGCACATTTTAAAATCCCGGAAGCCGCCTGTTCACAGCGTTCTCCGGGATTTTTCCAGCTTTTGGTGTCAAATACTTCTGTTTTAGAAATGACCTTTCTGGTAGTACTGCTGAAGCACCAGGTCAACCATCATCCCGTAGCTCCTTACTCCGTCCACCTGTCCGTTGCCCTTCAGGTAAGTGTCATTTATCTTCTCTGAGATCTCCTCGGTCTTGCCTTCGTACTCTTTCCAGAATTCGCCGTAATCCCTGATGTCTCTTAGGATGTCCTCGGGCATTGATTCGATGAGCTTGCCGTAGAGCTCTGAATCAGCCCTTGCCAGGGCGTTCATTGAGCTTATGAGTGCAAGCATAGCACCGCTGTACCTGAAGTCAGCATCCGGATGGTTCCTTGAGACCATGAAGGCTGCGAAGTTTGCCTCATCCTCATAGGCAATCCCTCTCTGGTGGGCCATTTCATGGAGTACCGTCGCGGGCAGAAGAAGGTCATGGACCGCGATGTTCACATTCGCTTCCCCTGTGAACGGCATGTATATGCCGGTAATCCCTGTATAAAGCATGGGGCCTGAAAGGAGTATGGGCTTTGCATCGCCGTAGTCACCCTTTAGCTCCTCTATCCAGGCATTGTCATAACCCTTTCCCGCCCTGTCAATTACGCTTTCCGCGTCCCCTGTCACCCTCATAAGGCCGGTATCGTCCAGTTCAACCTCAAGCCTCTCTTCCGCCGCTATTCCTGCAAGATCAAGGGTTGCTTCGTAAAGCTCATCTGCGGTATATTCAGTATCTGTAAGCCCGGCCATCTCCCTTATGGATATCCTTGAGTAGTTGAGCCCCCAGAAGGTTATGAACGCAACATATACGATAGCGAGAAAGACTGCGGTATTGAAAAGCCTCTTTGGCAGGTCTCCTGAAAAGATTCCAAAGATTGTCCTGATCACAAGATAAGCAAGAGTCGCGACAAGTATGAAGAAAAGCACTTCCCCAACGGATATTGGCAGAAGTCCGGTGATCCTGCTCAGGATGCTTATGAATGTCTTGTTTATTGATGAAGAGTAGTATTTCTCAAGAAGGTCAGGCCTCAGTCCTGCGTATCTCGACAGGATCATGAGAAGAAGAGCGGATGCTATCGCCGCCGCTCCTGATGCCATGCCTGACTTCTTCCTGTATCCATCCCTCATGTGTCTCTCCTACTCGTACCTTAACGCGTCTATAGGGTCCATCAGGGCCGCCTTCCTCGCAGGGTATATCCCGAAGAATATGCCTATGCCTGACGAGAACAGGATTACCCCGATGATCTGCCCTACTGAAAGGACTGGTATGACACCTATCTGGTCACCGCCGATAAGCGCTCCTGAAATACCCACTACCATTCCCATGATCCCGCCTATGAGGGCAAGTATCACTGATTCAGTGAGGAACTGCACCATTATGTTCGTCGTGGTGGCGCCGATGGCCTTCCTTATGCCTATCTCCCTTGTCCTCTCGGTTACAGACACCAGCATGATGTTCATGACACCTATTCCTCCAACAAGGAGGGATATCGCTGCCACTGCACTGATGAACGAGGTGAATAGTCCGATTATGTTGTCTACCTGGTCGAGGGTACGGAGGAATGAGTTCGCCTGGTAAATGTCCCTGTCCTGGGCGTTCTTCCTGGCATTGAGGATGCTTACAACTTCCCTTGCCACCTCTTCCGTGTTTTCCTTGGCTGTGCTTGAGACATAGAACGAGTTTATTATCCCGTCGCCGACTCCCATGTTCGTAAGGAGTCCATATGGTACATAAGCGAAGGCTGGTATGTTGTCCCCGAAGTTCGATGACCCTGCAAGAGGATTCACGCTTTCAGTTACGCCGACTATTGTGACGCTCTTCTTTGCGGAGCCTGCTCCCAGCACGATATGTTCACCTACTATGTCAGTCACCCTTCCGAAAAGGTTCATTGCGCCGTTCTCATCTATGACGACAACTGCCCTCGAGTCCTCGTATTCACCTTCAGTGAAGAACCTGCCTTCAGTGAACTTCAGGTCCTGGATCCTTCCGAGGTCCTGGCTTCCTGCGGAAATGACTGTTGTCTTTTTGTTTGTCCCGAAGCTTATGCTT
Organism: Youngiibacter fragilis 232.1; assembly: GCF_000495435.3. Classification (GTDB taxonomy): domain Bacteria; phylum Bacillota; class Clostridia; order Clostridiales; family Clostridiaceae; genus Youngiibacter; species Youngiibacter fragilis. The sequence goes on along the minus strand of NZ_AXUN02000198.1, from coordinate 41,801 downwards.
CCCCTTCTCTGCTCGGTGGGGGTGGCATACTTGATGTTCTCCACCCTCTCCTTGACATACTCTATGTCAGCTAGTGTGAAGTAGTCAGATGAGGTGACGTCCTCTCCGGATACCCTTACGTCTATGGTCGTTGACCCTATGCTCTCAAACGTGCTGATTATGTACTGCCTGCCGCCTTCACCGAGCGACAGTATGGCGATCACTGAAGCGATACCTATGATTATCCCAAGCATGGTAAGGAAAGACCTCATCTTGTTGGAGATTATGCTGTACACTGCTATCTTGAAGCTTTCTCCCAGTCTCATATGTCCTCCTTACGGCGTCGTAGGATATTCCTCTGGGGGAATGTCCTTCAGTACCCTTCTGTTGCAGACCTCAGTGTCCTCAACCACCTTGCCGTCCTTGAACTTCACTATCCTCTTCAGGTACTTGATGTTCTCTGGCTCATGGGTGACCATTATTATGGTCGCCCCCTCATCGTTAAGGTCCTGGAATATCCTCAGGACATCAAGTGAGGATTTGGTATCGAGGTTTCCCGTAGGCTCATCCGCCATTATAACCGCTGGCTCCATGGCTATAGCCCTTGCTATTGCGACCCTCTGCTTCTGACCGCCTGAAATCTCGTTCGGCTTGTGCATGGACCATTCAAGGAGACCTACCTTTGACAGGGCCTTCTTTGTCCTTTCAGACCTCTCATGCCGCCCCATGCCTGCATATATCATCGGAAGCTCAACGTTCTCATACACCGTGAGCCTTGGCAGGAGATTGAAGGACTGGAACACGAAGCCTATCTTCCTGTTCCTTATAGCCGCCCTCTCGTTGTCGGTCAGCGAGCCCACCTCCTTGCCGTCAAGGATGTAGGAGCCCGACGTCATGGTATCCAGGCATCCCAGTATGTTCATCATCGTAGATTTTCCTGAGCCTGAAGGGCCGAGGATCCCTGTGAATTCACCTTCACCTATGGCGAGGTTGACCCCGTCAAGTGCCTTGAAGCTTATGGCTCCGGTCTCATATATCTTGACCACATCCCTGATCTCAATCACTTTACATTTACCGCCTCTCCGCTTTCAAGCCCTTCGGGAGGATTAAGGACAACAACTGCGCCTGCCTCAAGGCCTGATACGACCTCTACTGATGATACCGAGGACAGTCCTGCTTCAAACTCCCTCTCGGTTGCGATACCGTTCTCGACGGTGAATACTGTTGTTATTCCGCCCTTCTTGAATATGACCGCCTCCACCGGGACTGATACCACGTCATTCCTCTCGTCAAGGGTTATCTCCACGTCAGCCGTAAAGTCGATTATCATCCCCTGCGGAGAATCAACCTTCACCTTTGCACCTAAGGTTGCCTCGCTGGCGGATGTCACGCTTACTCCTGTAAGCGGCGACTGTACTGAGGTTGCTGCAGGGTTGAGGTATGAAAGTGAGCCTCTATACTCCTTGCCGCCGTATGTTATCTTTGCAGGCATTCCTGGAGATACCTTAAGCGCATCGTTCTGCACGAGCTCTACTGCCACATATACTGTCCTGTCATCCTTGATCGTTACTGCTGCTGTCTGGACTGTGGCATAGCTGCCCTCAACGGCACCTATGTAGGTCACTATCCCTGGGAACTCCGCTGTAAGCACTCCCTTTGCGGAGACAAGCCTGTTCCTGGCTGTAGTAAGCGCAAGGTCCGCAGCCTTAACTGAGTTATCCAGAAGCTTTACCTGCGAGTCCGAGACTGCAGGCACCTGGGCAAGGGCCTGGGACAGGCTTGTTATTACTGTGTTAAGCTCATTCTGCTTTATAAGCTCCTGGATGATTATCCTGAAACTCTCACTGTTCAGCAGCTTCACATCCTCTTCGCTGAGCTTGGGGTCAGTGACTTCAGGCACTGCTGCAGAAGGGTCTGCCCCGTTCCTTATACCCGCGATTATTGTTTCCAGGAGCTCGGTGTTTACCAGGTTCTTCCTGGCTTCCTCCACAGCCTTCTCCGATGCGGCAAGTGCCGCCCTTGCGGCAGAAAGCTGCGACTCCATTGCACTCTTGGTCTTCTTCGCTGAAGCGGTCGCATCGGCTGCGCTTGCCCTCTGCAGTGCTGCGCTTGATTTCTGGATCTCAGCCTGCTTCACTGCAGTCTCAAGGTCTGTGGTGTCGAATTCAACAAGCGGCGTTCCCGCTTCGACCCTGTCCCCAACCTTGACATACACTTCCTTCACAAGAAGGTTCGACCCGAAGTAGGACTTGGAGTTTTCTGAGGTTATCCTTCCTGAGGACAGGAGCGTCGAGGTGATGTCTCCCTTTCCTATCTCCCTGGTCCTTACATCCACAGGCACCACCCTGTTTGAATTGTAAACCGCATATCCTGTTATCCCCGTAACCGCAAGGGCTATTATGCTGAGCACAGCAATGCTTCTCTTTCTCATTTTTACATCTCCAATTCGTAGGCTTCATGAATTTCAATCTTACTGTAGATAATACATCCGGAGATATAAAAAATGCTTAAGAATCGGCTTTGAAAGACAATCCTTTCTCCTCCATCGCTGCCTTCAGGGTTTCGATCGCACGCTTTCCGATTCCGTGAAGCGCCATCAGGTCCTTTTCAGAAATCCCCTTAAGGTCCTCAAGCGACCTCAAGCCTGCCCCCTCCAATGCCCTCAGGGCAGGCTGCGCCAACCCCTTCGGGAAAACAGTCCTCTTGTCCATCGTTCCTACCTCCTTTCACCAAATATTTGCCCCTTTCCTTACTCTCTAGTATAATGTTTTTGGTGGAAACCGGGGAGGTTTGGAAATGATTGCTCTGTCATGCAAGGACATAAGGCTCAGCTACGGAATAGACGTCATACTTGATGGAGTGACGTTCAACATAAACGAGGGTGACAAGGTTGCCCTGATAGGCGCTAACGGCGCAGGCAAGACTACACTGTTCAGGATACTTACAGGCAAGCTCCAGGAATTCACCGGAGACTTCTTCATAGACAAGTCAAAGACCCTCGGATACCTGTCACAGGACCTTTCCCTGAATCTTGACAGCAATGTCTACGATGAAGTGCTTTCGGTCTTCTCATCGCTCACAACAATGGAGGAAAGGATGGTTTTCCTCGAATCCGAGATGGCGAAGCCCTATGATGCATCCAACGAGGAATGGCATGCAAAGGTCATTACCGACTATACAAGGCTCCAGGAGATGTACGACATACACGGAGGCTATACATACAAGGGAGAGATCAACAGGGTACTTACAGGACTCGGATTCTCCCCTGAGGACTTCACGAAGGACATATCCATACTGTCAGGCGGCCAGAAGACGAGGGTAGCCCTTGGAAAGCTTCTGCTGTCTTCACCTGACATACTGCTCCTGGACGAGCCTACCAACCATCTTGACCTTCAGGCCATAGAATGGCTTGAGGAATACCTTGCGAGCTACAAGGGAACGATACTCATAATATCCCATGACAGGTTCTTCCTTGACAAGATAACCACCCATACGTTCGATATGATCGGGGGGAAAGTGTACACGTACAATGCGCCCTACACAAGGTATCTTGAGCTGAAGCAGAAGAACTATGAAGTCCAGATGAAGGCTTACAACCAGCAGCAGGAAGAGATCAGGAGGCAGGAGGAGATCATCGAGAGATACCGCTCCTTCAACCGTGAAAAGAGCATAAAGGCAGCTGAATCCAGACAGAAGCAGCTGGACAAGCTTGAAAGGATAGACGCGCCCCCCGCGGAGGACAGGTCAGCAAAGATCTCCCTGACCGCAGAGATAGAGAGCGGAAATGACGTGCTTATCGCCAAGGAGCTTTCCAAGGCATACGGCGACCATGTGCTTTTCCATGACGTCGACCTGTTCATAAGGAAACGTGAACGCATAGCCCTGATCGGCGAAAACGGCAGAGGCAAGACCACACTGTTCCGGATGATACTTGACAGGGTGAAGCCTGACACAGGCTACCTGGTGCTTGGAAAGAACGTTACATTAGGCTACTACGACCAGGAGCAGTCAGACCTCTCCGACGAAAAGACTGCCCTGGACGAGGTCTGGGACGATTTCCCGGAGCTCACGACAAGGGAAGCAAGGACATACCTTGGCTCATACCTCTTCAGGGGTGACGAGGTCTTCAAGACCATATCGAACCTGTCAGGCGGTGAAAAGTGCAGGATCAACCTCCTGAAGCTCATGCTCAGAAGGTCCAACTTCCTCCTGCTCGACGAGCCCACGAACCATCTTGACATCCCCTCAAGGGAAGCCCTGGAGGATTCACTCCTTGACTATGACGGCACCATGTTCGTCATAAGCCATGACAGGTACTTCCTCAACAAGGTTGCAGACCAGATATACGAGCTTACCGAAGGCGGGATAGTGAAGTATCTCGGGAACTACTCCTACTACGTCGAGAAGAAGGACAACCCTGAAAGGTTCGCCGGGATCCCCGTCGAGGAAAGACCTTCAAAGACCAGGATAGTTGAGGAAAAGAAGAGGAAGCGCGAGAAGGAAAAGGAAGAAAAGGACAGGAAGCTTAGGATCAAGGACCTGGAATCAAGGATAGAAAGACTTGAGGACAGGAAGTCAGCACTTGCTGACGACCTTTGCAAAGAAGAGGTCTACTCGGACCCCATGAAGACACACTCAATCAGCCAGGAGCTCAAGGACTTGGAGATAACCCTCCAGTCACTCTACGAAGAATGGGAGGAGTCCCTGGAAGAAAACTGAAGATATTAGGATTTAGGAGCCATCGGTTTTATGCCGATGGCTTTTTTGTATACGCCACCTTGTCCTTAATTGATTTCTGCCCGTAGTCTCCAGCATATCCTTGAAAGGCTCCGGTTTTTTATAATTTTCAACTTGAGAATTATTTTCATTTATTTTCAAAATTTGACGTACGTCATAAAACTCATTTCCAATCAGGTATAGACTTTAGCCATGGAAACAAAATGAAAGGATGATGGAAATGAGAGAGATAAGGGACGGAATATACTGGACAGGCAAGGTTGATGACAGGAGGGTTCCCTTCCACAGGCTGATACTTGAAAAAGGGACAAGCTACAACAGCTACCTCATAATGGATGAGAAGAATGTTCTTATTGACACTGTGGACTTCATGTTCGGGAAGGAATTCACTGACAGGCTCGGAAGCGAATTCGACCTTCTTAAGCTTGACTACATCGTGATCAACCACACAGAGCCTGACCACTCAGGAGCTCTGGGTTCGGTTGCAAGGAAGGCAAAGAATGCCACTATACTCTGCACCGAGATCGCGATACCTGAGCTCATGGAGATGTACAAGCTCGGCATCGAGAGGTTCAGGGCCGTAGATGACAACGAGACGCTGTCGCTCGGTAAGAGGACACTAAGGTTCCTCCACACACCTTATCTCCACACGGAGGAGACAATGGTCACCTACCTTGAGGAGGAAGGGATACTCTTCACCTGCGACATATTCTCCACGCATGTGGCAGACACAAGGCTTCTTGCAAGCGAGCTCTCAGACGATGAAAGCATTGATGCTGACTTCATTGGCTACTATTCGCTGATAATGGACCCCCACAGGAGATACGTTAATCCAATGCTGGACAAGATCGAAGGACTTGGGGTATCAATGATAGCTACCTCACACGGCTATGTCCTGGACAAGGATACTGACAGGTACATCGGTCTCTACAGGGAAAGCGCAGAGAAGGTGAAGGATGTAAGGACAGTCATACTCTTCAACTCAATGGGTGGAAACACGAAAAGGCTCGCAAGGCTCCTTGGTGAAGAGCTTGAGAAGACAGGTATAAGAGCAGAGGTCATAGATGCGAATGTAAGACCGAAGGAGGAGATCCTGGCCAAGGTTGCTGATGCCGATGGGATACTTGTCGGAGCCTCCACAAAGTATGCCGACATATCAGGAAACCTTGAGGGGATTCTCGCAGAGTTCAAGGAAATGGATCTCCAGGGCAAGGTTGCAGGAGCCTTCGGGTCATACGGATGGTCAGGAGAAGCAGCTCATGTTGTCCAGGATTACCTTAAGGAAGCTGGAATGAAGGTCCTGACAACCGAGGAGGCTGTAAGGACTACAGGAATGGATGACGTCTCGTTCCCGCTGAGGGTTAGGTTCAAGCCAGAGGACAGCATTTTTAAGGTGAAGGCTGCTGCAGCATATTTCGCGGACAAGGTAAGATACTAGGATGCCATCTATAAATATTCAGGAGGAAATGAAAATGGAAATGCTAAGCAGAAAGATAAGCGACATAGTGAAGGAAGACATGAGGCTTTCTCTCTTCTTCAGCGGAGAGAGGATAGACTTCTGCTGCAACGGATTCAGGCAGCTAGATGAGGTGCTTGAAGAGAAGGGCGAAGACAAGGAGCAATTTTCGAGAAGGCTCAGCCTGTTCATGGCTGACCTTGACAAGAAGGGAGACAGGGAGACCTACTTCGAGGACATGGACAATGTGGAGCTAATAAACCTCATCGTTAACCAGCACCACAAGTTCACAAGGGACGTGCTGGAGGAGCTTGACACCTATGTTCCGATGATACTGAGAGCACACTTTGACGAGGATCCGGAGCTTCTGCTCATGATAAACAGGCTATATGGAAACCTGAGGACTGAGCTCCTCGAGCATCTTATCAAGGAGGAAAGGATCCTCTTCCCTGCAATGAAGTCTGGTGATGCTGAAGAAGCGAAGAATACAATAGCCTCCACAGAGGATGAGCATGACGCTGCAGGTGACATACTGAAGGAGCTGAGAAGCACAACCAGGGATTTCCTTATCCCTTCATGGTCCTGCAACACGTTCGCGGCAGCATACCACCATCTTGAGGCGCTGGAGCAGGATCTCTTCAGGCACATATTCCTTGAGAACTCGGTCCTATTCCCAAGGTTCAGCCAGTAGCAGGAAGAATTGACCAGCTGCCTCAGTTTAAATGGATAATTGAAACCTCGCCTGGTACGCAGATTGCGCACAAGGCGAGGTTTCAGCATTTATGTATGCCTACATGGATTACAAGCTCTAGAATATGATAAACCCTGCGATTCCTGAAATCACCACAATGAGGATAGGGTCAGCGTTAAACCTGAAGCTTGCGATGAATGCGGCAAGGAAAATCACTATGCTCCAGGTTCCTGTGAATACGTCACCCATGAGCAGCACTGCCGCTGCAGCTATAAGCCCTACCGCACCGAGCCTTATTACCTTAAGCGTACCCTGGATGTATATTCCGTCCTTGTACTTCATGAACAGCCTTGAAACCACATATATTATTATTACTGAAGGTAAAACAACTCCAACAGTCGCGAAGGTCGAACCCAAAATACCAGCAGTCTTGTAACCCACGTATGTGGCTGAGTTTATTGCTATCGGTCCCGGAGTCGCCTGGCTTATCCCTACTATGTTTATGAATGATTCTGCAGTAAGCCAGCCATGTACTGCGACCACCTCCCTCTGGATGAGGGGAAGCATTGCATATCCGCCGCCGAAGCTGAAGAGTCCGATCTTGAAGAAGGTTATGAAAAGTTCAATCAAAATAGCCATTATCCCTTCCTCCCTTCAAGCCTTGTCTTCACGATACCGAGAAGTATGAACCCGATTATAAGGTAAATCGGCGTCACACCAAGGAATCCCACAAGGATCACCGCAGACAGCGGTATGTAGAAATTGGTCCTGTTCATCTTCGCTGTCCTTGCCATGGTGATTACAGGTGCTGCAATAAGGGCTACGACTGCAGGCCTTATTCCACTGAATACCTGCTCGACTGCGGGATGCTTCTCAATCCCAAGGAACACTGACGCGACCAGTATTATTATTCCGAACGAAGGAAGCGTCGACCCCAGAACTGAAGCAATGATCCCCAACGCACCCTTCACCTTGTAGCCGACAAAGACGCTGATATTGACAGCCAGGGGTCCCGGTGCCGATTGGGCAATCGCAACCATGTCAAGGAACTCCTCCTCGCTTATCCATTTCCGGATATGGACAACCTCCCTCTGGATGAGTGGAAGCATTGCATATCCACCTCCTATGGTGAAAGCGCCAATCTTGAAAAAGGTCATGAACATGTCAGATAGCAGCCTCATATATTTACCTCCCGGGCCAAAACAGCCGATATTATTCTGTAGTTCGTACTTCAGATACCTTACTGAACAAATATAGCTGTTTATTTTAGTTAAGTAAAATAGTATAATTTTATGAATAACATAATAATTTAGTTATGTATAGGAGGCAATCATGACCCTGAGGCATTTGAGGATATTCGTGAAGGTATGCGAAACAGGAAGCGTTACACTTGCCGGGGAGGAGCTCTTCATCGCCCAGCCCAGTGTAAGCCTTGCCATATCTGAGCTTGAGTCATACTACGGGATAAAATTATTCGACAGGATATCGAGGAGGCTCCAGATCACAGAGTCTGGAAAGTTCTTCCTTCAGTATGCGACCCACATAACCGGACTCTTCGATGAAATGGAGAAGGGTCTGAAGAACATAGATGCGACTGGAACCATCAGGATAGGTTCGAGCGTCACAATAGGCAACCATCTGCTTCCAGGGTATATCAAGGCGTTCAGGGAGATATACCCTGAAATAAGGATCGAGGCTGTAGTCGACAACTCGGACAGGATAGAGGAGCACGTCCTGAAGAACAGGCTTGATTTCGCCCTCGTTGAGGGTTCGGTGCACAGCGAATACATCACAGGGAAAAGATTCATGGACGATGACCTTGTAGTAATCTGCAGCAAGGACCATATCCTGGCTGGCAGGGACTCCGTTAGCCCCAGGGAGCTATCATCAATGGACCTGCTTCTAAGGGAGAGGGGAAGCGCAGGCAGGGAGACTCTCGAGGGCATATTCTCCGCCTTCGGGTTTGAAGTAAGGCCAACCTTTGAAAGCATCAGCACACAGGCAATAGTCCGTGCTATCGAGGCAGGTCTTGGTGTGTCGTTCCTGCCTTACCTGCTGGTGAAGGAGGATATCGAAAAGGGCATGGTCAGGATGCTGAAACTTGAGGGTGCGTCATTTGAAAGGCACTTCAGCATAATCCATCATAAGAACAAGTTCATAACTCCCGGAATGCAGGCATTCATGGACCTCTGCAAATAAAAAAAGCTGTTCCCTACCTTTTCAGGTGTGGAACAGCTTATGCTTTTACCTTACAGTCTCATATCTCCAGTTCATTATGCCGCCCTTCATGTCCTTGACATCTGAAAAGCCAGCACTCCTCAGGAAACTTGCAGCCCTTGCGCTTCTTGCGCCGCTGTGGCAGTATACGAGGACCTGCTTGTCCTTGTAGCTTTCTATCTCCTTGAGCCTTGTGTCAATTACCTCTACAGGAACATTCTTCGCGCCCTTGATGTGTCCGCCCTTGAACTCATCCTTGGTCCTTACGTCCAGTATGAGAACTTCCTTGTTTCCTATGTTTTCCTTGAGCACTTCCGGCTCTACCTTGTTTCCGCCACCAAATAATCCAAACATCTTATTCTTCAACTCCATTTTTAATATTCATATATTGCAATATTAGAATATATGAAAGTTCCGTCCCTGTCAAGAGGAATTTTTCATTCAATCCTCAAAAGGATTTTCCATATGGGTGCCGTCACAGAAAGGCTTGTTCCTTGACTTTCCGCACCTGCAGAGTGCATATCTCTCCTTGACGAAGGGCTCTATACCCTCTTCGTTCCGAAGCTCGATGTTCCCGGTTACCTTGAATGGACCGTTCTTCCTATAGGATATCCCATCCTCTCTCGTAACCTCGAAGGTGTTTCCATCCTTCAGCTCGTAATCAAGGGCTCCCGAAGGACAGGTCTCGATGACCTCGGCGATTCGTTTCCAGTCTGCCGCATCAGCCTTGATCCATGGCCTTCTTTCCCTGTCGAATACCTCAGGCAGACCCTTTAGGCATCTTCCGCTGTGGTAGCAGAGGACAGAATTGAATATTATGGTTATCCCGTCTCCCTGGTATCTTCTTATCCTTGAAGTCGGACAGTCCTCGCTCCTCTCCTCGTCGAGTCCCTCCTTGTTGTGGGACCCGTCACAGAAGGGCTTCCTATTGGACTTTCCGCATCTGCATAGGGATGCCACTTCTTTCAAGGGAATGTCCCCTTCCCCGTCCTTAGTTATCTTCCTTATGTTTACAGCCATGTAGGGTGTGTTCCTCGAAAATATTATCATCGGATCCTTCTCCATAAGCTTCAACTCCATATCCTTTTAGCCTGATTATACTATTTATTATCCTGAAATAACAAGAAGACGCCGCTTCCTTACGGTGCGGCGTCTTGTAACCCATATGCTATGGTCTTTCCCTTAATGTAACCTGGATCTGGACGTATTCCCCGTTCCTGTACACCTTCAGTGTTATGGTATCTCCGGCCTTCTTAGTATCCCTGAGGGTATTAAGCTCTGACACTGTCTTAACTTCCTTGCCTTCAAACTCAGTGATCACGTCGTTGATCTCAAGGTCGCTTTCCTCTGCCGGGCTTCCCTCCTGTATCTCAAGTATCAGGATGCCTTCAGGCATGTTCCTCTGCCGTGCAGTAGCCGCATTGATCTCCCTGCCTGCTATCCCTACATAAAGTGCCTTCTGTGACAGGACATCAAGCTTCGACTTCAGGTCATTTATCGGTATCGCGAAGCCTATCCCCTCAACTGTAGAGTCAGAGATCTTCGCTGAGTTGATGCCTACTACCTCTCCGTTACCGTTGATGAGCGGTCCGCCTGAGTTACCTCCGTTTATGGCAGCATCTATCTGTATGTACTGGTAGGATGAGTTTCCTATGCTTATCGTCCTGTCGAGCGCTGAAACCACTCCTGCAGTTACAGTTCCTGCGAACTCCTTTCCAAGGGGGTTTCCAATTGTTACTACAGTTTCGCCAACCCTCATGGCATCTGAGTTTCCAAGCTTCACCACGCCAGGAACCTCAATGTCGCCTGTTATCCTGATGACAGCAAGGTCTGCAAGCGCATCATAGTTGACCACCGAAGCATCAATCACTTCTCCTGTATAAAGTATTACCTTCAGTTCTACAGATCCCTCAACCACATGATAGTTCGTGGCTATGTAGCCTTCTTCATTCAGGATGAATCCTGTTCCGATGACTTCCTCCGTTCCGCCCTGAGGATTGAAGAAGCTTGCCCCTACGGGAACCTGCGAGGTGACTGTTACAACAGCAGGCTTTACCATGTCGACAATTTCAGGTATCGTAAGTCCTTCTGTTGCAACCACCGGGGTTGTTATGTATTCAGTCTTTGTCTGAGACTCAGCAATTAGCTTTCCAAGCTTGCTGTTCTCAAACAGCGCTGTTCCCGGCAGTATGTTGTAGGCACTGTGGATGCCAAGAGCGGTACCCAGCAGTGTAAACACAAGGGCAATGGCAATTGCCGTCATGGCCCCAATTCCTCTTCTTTGCGGCTCCGGAGGATAGCTTCCTCCCCTGACGCGGAACTCAGGCTCCCTTAATGGCCTCTCGTCCTGTGCAGGCGGCACATACTTCCTTCTTGCCCAGGGTTCTTCCGGAGCTTCTGAAGCAGATTCATCTGCAACCTCAGGTTCTGACTCCCCCTCAAAGTCCATCTTTTCAAATTCCGCTGTGTCTTCTATATCTTCCGGGATTTCATTCCCTGTTATCCTGTCTTTCTCTTCATCCATCTTTTGAAACCTCCTGTATGATTTTTCATACTCTTATGATAAGGCATCAATGTTACAATTTCGTGACGTCAGGAAATTCTTGCTTATCAGATTGCTGAAATAACTGGAGGCAATGAAGATCCTTTATTGCAGCATATAAGTCTCCCAATAATATTGTCTAAGCGCCAATTATTCTCTTCCCTCTTACTTGCAGCATGATGTGATAAGAACAACGGCCTGTCCTGGCTGAGAATGCCGGGACAGGCCGTAAATGTTATAAGATTATATTTTCGACCTACAGGTCAAGCCTCTTCAGCTTCTTCATAAGGCCGTTGAGCGTTGAGATCACGTCTTCGGACCTTTCCAGGAGTATCTCCTTCACGCTGTCGCTGACTATAACGGTCTCCTGGTCTGATGAATATGAAAGGACCTCCGACTGCCTCATATCCTGGAGATGCCTGTTCGTTGTCATGAGGTAGACCGGTCTCGCTCCAAGTGCACCATCGGCTGTACCAATGGCTTCAAGTGCAGCCATCTCGTCAAGCTCCGCCTCAAAAGCCTTGAGGTGTGCATTAGTAAGCCACAGGTTCGAGTAGAAATCCAGGTCCGCATCAGAGTCGATGTCTACCTCCCTGTTGAACCTGGCAATCCCTGCATTGCTTAGGATCCTGGGGATTCCAAAGGTGCCGAGTGTCCTGATCTCCTCCATTCCTTCCCTTGAATCCTCAATGTAGGTATCCATGGTCTCCGAGCCAAGTGCCGGACCCATAGGATTGATCATTACGGCTCCAAGGACCTCGTCAGGATACATGTTCATGAACTCCTGCATTACAAGGCTTCCGAATTCTTCTCCTACGAGTATGTAGCCTGTTGACCACCCGAACTTCCTGAACATGAAATGAAGGTCTTCTGCAAGCTCCCTGGGTGACTTGGCGTCTCCGACCGTAGAACCGTATCCCGGCCTATCGAAGAAGAACAGCTTATGGTCTTCCCCGAATGCCTCGTTAAGGGCCTTCCTGCTCAGCATGGACTCGCCTGCGGCTCCCGCTACAATTATCTTGTAGCCCTTGCCAGCCGTAGCTTCGTAATTATAGCTTATGCCGTTTACTGTTATGCTCTTTCCAGGCGCAGCGCCAACATATTTCCTTGCTTCGCCGTTTTCATACATATATCCGAATATGAACAGGGCAGCTATGAAAAGAGCAGTGACCCTGATCATATTAGCCTTATTTATGATCCTCGTCTTCTTGAACCTGTGGAAGCTGTTTGAATTCTCTATATGTTTCATCACTCTACCTCGCTCCCAGGGTAAGCCCTGGCTTGGCGTTAAGTGACATGCGGGATTCTTTTCCGCTTATGTGCTCGAAATACGCAGCGCTTGCTATCATGGCGGCGTTATCTGTGCATAGGATAGCAGATGGAAAGAGGACCTTCACTCCCAGCTTCTCTGCAGCTTCGGTAAGGCTTGCGCGAAGTGACGAGTTGGATGCCACTCCTCCTGCTATCGCTATCTTGTCAAGCTTCCTGTCTCTTATTGTCGCAATCACATTTTCAGTCAGTACTGAAACAACTGCCTTCTGGAACGATGCCGCAACATCAGGCACGCTTATTTCAATGCCCTTCTGCTTTGCTGAATTAAGGTAATTGAGTACAGCGCTCTTGAGTCCGCTGAATGAAAAGTCTAAGGTATCCTCATGGAAGTTTGCCTTCGGGAACCTTATCGCATCAGGGTTCCCAAGCTTTGCCACCCTGTCAATTTCCGGGCCGCCGGGATAATTAAGGGACAGCGCCCTTGCGACCTTGTCAAAGGCCTCCCCTGCAGCATCATCCCTTGTCTCTCCCAGCACCTCGAAATCCCCGTAGTCCCTGACATGGACTATGAAGGTATGTCCCCCTGAAACTACAAGGGATACGAATGGGGGAACCAGGTCCTTGTGTTCGATGTAGTTTGCGGCAATATGCCCCTCTATATGGTTTACGCCTATGAGTGGCTTTCCAAGGGAGAAGGCGAATCCTTTTGCGAACTGGAGACCCACAAGTAGCGCTCCAACCAGTCCCGGACCGTAGGTAACAGCAACAGCATCAAGGTCAGAGGCCTTGACTCCCGCTTCCTTCAATGCCTCATCCACAACCCAGGAGACATTCTCCACATGCTTCCTTGAAGCCACCTCAGGTACTACTCCGCCAAACTTCCTGTGCTCCATGATCTGTGACGATATTATGTTCGAGAGCACGTCCCTGCCGTTGCGCACTACGCTGGCAGCAGTCTCGTCGCAGCTCGACTCTATAGCAAGTATTAATATATCTTTCATATATGTTAACCTCATCGGTTGAATTATTTTTTTCATTGGCCTATAATATTATAGCCTGAACTAATATTTTAAACAATCAAGCTTAACAAGGCTTTAAAATTTTACTAAAATTAATTTTTTCAAGACGCACAGGATGCACAATCCGGGGAGATGCCATGACAAGCTATGCCAAGGTAGTGGTTAAGGGAACACCAATAACCAAATCAAACTTCAAGCTCATAAACAAGGAAGGACGCTCCTTCCTGCCCATGAATTCCGGCAAATACCACGACAGGTACGCCAACTACGAGCAGGAGATAGCCTTCACCGCGATGGCTCAGAATCCGGGCCTTGTCCTTGATGAAGCCCTTATCGCCATCCTCAAGGTGTTCTACAAGAGCGAGAAGAGGCATCCTGACACCAACAACATTACAAAAAGCATATTCGACGGGATTGAAAAGTCCGGACTCATTATAAACGATGCCCAGATAACAAGGCTTGTAATCGAGGAATACTATGACAAGGAGAATCCCAGGTTCGAGCTCGAGCTCTTCGGGGACAGCGAGTTCAACCTTACCTACCAGGTCCTCAAGAGGGAGACTCCGCTTCCTAAAAAATCCTATGAGCTTGCATCGAACAAGAAGGGTGAAATGAGGACCAGGCCGAAACCAGTGAAGAAACCTGATGCAGTAACCGGATCGAACAGCTGCTCCGTCTGCAAGGAGCCCATCCCTGGCTCCGACTTCATAAGCGCCGACTCAGGGAAGACTATAATCTGCAGGGGCTGCTTTACCAAGCTGCTGTAAATGATACCTAAAACAAATTTGGAATCGGTCCTTAACATGTTTCAAGGGGAGCCTCACCGGCTCCCCTTGTCATTAAATGTCATAATTGTTGTTTAGTTCGTATGTCAGAACCGTCTTGCGAACCGGTTGACCACCGCCTTGAAATATTCAGGCTGTTCAATGGCATTAAGATGTCCGGCATCAGGGATGATGGCAAGCCTTGAATCTGGAATCGCCAGCTGGTATGCCCTCATGGAATCAACCGATATCTCATCGTTGTCTCCAGAAACGAGAAGTACAGGCACCTTGAGTTTTCCAAGCTGAGGCATAAGGTCGAAGTCCCTCAGGTCTCCTGAAAGCTTCACCTCGCTCGGACCCTGCAGCTTGCCATAAACCTCATAGTTTGCAGTCATCATCATCTTCATTACCATTTCAGGTACGGGTCGCTTCCTGCAGCCGTACACCTTGTAGTACTCCATTATGGCTCCCTGGTACTCATCTCCGTAATTGCCATCCTTCTCAAGCCTTTCTATGGTTTCTCTCACCTTTTCCGGAAGCCTTGCAAGGTTTCTCTCCACATCCTCATTGAAAAACCTGGCGCTCAAAAAAGGTGAGTTAAGGACAAGTGCCCTTACCCCGTCCGGATCTCTGTCCAGCATATACTTTGAAACAAGTCCCCCGCCCCATGAATGCCCCATAAGGATAACCTTGTCGAGGCCAAGTGCTTTCCTCACATCATCCAGTTCCTCTACAAAGTATTCCGTAGTGTAAGCCTCTATGCTGTCAGCCTTGTCTGACCTGAGACTGCCAAGCTGGTCATACATATAGACAGGGCGGTCCTCAGACAGGTCATCACCGGACTCAACAACTGAGCAGAAACCGGGGCCGCCATGAACGACAAGCATTGGTGTCCCTTCCTTTTCCTTTCCGAATACGCCGTACCATATGTTCTTTCCCCTTATACTTATGAAACCTTCCTCCAAAATGGTTCCCTCCCTTTGGTTATCACCTGGAACTCAAAATATTGCCGGTCCAGTCCTTCCTGTAATTTCTTGACAACAGAATGCACAATCTTCTTTGATACCATATGATCCACAGCCTTCTCTCCAACCCAAGTCTGTCAAAGACAATGTACAGGGATTTATCTTATTGCTTTCATAGAATTCGTATGTTGAGTATCCTGCGAATTCAACATACTTTCTATCCGGCACCCCGATACCGTATAATCTGCGGCAACCAACCTGCCTTTGGACTCCATGCCAATTCCTTTATAGGTGATCCTAAAACCCTTTATGCCTTCAGATGTCCAGATAAGATACTTCCTTACCTCTGAAGGTCCAACTCGAAGTTGTCCATACAGAATCATCAGCAGTCATCGCAAGTATTTTATAAACGTCATTTGAGTTATAAGCATCGACTGCAGCACGGATCAGGTCTATGGAAGCAATTTCTCCCATTTATTGTCCATCCACTCTTTAAGGTATTCGTTCCAATCATAATTCAAGGCTTGCTCCACTGAAGTCCCCGCATAATCGTGAATCCATTACCGTCCGCACTCCATGCTGACAGCTCCATTACCCATCTTCCCTAGGTTATCAGACACAATACTCATTGCCAGAAGATACACAACTTAAATCCGATCGCAACAAATTCACTTTGATTATCAAAGTATATCACCATATCCCACCTAAATTATAGCACTGCGTGTCCAAGATTCAACCAATCCGGCAGTGCAGCAACTAATTTCATCATTTGTTCAGTTTCCGGCGATTTCATTTACAATTGCCTTTATCCTCAATTTTAAAGGCCTGAAACCCTTTCGGGCTCAGGCCTTGCTTAGTGGAATCAACAAATCCCTTAAAGCGAAGTGAACTCATATCTGTGACTTTCTTCAAGTAAGGCTGCTCCATTCCGGAGCTTATATTGGAAAAAGTGGCTTAAGTCTTATTCTGTCTGTTTGGTGCCCGTTGCAAATGCTGCGGCTTCGGTTCCTGCTTCCGCCCCGCTTTCCATGGCCATCCTGCAGTCGTAGGAAACCTCTTCCGCATTTCCTGCCGTATACATACCCATCTCGTCCAGGCTTCTCCTGAACCTCTTGAAGAGCCTTCTTGAAGGGTCAAGACCTACGGAAAGCAGAAGTGCATCGCATTCTATGACCTCGGTCATTTCTTCCGGAGTGCTTGTCCTTATCTTTACTGCGGTGATCCTTCCGTTTTCGGATATCTCAAGTATCCTCGCACCGAGCTTGACATCGACACCTGGATACCTTATTAGCCGGTCCATGCTTTCATCCCAGTTCTTGAAGGCTTTCCCAGGCTCAACCAGGGTCACCCTGCGTGCTCCCTCGACCACAAGCATCCTTGCAAGGTAGATGCCGTTCCTGTCTCCGCCGTATATCACTACATTCTTGCCAGGGAGGAACCCGTCGTTCACTATCAGCTTCCTCGCCGAGCCTACACTCATTATCCCTGCAGAACGCTTTGAGCTGATGTTGAGTATCCCTCTCGGGCGCTCCCTTGCACCAGTAGCGAATACGATTGCTTTCGCTTCCACTTCCTTGACACCCTCGACTCCGTTGACGTACTTTATTATCCTGTCCTTTGTCACCGAAAGCACAAGGGTTCCCGTCTTCACGATAACTTTCCTTACTACGGTCCTTCCGGCCATGCTGTCTGCAAGCTCTACTCCGGTAAGTCCCCCGTCCCAGCCTGTAAGCGGCTCTATAAGCTCGTTAAGCACTCCACCGAGGACATCATCCCTCTCCAGTATGAGGACCCTTGAGGCTCCCTTTTCCCTGGCTGCCACAGCGGCCGACATTCCTGCCGCTCCGCCTCCGATAACCGCTACATCATATGTTTCCATCTGTCGTCGCTCCTTGTGTATATTACAGACCCTGCCTTGATCGTCATCGCAACCAGGTTCACGCCGAAATGGTATGGCAGGAACCTGTAGGATGGCGCGTCTATCAGCACAAGGTCTGCATCCTTGCCAACCTCTATGGTACCCTTCTTATCTCCTCTTCCGATTGCGCATGCGCTGTTCAGTGTAAGGGCAGTGAGCATCTCTTCTGGAGTGAGGCCCATCTGCAGGCATGCAAGAGCTGCCATTAGCGGCACTGAATAAGAATATGAGCTTCCCGGATTGAAGTCGGTGCCTAACGCTACCGGAAGTCCCATGTCGATGATCCTCCGCCCGTTCGCATACTCTTCCTTAAGGGAAAATGCTGTCAGCGGGAGAAGCACAGGTATCACCCCTGCTTCCTTCATCTGCCTGAGCCCTTCCATAGAGGCCTTAAGCAGATGGTCAGCGCTTATCGCGCCGATTTCTGCCGCAAGTGCCGCTCCGCCAAGGTCGCTCATCTCGTCAGCATGTATCTTCAGCCTGAAGCCCATTTCCCTGCAGGCCTTGAGGTATTCCCTTGATTCCTCAACCGAGAATACCCCCTTCTCGCAGAAGATATCGCAGAATTCGGCAAGACCTTCATGCCTTACAGCAGGAAGAACGTCATTTTTGAGCATATCGAGGAATTGTGATTCCCTGCCCTTGTACTCCTGAGGTACCGAGTGCGCCCCCATGAATGTTGACACTATCTCAATGGTTCCTTCTTCATTCAGCCTTTTTGCAACCCTCAGCTGCTTGAGTTCGGTCTCCTTGTCCAGACCATAGCCGCTCTTTGCCTCAACCGTGGTGATCCCATGCGAAGCCATTCCCGTAATCCTTTTCCTTGTTGCTTCAAGGAGCTCGCCAAAGGTTGCCTCCCTTGTCCTTGCCACACTTGATGCGATCCCTCCGCCCTTCCTCATGATCTCCATGTAGCTCTCGCCTCTCAGCCTCATGGAGAACTCATCCTCCCTGGTGCCTCCGAAGACAAGGTGGGTGTGCGGGTCCACGAACCCCGGAAGAAGTGTCATGCCGGTTCCATCTATTATCTCATAGTCTCCGGTGTCGAGTGCTTTTGCTTCATCCTCATCCAGGACCCTTGATATCTTTCCTTCACTGAGGATTACTGCAGGCCTTATCATCTCAGTTATCTGCCCCTGCTCCTTTCCACCTCTTGGTACATTTCCGAGTGGTGTCGCAAGGCTTGCAAGTCCTATTATCAGGGTAGCCTTACCGTTCATAAGCATTGGAGTTCGGAGACTCGTGACTTCAGTCATGAGAGGAGAACTCCTTTACACTCCTTTCGTTCGATTAATATGGTATTCTGTCTTTTCAATAATGTTAGTTCCTTGAAGCTTGCACTCCTGTGGACAACCGAGCCATCCAGCTTTCGTAAATCAAAATAACCAGATATCCTTCTTCCGAAAATGAAGCAGTCCTCGTCCCTGTACCTCACATGGTCAAACAGGCGGAATCCCTTGACTTCGTAAGCGGACTGATCCAGCTCTTTCTTTCCGCCCTTTAGAAAGTTCGCCTTGTGTATCTGGCGGTTGTGCTTCCTCTTGAACACCTGATAGTAGATTTCATCGATTCTCATGGCATTCAGGTTGCCGCTTATGCAGTAGGCGTCAGCGCTATGGGTCTTTTCAATGTTATTCCTTATACGGTTGTTCTTTGTGATGTATCCATAGGTAATGGAAACCTCTGGATACAATTCATTAAGACTGTTGAACACATACCATCTCATGATGCCCATGAAGCTTGCATCTCGGTATGACTTGTTTGGAGTAAGCTTAAGCTTTATCCTGCCAGCATGATGGCTCTTATGGCATGTCTCGCATAAGGTGACCAGGTTGCCGGGTGAGTCTCCTCCGGTCTTTCGGCTTTCCTTATGGTGAACATTCAGTATTCTGTCCTTTGACTTGCCATGGCAGTGCTGACATTCGTGGTTATCCCGCCAGAGAACATATTCCCTGGTATTCCAAAAACCCAGCTGTTCCCCCTGCTGGTATTCTCTCCCGCTGATCTCAGGATTCCTGATCTTCTGTATATCTAAACTTGCTGTTTCGATCACTATCCTTGATATGGGAAGAATCCTGTGTACATTCCCGATTACCTTCAAGTGGCTGTCTACCTTATGCTTGACTGAGGGAGCAAGCCACCCTTCCTTTTTCGATGCGGTGCGGTTAAGAAACCTTGCCATTCTGTAGCGAAGGTGGTTTCTCCTTGTTCTTCGGTTCTGCCTTCGTGTTGATAGCAGTTCAGTGATGTCATCCCGGAGTGTTGCCTCTGAGACAAAAAGCTCTTTCTTCTCAGTAGTTGCACTAAGGCCTACTACCTTGCTTCCTGCATCTACTCCCAGAGTGATTGGCTGAGTATACTCAGGCGAATCATACAGCAGCTGTATTGTGAATGGTGTCCTTCTTACCACTTTTGCCTTGCCATCCTTCAACAGATGCTTCACTTTTCCATGCCGATTGGTAGGCATAAGCGGATTTCCATTTTTACTTAAAATGTAGACCAAACCGGCACCCCTTTCTTGATGTAGTTAAGTACATAATTCCAGCAAATAGCCGGTTGGCATCCTTCGCCAATGTTGTAATTGCTTTTTACGCCTGCAAACTACGTTCCCGTTAACCCAGGAGAACTTTTAATCACAGGCAACAGAGCCACGGATTAGGATGGACGTCAGTGGGTGTTATGACAAAAACAACGTAGTGCCCGAAGCACTCAGGCTAATCAACCAGGCACAATGGATTGCTCCTCATGCCTTCGACTTCAGTCGAGGGTTAGTTGACTCCATCAGCCTCATTTCAAGGATCTGGTCAGTAGAGAAGTTTTCAAGTCCCATGTAGTATTCAAGTGAGTCAGACAGAGCCTTCAGCGGCACCAGGCCCACAATCTCAGTCCCTACCACGCTTACCCCGTATCTCCTTGCCTCGAACCTCACGTTCTCCAGCGCGCTGTATATCGAGGTCCTCGAAAAATCAGTGAGGTTCATGCTGACCTGTACCTGCTTCCTTTCACTGAGGCTGACACCCATTGCTTTGACGAACCTCAGTCCTCCGCCGATATGCCTTACCTTCCTGGCAATGGCATCAGCGACCTTCAGGTCATCAGTCCCCAGGTTGACATTGAATGCCACAAGAGGCATCCTTGCACCTATCACAACGGCACCGAAGGTCTCGTGGGGGCTTTGCGGCCCGAAATCGCTCTCCCAGCCTTCTTTTGCCATCTTCTCCTTAAGTCCCTCGAACTGTCCCTTCCTTATGTTGGCCAGGTTCTCCCTGTCGGGACTTGTCGCACTCTTCTCGTACAGGTACACAGGTATTCCCATTTCTCCAACTGCCTGCCCCACTTCCCTTGACAGTGCCACAGCCTCTTCAACTGTTACTCCCTTTATAGGGATGAAGGGGATGACATCCACCGCACCCATCCTGGGGTGTGCGCCCGTATGCTGCCTCATGTCAATGGATAGGAGTGCGACCCTGACTGATTCTATGACCGCCCCTTTGATCTTTTCAGGCTCCCCTACAACGGTCACCACCGACCTGTTGTGGTCGACATCGCTTGTGTAGTCAAGGAGCTTTACTCCTTCCTTGCCCCTGAAGCAGCCGGCTATGCTCTCAAGGAGCTCAGGGTCCCGGCCTGTGCTGTAGTTCGGTACGCATTCAACTATCCTGTCCATCTCTTACCCCCAGTATCCTGTCAAGCAGCTCATCATCGGCAAGCCTTGGCACAGTCACATGACCCTTGCCCTTAAGGTTGTAGCCTATGCTCGTCGCAATTGCATTCTCGTTCCTTGCCCATGACCTTCTTGCAACTCCTCCGTATACGTCCCAGGGCATGGCGACCTTCAGGATGGAGTCCACCCTTTCACTGCCATCTAGCACCATTCCGAATCCGCCGTTAATCGCCTTCCCGATTCCTACTCCTCCGCCATTGTGGAGTGCGACCATGGTCATCCCCCTTGCGGCATTTCCCGCAAAGCACTGCACAGCCATGTCAGCCATTATGTTGGAACCGTCCTTTATGTTCGAGGTCTCCCTGAAAGGCGAGTCTGTGCCCGAAACATCGTGATGGTCACGGCCAAGCATCACGGGACCGATCTCACCGTTCCTTACCATCTCATTGAACCTGAGGGCGATTTTAAGCCTTCCTTCTCCGTCCTGGTAAAGGATCCTGGCCTTGGTGCCCACAACCATGTTGTTTTCCTTTGCATCCCGTATCCAGATGTAGTTGTCCATGTCCTGGGGGCGCCTGAAGCGGTCTATGGCGTCCATTGCCGCCATGTCGGTCCTCTCAAGGTCTTCATCCCTTCCTGACAGGCAGACCCACCTGAACGGGCCGTAGCCGTAGTCAAAGAGCTCAGGACCCATGATGTCCTCCACATAGGAAGGGAATATGAACCCATCCTTCTCGTCATGCCCGTTCCTTGATATTTCAGTGACACCTGCATCATACACAGCCTTCATGAAGGAGTTCCCGTAGTCAAAGAAATACGTACCCCTTGAAGAGAGTGTCCTTATCAGCTCGAAGTGCTTCCTCAAGGTCCTGTCGACCATTCCCCTGAAGGTCTCCCTGTCCTCCTTAAGCAGCCTTGTCCTCTCTTCGAAGCTGATACCCTGCGGGCAGTAGCCCCCGTCGTATGCAGCGTGGCAGCTGGTCTGGTCTGACAGAAGGTCTATATGGATTGAGTTGTCAGAGGCATACTGGAGGAGGTCCACTATGTTCCCATGGAAGGCAACAGAAATCACGTTCCCGGCTGCTACCGCACCCAGTGCGATTGCAAATGCCTCCTCAGGGCTCTTTGCCAGGGACTTCACCCACCCCTGCTTCAGTCTGGTTTCAATCCTTGACATGTCCACCTCAGCCACTATTGAGCAGCAGCGTGCGATGTCACTAGCCTTAGGCTGAGCTCCGCTCATACCTCCGAGGCCTGACGACACGAAAAGCCTTCCCTTCAGGTCATCCCCATTAACCTTGAGCTTCAGCCTGCCTGCGTTGAGGATGGTGTTGAACGTGCCGTGGACTATCCCCTGCGGCCCTATGTACATGAGTCCCCCTGCTGTCATCTGGCCGTAGTTCGCAACCCCTATCTGCATTGCACGGTGCCAGTCCTTCTGGTTGTCAAACATGCCCACCATGAGGGAATTGGTTATAATGACCCTCGGTGCAAGCCTGTGGCTCGGGAAAAGTCCCAGAGGGTGACCGGACTCTATGACAAGGGTCATGTCCTCCTCAAGCTCTTCCAGATACTTCTTTAGCAACAGATACTGCATCCAGTTCTGGCATACCTGTCCGGTCTCCCCGTAGGTAACAAGTTCGTACGGATAGAGGGCGGTCTCGAAATCAAGGTTGTTGTCAAGCATCACCTGTATGGCTTTGCCTTCAAGGCATCTCCCCTTGTATTCCTCCACAGGCTTACCCTGGATCCTGCCTTCCGGCCTGAACCTGTAGCCATAGATCCTCCCCCTGCTTCTGAGCTCATCAAGGAATTCTTCAGCCATCTTCTCATGGTGCTCCTCAGGTATGTACCTCAGCGCATTCTTCAGCGCAAGTCTGGTATCGGCATCATCCAGGCTGTATCCCCTGTCAGGGGCGCGCCTGATGCCTTCAACAAATTCCGGGTATTCCGGGAGGGCTCCTGAGAGCTTAATCGACATGGATCTTTCAATAGCCTTATTGCCAACCATATGATACACCTCTTAAATATTCGCTAATACCATTGTAATCCATCTGCAGGGACATGTAAAAGCTTTACAGGAGCGGCGATATCCAAAACACTCATGACTTCAGTTAAATTTCAATTAAAAACCACCCTGTTCAAAACGGGACTGATAGAATGTAGTCATGAAAGGATGCGATTGCATCAGGGGGGTAATGAAATGAAAAACAAGTCGAATTACTATATAGGATTGATCCTCGTGATAGTCGGAAGCGCGGCATTCTACAACTCAGTTTTCCTCAATGGATTTTTCGGGGTAAGGAACCTCTGGCCGCTGTTCATACTTCTGCCGGGACTCTTCATGGAGATTGACTACTTCGCAGGAGACAGGCTGAAGGGCAGAGACCCCGGTGTCCTGATCCCCGGAGGCATACTGACAGGCATGGGAACGTTCCTTCTGCTGAAGGAGTTCCTCGACATCATTCCAGGCATGACAGGACCTGTAATGATCGCTGTTACAGGCGCCGCGCTTCTACAGTTCTATGTGGCAAAGCCCAGGGACAGGGGCATCCTTGTCGTCTCACTCGCTCTCATACTTATAGGTGTCCTCCTTGGTATAAGCAGGTACACAGGTGAGCTTCCTGTGTGGCTTACGGCAGGCTCCCTGACATCACTTGCCGTGATAATGGCTGGTATTTACCTCATCGCAAAGAAGCCGGTTGAGTATAAGGATTCCACCTACAGGCCAAGGGACAGCGAAAAGGACAAGAAGAGCCAGTAACTAAAAAACTTCCGCAAAAGCGGAAGTTTTTTTTATGACTCATTTTTAAAGCATTGAATTGCTTGATCCGAGAACGTTCTTGATCTTGTGCTGAACCATTCCCTGAATCGCATCCCTTGCCGGCCCGAGGTACTTTCTCGGGTCGAAGTCCGATGGGTTCTCGACAAGGTGCCTTCTGATAGCTGCAGTCATTGCAAGCCTAAGGTCCGTGTCTATGTTTATCTTGCATACTCCAAGCTTTGAAGCCTGCCTCAGCATATGCTCAGGTACACCCTGTGCTCCTGGGATGTTTCCGCCGTACTTGTTGCAGAGCTCAACGAACTCAGGAAGTACTGTCGATGCTCCATGGAGCACGAGCGGGAAGTTCGGAAGAAGGTTTGATATGACCTCCAGCCTTTCAAAGTCCAGCTTCGGCTCTCCCTTGAACTTGTATGCTCCGTGGCTTGTTCCGATTGCAATTGCCAGTGAGTCGATCCCTGTCCTCTTTACGAACTCCACTGCCTGTTCAGGGTCTGTATAGGATGCGTCTTCCTTGCTTACGTTGACCGCATCTTCGACTCCTGCAAGCCTTCCAAGCTCTGCCTCTACAACCACGCCCTTGCTGTGGGCATATTCAACGACTTCCTTGGTTATCCTGATGTTTTCCTCGAATGAATGATGTGAAGCGTCGATCATGACTGATGTGAATCCGTCATCAACGCACTTCTTGCACATCTCTGCGCTGTCGCCGTGGTCAAGGTGAAGGACAATGTCCAGACCTGAATCCTCGATAGCTGCCTCGACAAGCTTCCTAAGGTATATTGGATTCGCATACTTCCTTGCACCTGCGGATACCTGGAGTATTATAGCTGACTTCTCCTGCTTCGCAGCATCAACTATTCCCTGGATGATCTCCATGTTGTTGACATTGAAGGCTCCTATCGCATACTGTCCTGCATACGCCTTCTTGAACATTTCGGTTGAAGTTACCAGTGCCATTTACATTACCTCCTTGGTTTTGGGATATCTATATTGCTTATAGATAACAAATGATCAGTCGTCATCCCTTCCGAGCTCAAACCTTATGCCTCCGGCTTCTTCCTCGCCTTCAGGCTCGATCTTGTCATTCTCGCCGTAGAAATGGCTTGAATCTCCGTAGATCCTCGTCTCGGTCCTTGATAATGCCCCTGCCTTCTCCATTATAGCATCTTTGATGTCTATGGTGATATGGCTCACACTCTCCTTTGCCTTGCCGACCTTTTCCTTGAGGTCCTCTACGTCGATTTCCGAAACAGCTTCCTCCAGGAGCTCACCTGCAGCATTGAAGGTGGTCTCTATGAATTTCCTGCCTTCCTCCCCAACTGTCCTTGAGCCTGTAATGGCCTTGTAAGCCAGCTCCTTCTTGTCCATCCTGAGCGCTGCAAGCCCAATGGCGTCGCCGGTGAACTCCACCGTTGCGCTCAAGGCTCTTCCTATTGTCCTTCCAGCCTTGTTTGCATTCTTCTTGACCTTCACTTTTCCTACCTCCACGATAGTCTTATGTATATATTTAACCACAAAATCGTTAACAAAAACCAAATCGACCAAAAAATACGCAAAAAAAGCGGTCACCTGTTAAAAAAAGTGTTTACCGCCTCAAAATGCTAATATTTGCTAACTATACATACCATCAGTATATATGCATAGGATAAATGACATTATTTCCTGACTATTGCAATTTTCTTACTCCAATTTTAGTATAGGCTCACCAAAGCCTACCATAGACGATTCTTTGGCTTCTATGGTTTTGAAAGCATCAGAATTAGTCACAACAACTGCAACTGAAGCATCAAAGCCAGCTGCATGAATTTCACTCATGCTGAATCTTAAAAGATCCTGTCCCATCGCAATTTTATCACCAATTTTCACGAATGGAGTGAATCCCCTGCCTTCCATGGTGACAGTATCCACACCTACATGAATCAGTAGTTCAATGCCATTATTGCTGCGGAGTCCCAAAGCGTGGTATGACTTTAGAAGAGCAACCACCTCTCCATCGAATGGAGCCTTAACTAATTCTTCACTAGGACGAATACCGCAACCCTGACCCAAAATCCCTTCACTAAAGGTCTCATCGGGAAAGTCCGCCAATGAAATAAGTTCTCCAGCAACAGGAGCATAAACTGTATTTTTCTCGAGTTTTACCGGATCCAGTTTATTAATCTTGGTTTTATTATTATTTCCCCTCAGTTTATCAAAAAAACCCATCTCACTCCTCCTTGTTCAAAATACTGGCGCCATTGGTAGAGATAACTTCCTTATACCAATCATAACTGTCCTTCCTTATACGCTTGTAAGTTCCATTTCCTTTATCGTCTAAATCAACATATACAAAGCCATAACGCTTGCTCATTTGGTTAGTGGAATTCGAAATCAGATCAATCGGTGCCCATGATGTATAGCCAAGCAGTTCAACCCCGTCTTCGGTCATAGCATCATACATGGACTTGAAATGAGCCTTGAAATAATCAATGCGATAATCATCATGGATTGAGCCGTCCGGTTCAACGATATCCCTTGCACCCAAGCCATTTTCGACTATGAAAAGTGGTTTGCAGTAGCGGTCATACAGATCAACCATGGATACTCGTAGGCCAATAGGATCAATTGCCCAGCCCCAGTCATTGCGATTCAGGTGAGGATTCAGAACGCCTCTAGCTGTGTTCTCAAGTCCTGTTTCAAGATTAGTAATGTCGCTTGCAGCACAAGTGGAGGAATAATACGAAAATGAAACGAAATCCACAGGATACATCTTCATAACCTCAATATCTTCTGGTTCGATTTTCAGGTCGAAGCCCTTGTTTTTGTACATGCTCAGGAGATATGCAGGGTACTCACCCCTGACCTGAGTGTCTGAAAATGCAAAAATTGAGCGCATTTCCTGCTGTGTCTTCAGAATGTCAACTGGCCTGCAGCTGTATGGATATATTGTTCGCTTGGTCAACATGCAGCCTACCATGCTGTCCGGAATATTTTCATGGCATATTTTCGTCGCTAACGCACTTGCTACGAACTGATGGTGCATTGCCTGGTATTCCACTTCTTCAAACTTGTCTGGTGCGAATCGGCTCTCAATCAGTCCACCTGTCATGAATGGGTGGCGAAGTATTGAGTCAATCTCATTGAATGTCAACCAATACTTAACCTTCTTTGCATACCTCTTAGTAATAGTGTTAACATAGCGAGTGAAAAACTCTATTGAACGACGGTCATACCAGCCATTGTACTTCATGCAGAACTGCAATGGTGGTTCGTAATGACTCATGGTCACCAGAGGTTCAATTCCATATTTTAGGCACTCATCAAATACGGCATCATAGAATTGCAGCCCTTCTTCATTTGGAATTGCATCATCCCCATTTGGATAAATACGGCTCCAGGCTATTGACAACCTGAAAACCTTGAATCCCATACCTGCCAGCAAGGCGATATCTTCTTTATAGCGGTTATAAAAATCGATGCCATGTCGCTTGGGGTATTGGTTATCATCTATACAATCGAGTGCTTGCCTTATTTCCTCATCAGTGATATCGCAAAAACTGTGAACATCATTCAGGTCCTTCATTGTCTCAGGGTCCTTAAATCGAGCGACATCGCTTACGGAAATCCCCTTTCCACCTTTATTCCATCCCCCTTCACATTGGTTTGCTGCAATAGCACCGCCCCATAGGAAGCCTTCGGGAAATGATCTATGCATTGTAAGTCTCCTTTTCTTCTTCGTTATATTTTCAATCTGTCTTTATTGGTATAAAGACTAGTTTTTTTCTCTCTTCATTTTCATCAATTATTGCTTTGACTCTATTCAATATCGGTCAGTTCATATATTCAATTCAACGTCAGACTATCCCACACTTTGATGCTAAAGTATCAGATGTTCCGATAACATGATTGCTCAATACTTCAATCGAATAAGAGTATCGCATAATCTTCACCGTTACATCTGATCCTTCCCCATCATCGTTCGAAATGAAATTGGTATGTGTATGAAAAATGAACCTACCTCATAAAACTAGACACTTGTTCTCAATTCCAATAATAAGTTACCAATATTGTGGACTTCATGATTGCCTTATCAATTGGTTCAAATACATTCAAGATATGGTATAACTCAAAGGTTAAACATCCTGTAGTAATTCTGTTGCAGCAGGAGCATTTAGTTCCGTATCCTTTTCAAACCTCTTAAATAGGACAAAGGTAAGAATTGCACTCACAGAAATGGTTATGGCGATTGCAATTAAAATCTGATAGAAATACCTCATAGTATTGTCACCAATATACATTACTGCTGCAGGAAGGCCTGATGAACCTGTAGCAAAGCGATGGGTTTGGGTAACGCCTGCGAACAATCCACCAAATGCACCTCCAACCAAACCTGCAATCAATGGGTACTTCTTCGGGACATTAAGCCCGTATAAAGCTGGTTCAGTAATTCCCATCAAACCTGTAATACCTGCAGAAGTGCCTATCTGCTTTGTCTTGCTGTCCTTAGAAAGCAGTCCTACTACCAATGACGCAGTACCTTGGCCGATATTTGCTACGAGCACACCAGGCCCGAAGATAGCATCGTAACCCATTTGAGCGAGCTGCATGGTACCAAGCGGTGCAAGGCCGTGATGCAAGCCGAATATAACTAGCAGTGAATACAAACCGCCCATGAACAATGGTGGTGCCCAGCTAACGTTAATACTCAACCAGGTAAATATAACTGTCATAATGTTTCCAACATAGTCTCCAAGAGGTCCAATTATCGACAATGCGAGAACACCCATAATCAGGAAGAGAACCATTGGTACAATGACCAGTCGTATAGCTTTCGGTACAACCCTATTCAGAAACCTTTCAATCGGAGCCTGAACGAGTACAACCAGTACTATTGGGATAACCGACCCGGTATAGCGAACAAGAAATAACGGAATAATACCAAATAGATTCACCGGAACTTTTGCCGCAACCAAGCCACCCCATGTGGCATGACACATAATTCCAGCTACGACAGTCGCAAGGAAAGGATTGGTTTTAAGTTTTTGTGCGGTTGTAAATGCAAGAAGCATAGGTAAAAAGGCAAAGGTCGCATCCCCAATCATATTTATTATTACGTAGCTCTGGTCTGTTGTTTGTACAAGCTTGAAAACCACCAGAAGAGCAAGCAGTGCCTTCACCATACCGGCTCCGGCAAGAGCAGGTACTATAGGTGAGAATATGCTGGAAACAAAGTCAGCCAGAACATCAAAGGCTTTTTTCTTTTCTTTTCCCTCTGAATGGATTCTTTCAGCATTCTCTGACTGATTTTCTTTTGGCCCAACTATTTTCTCAACTTCCTCGTAAACCTCGGCAACATGCATACCTATCACAACCTGAAGCATGCCTCCTTTTATGAAAACCTTGGGTACACCTTCCATTTGAGATAGTGCTTCCTGATCTGCTTTAATGTCATCATGAAGTTTGAATCTTATGCGTGTCTGACAGTGATGCATTGATTCAATATTCTCTATTCCACCAATTTTATCAACTATCCCTTTTGCTAATCCTTCATATTTTTTGCTCACAAGTAATCCTCCTCTTGAGTATCTACAGCATGTATTATGACTGGCTTGTCTTGGTATTCGGGCTATAACACTTACGTACATGTGCACCGGTACGTTCCTGTGTTCTTCTGTATGGGACTATCTGCGCAAAAATATTCTTGAACTTTTTAGGTTGGCTTGATAATCCACAACAGAATCATAGCATTTTTACAAATTGTAAGTCGATGGGATTTGTTACGAGTTATTTCACATAAGAATACGTTTAAAAGACAATAGATGAAATCACGTTTCATGGCAATAAAAGAAGCCTGCTTTATTGGCTGACCCAATAAATACAGGCTTCTTCACTTTAGTTGGCATCTCAAATCTTAAGTCATACTTGAAGCGAATTAGTACTGCCTTTTTCTTCCTACAGTTTTTTTACCGGCTTTTCAACAGGTTTATTCTCCGATGAATCCTCTCTCATTTCATTCAAGTCAGCATTTCTTCTATACTCAAGCTTTCTAGATGCTTTTATCTTGTATTCCAGATTCTTTTGATAGTTTTCGCAAAACAACAGTGAAAAAATAATGTTGAATATGCTCAAAACTGATACTTCTGTTGAAAAATTGGAAATTTTGCTATAAAGTCGTTCTCGTGACGATATGGTAAACACACAATCTATATTTTCCCTGATATAATTTTTCCCACCGCTTGTGATACCAATAAGAGGGACCTCATTCTCTTTCAAAATCCTGATAAAAGACATAGGCTCCCGTGATTCATTATTACCCGAATATGATAATATGATAGCACAATCATTCGGACCTAGTGAGTGAGAAAATGTACCGCCTTCATCAATCATCGGGATATTGACTATCTTTCCAATTGACTGCATTTTCCGCCTGAACAGCTCCCCCACTAATGTATTGGGGCTGATTCCAAACAATGCGATCCGGTTTGCTGAAAGCAACCGCTTAACTGCCAGCTCTAATGTAGGTACCTCCATTAGGTCAGTAGTTTCATGTATACTCTCAATCTCCAGTTCGCTTATTTTCCTGATAATATCAGAAGTGGAATCATCCTCTTTAAACGGAAGGTTGGAATCAATGCCTGCATAATGGCTTTCCTGTTGATGCAGTTCATCCAAAAATGCTACCATGAACTCCCGCCATCCGGAAAATCCCAATGCTTTCGCAAATCGCACCAGTGTTGGCTTGGAAGTAAAAGTAAGGTCAGCAATTTCCTTCATGGAATAATACGTCAAATCATTTTTTTCCTGTAGTATGAATTCTGCTATGGTTTTCCTTGCATCCTTGTACTTAAGAGAAGTCTCCGTAATCAGCTGGAATAAGTACATACTGTCTGACCCTCCCTCGAAATAAAAGCTGTGAGCTTACCAATTGTATAACTTCAGGCAACAACTTAAGGCATCCAGATTATTTCAGCGGATTAGTAATAGTAAGTAACCAAGTGAAAATACTTTTTTATCTCCATATGCGCTTACAGTGGAATCGTAAAATTCAACTAAATATACAAGGCTGGATTCCGATTTGTACGCCTATGTTATCATATTTGCTCCAACTCAACAACAATGTCATTTATGATCCCACAACATGTAGGTATTCACACAAGCCAAAAATTCATTGTTGAATCAAAAGCATAGACAAATACATTTAACTATCATCAAAAATACATAAGCTTGAGCCAAAACTCTTGTTAGGAAAACCCGGTGGTGGTTGGCATTTTGTTAGTAGCAGGAAACCTTGATTCAAGTTGATTAAAGGCAGTTTTTACTCACAAAAACATGTAAAAAAAAAGCCCAAAAATTGCCTTGTTGCAACTTCCGAGCTTTCATACTTCTTATTGTTTCAAAGGAGGTGCTATCAATTACTTCGACTCTTAAATAACGATACATTGTATAACTGTTGAAATACTATACTATTAAATACATTCCGCTTAGCCTATTCTTCGGATTCCCTGGGGAATACCATCTTTACCTTCTTGTCGGCGATGGAGAAAACGACCTGCTTCCTTGCAGCGAGCTCCCCGTCAACATTGATGTATACAGGCTCCTCAGCAATGATTTCGACTCTTTTGCACCTTCTGTACTGAAGCTCCTCAAGTCCCATGTGCTTGCCGGCTATTGCCTTCGGCAGGAACTTCATTACCTTGGCCCTGTCAATGTCGGTAACGATGAGCACTTCGAGCAGCCCGTCGTCGATTTCAGCAAGGGGCGCTATCTTTATGCCCCCGCCGTAGTACTTTCCATTTGCCACTGCGACCATGAACACTTCCTCGTCAAACACCTCATCGTCTGCGATTATCCTGACCTTCTCAGGCTTGATGTCCATTGCCGTGGAAATTACGCTGAGAAGATACGAGACCTTGTTCGGGACAATCGGACCTGTCTTGTATTTTTCCGCATTCTTAACCACATTGGCGTCAAAGCCCAGGGATGCGATGTTAAGGAAATACCTGTCGTCAGCCATTCCCAGGTCGACTTCCTTTTCAGTCCCGAGGATCGTGTCGAGGAGGATCCTCCTCCTGTCGAACTTCTTGACCACTGACTTTATGAAGTCATTCCCGGATCCTCCGGGGATGCAGGCAAGCGTTGAGCCTGTCCCGACCATACCATTAAGGACCTCGTTAAGTGTACCGTCTCCGCCGACGGCGTAAATTCGGTAGTCGCCTGTTGACGAAAAGTCCCTGGCGATTTCGGTCGCATGGCCTTCGTATCTCGTGAAGACTATCTCGTAGTCAATATCCTTGTACTTCTGCTTAAGCTCCCTGAAGAGCTTGCCGATGGTCCTTGCCATCCTCAGTGCTATTCCGTTTCCGGCAGCCGGGTTTACTATGAACAAATGCTTAACGGGACTCATATACTACCACCAAATCCGATATTTTTATATTTCCGCCTGTCATGCGGTCTCTTATTCAAGTATAGCATCTAATGCAGTTCTTCAATCGCATTCATCAATATTTAAGCCTTTTTTCAATTGTCTTTGACACTTACCTCTGGCTGTAACTTGACACCCGCTGAGGATGCTGTCTCAGTCCACCTGTCAACGAAATCTCCCCTTGCCCACTCAGCCATGATCATCTCCTCATCCTCATCCACTGCAATGGTCATTACCGGCTTCGCTGAGAGGTTCATGTACTCGTCATACAGGAACATGATTAGATATCTTGGCGTCCTTACGATAACGAACGCATTTCCCGGAGCACTGATTACATCCTTGGCTTCCGGTACCATTTCCTTGATACGGCTCCATGATACCTGCAGCTCATCGTATGTAATGAGCTTTGCAGGGGGAATAAGTGACACTGCAATGTCTGCATAGTCCTTTGCGGGCTCCTTCGCCGAATTCAGCCTTGCAGTAAGGACCCAGTGACCGTTCTTCCTTACCATGGCCAGGCTTTCAGCCAGGTTTCCGATGCTTCCGCCCAGAGCCTGCAGCGAGCTATCCCTTATGCTTTCGCTCTCATACGAGCGTATAAGGGCTTCCATGCCTTCCTCCCCTGCGATCTCAGTTATGTTGACACCCTTGTACTCCGCATAATTGTCAACTGCCAGTATCTTCTGATAGGGAAGGCTATTGTCACGGCCTGTAATGCCTGTACCCTGGGAGATCCCTATATAGTCATTTCCGACGAAGCCTACGTCTATGTATCTCTCAGCCGTTATTGCCAGCGTTCCCAGATCATTTTCAGTTATCACCTGCCTGCCCGCCGGTTTTATGAGAAGTGACTCAAATACCTTGTCGTCATCCTTGTACCTTGCGACTGAAAGGAGCATGAACTCCCTTCTCGGGAATAGTATGCCCTCTACCTCATAAGCGTTCTGGTACTCACCGGTGCTGTATATCCACAAAGTCCTGTAGGATGAGCCTTCATCCTCTGTCCGCGCTGACCTGAGCCCGATGAGGACTCCTGCCTTAGGCTGGTATGAGATGACCTTGCTTGATGAATCAAATGCCAGTCCCATTTCCGGAGCGGCTCCTGTAGACTTTTGGTTCGTCGGAGCGGCATCCCCGCTCCTCACAAGCTTGATGAAGTTCTTTCCCTGTATGATCCCTATCATGTCCTTCTCAAGGCTGAACACCTGATAGAATGACTTGTTCTCGGTGCTTATGTCGTATACCTCCATCTCCCCGTCCTTGAGGTTGAGCCTTGATGGGTTCAGCCTGTACCTGTTGAGCAGGAAATCGAACACCTTGACAAGCTTCACCTTGTATTCAGGAAGCTTAACGGTTTCACTTCCTACCCTTGCCTCCGTGGTATCGAAGTAGGCAGTCAGGTTCCTGTAGTCAGCTTCGTTTATTTCAGCTGTACCTTCCAGCGGAACCACTGACAGGTAGCTGTAGCTTCCTTCTATCTCAATCTTCGCTGGTTCAGGGGCATGCACCACCCTCTCATTTCCGGAGATGCCAAGGGAGCAGCCGAAGAGCATGAGGGTACAGGCCGCTATAGTGATTATTCTAATTGTTCTTTTCATATGCCACCACTCCCTTTGTGGGGATTCTCAGCCTTATCTCGGTTCCCGTTCCCAGTTCGCTATTTATCACAAGCTCACCGCCATGGAGCTTCGCAATCTCATCACAGATTGAAAGTCCTATTCCGTTTGATGAATTTGAGGTCTTTCCCTTGAAGAACTTTTCCTTCACCTTGTCGATATCCTCAGCCCCTATCCCAATGCCGTTGTCGGCAACTATGAAATCTATGTGCCTGTCAGACTTTTCCATGGACACCGTTATCTCTCCACCCGGGCCTGTGAACTTGAAGGCATTGTCTATGAGGTTAATGAACACCTGCTTCAGCCTGTTGGCGTCAGCTGTTATGAATCCCATGTTGTCCTTCCTGTTCACTGTGAATTTCTTGCCTTCCCTGTTTGCCCTGTCCTCCATGTTCTTCCATATGAAGTCGAAGAGCCTTGTTATGTCCACCTTCTCAAGGTCAAGGGTTATCTTCCCTGATACGAACTTCGAGAAGTCCAGGAGCTCCTCAACCATGTTCTTCAGCCTGTCCGTCTCATTCGATATTATGTCAAGGCCGTCTGACAGAAGCTCCCTGTCTGTGCTCTCGTCCTTAAGTGTTATCGCCCAGCCCTTTATTGCAGTGAGGGGAGTCCTCAGCTCATGGGATACGGAGGATATGAAGTCATTCTTCAGTGCATCCTTCTTTTTGATCTCCCTTGTCATGTAGTTGAAGGTATCCGATAGCTTTCCGACCTCATCATCGTTGTATTTCCTGCTGACCACGTTATAATTACCGGAGGATATCTCCTCTGCTGTTGCAGTGAGCTCCTCTATCGGTTTTATTATCTTCTTAGACAGGAACTGGCTTATGACTGCGGTTATTAAAACTACGCCTATGGCGAAAAGTGAGAAGTTAAGTGCGATTACCCTCAGTGTCCTGTCCACATCCCTCATTGATGTTATGAACCTAAGGGCTCCGACTATTCCATTCCCGTCTTTGAGCGGGTATGAGACCGCCATTACCTTCTGTCCCGTTCCTTCCTTGCTGAATATGAGATAGTCCGTCCCTCCTGAGAGTGCTGCGGCTATGTCCTTCTCTTCCCTCGGACCCTTCGGCCTCGTTCCCTGAGAATCCAGGATTACGACAGAATCAAGGTTTATTATCTGGACCTCTGCGTCCGTCTGCTTCCAGAATGCGTCCACATCACCGTAGACGTTGTCCTCAAGGCTCTGGTCGGAGAAGTACCTTTCATAGAAGTCCGCTGATATCCTCAGCTGGTTCTCAAGGGTAGTCCTTATGTTGTTGTAGAAATATTCCTGAAGAAGGAGCATGGTGGCAAATTCGGTGACGAACACCGATATGAATATTATGATTATGTAGTTCCTTGCCATCCTGTACTTCAGGCTGTTGTACCTTCCCAATTCTGCACCTCTTCCGCCGATTTCTTCCTTATGCCAAAAGGAAACCAGGAGAATCCCTCTGGTTTCCTAAGCTATCTTGACCACCTGTAGCCTGTGCCCCATACGGTCTCTATGAATGATGGCTCAGACGGATTGTCCTCCACCTTTGCCCTTAGCCTTCTGATGTTTACGTCTACTATCTTCGGGTCACCTATGAAGTCGTAGCCCCACACAAGGTTAAGCAGCTCATCCCTTGAAAAGGCCTTTCTCGGATTTTCAAGGAAGATGCTCATCAGCGCATATTCCTTGGGAGTAAGGTCCAGTACCACATTGTCCTTCATTATGGTCTGTGAATACTTGTCCATTACGAAGCCCTGGCTTTCGACCTTGTATTCGTCCTTCTTTACTGTCTTGCCTTCCTCAAGTCTCCTTATCAGCGCCTTGGTCCTGAGGATGAATTCTGTAGGGTTGAAGGGCTTTACGACATAGTCGTCAGCTCCCCGTTCAAGTCCGGTGATCTTGTCCATGTCCATACCCTTTGCTGTCAGCATGATTATACCGATTTCCGGGTGCCTGTCCCTGAGCCTTCTGCAGACCTCGAATCCGTCTATGCCAGGTAGCATGACATCCAGAACCACTACCTTCGGCCTCTCGAGCTCAGCAAGCCTCAGTGCCTCTTCGCCTGAGCCTGCCTCAACAACCGAGAATCCGTTCCTTTCGAAGTTTATCTTCAAAAAAGCCCTTATGCTCGACTCATCCTCGCATATAAGTATCTTCACAAAATCACATCCATTCTATTTTAGGATTCCGAACTTGTATCCCTGTTCCTTGAACTTCTCTATTATTATCGGCAGCGACTCCGGTGTAAGCGGCTTGTTGGTGGCATCGTGCATGAGCACAACGACAACAGACTTGATCTTTGTGTAGTTCAGTGAGCTCATCACATAGTCTGCCATTGCCTGAGCATCCTTTGGCCTTCTCGATGTGGGCTCGGAATCACCGTTTATGGCATTCCAGTCAATATACTCTATACCCATGCCCCCGATCACCTCGTCCACCTTGTCCATTCCCTTCCATGACATGTGTCCGCCAGGATACCTCAGCACCCTGCTGTCGAATTCCGACTTGCCTGTTGCTGTCCTAATGGCATCTATGAGCTTAAACATCTCTGATTGTATGTATTGCGCATCTCCGGTGTTTTTCGGATAAAGCTTCTCGTACACATGGCTGTATGTGTGGAGCGCCACTGAGCTCCCTTCCTCGAGTATCCTGTTTATTACTTCACCTGAACCCGGTTTCTCCACATTGGTTCCGATAACGAAGAATGTACCTGGAACCCCCTCATCCTTAAGCACGTCAAGTATCTTGCCTGTGCTCTCAGGATTCGGTCCGTCATCGAAGGTGAGGAAGACCAGCTTGTCACCGCTGTATGGGACCTTTCCTGTCATCCAGTCCCTCACGTCCTTGGTCGAATAAGCATATTCATCAGCCTTGACGATATGGTTCCCGTTCCTGACAAGGTCCTCTGGTGATACTACAGGTACGGTCTCCGTAACGGTCGGCTGGGTATTGTCAACAATGACCGGCTTGTTTGAAGTGAAGAAGCCCTTCCCGAACAGGAAGTATACTCCAAGTCCTATCGCAGTGCCAAGTATGACCACTGCCGCCACTGTCCTCACTATGCGTCCGGTTCCGCCTCTTCTCTCAGGTGCGAACAAATTTCTGTTTCTTCTCATATTTCCTCCGAATCTGTCTTTATCTTAATTCTATGTTGCGCTTCATCATATTTTGTTACAAACAGGAATCATCTCCTATATCATAACAAATATACGGTCAGAAATGGTGATTTTCAGGGCAAATTCACCTTTGCACCCGATCAGGTGCATTTCATTTTATGTTCAAATGATATAGAATGTTTTTGATGGCTGTATCATGCAGCTAATGCTTTTTGAGGAGCTGATCCATTGTTCGGATTATTCGCCAGATATATTGAGATAGCATCACCAATTACAGGAAGGACAATTGACCTTTCAGAGGTTCCTGATGAGGTATTCTCACAAAGGATGGCAGGAGACGGCATTGCAGTGGTCCCCACGGGAAATTTGGCAGTTGCGCCTGCTGACGGGGAGATTACCCTGATATTCCAGGGAGGCCATTCATTCTCCATGAAGACACCCGAGAAGCTTGAGATAACGGTGCATATAGGTCTAGATACCCTGATCATGAACGGGGAAGGCTTCGAGGTGCTTGTACAGGAGGTATCAAAGGTGGCAAAAGGGACCCCCATAATCAGATATGACCCTGATGCGATATCAAGCACCGGGCTGTCCCTTATTTCACCGGTACTTATAACTGACCCTGATTCTATCCGCACCTTATCCGCATATCCTGGCATGGATGCCGAGGCCGGAAAGACTCCGATAATGAAGGTCAGGCTGAGGTAACAGTATGGATCCAGATATATCTGCAGGAAGAATATAAGACATCAAGGAGGTCATTTGATGAAGAAAGTTCTTGCCATCGCTTTAGCAGCAGCAATGCTTCTCACCCCGTTTTCGACTGTCAGGGCAAACTCCGCCCCTGTCTACTGGGAAGGCTATCCTTCAGCTGTCATAATGTCAGTTGATGAGGATACTGACATCAAGGTGGATTCCGAGAAGCTGCTCTTTGACCTGAGTGAAGGCCTCAAAGGCGGATACAGCCCACTTTGCAGGATCACAGCAGCCTATACCATGTCTGCGGGTAAGGAAACAACATCGACAATGGCCTTTCCATACATCGGCAGCCTCCAGAGCCTTCATGAGGGTGAAGTGAGGATTACAGCTGATGGAAATGAGGTCCCTTTCTCGCTCTTTTTCGGAGAACCTGCTGTAGGCTACGGCACATTTTCGGATTCAGAAAAAAAGGATCCTCAGCCTTTCTCAACCATACTCTCGACTGTTTCAAAGACCGACTATGAGCCTGTAAGCTTTGGTGCTGATGAGAAGGCTACCCTTGTGAGCATTGATGTCAAAAAGACCGGATCATCATCCCTCATGATTTCAGTGCCATTGGACCTTAAAGGCAAGGATACTGATATACTCGCCCTTGACTTCAACGGATACTCAAGGGAAGGCGACAGGATGGAGCTGAAGTCCTGGATCGACAGTACGGACACGATCGAATTCCTTGTCATGGGAGACAAACTTGATGTAACAGTCGAAGGCTACATCGACGCAACCGAAAAGGAGAAGAATGACGGCTTCACCTATGAGATATCTGAGGAAGAAGTCAACATAAAGGACTTCCTCCTTAAGGAGGGGGAGCATCTTCTCGGGAGGAAAATAACCGATGATTCAACGCAGT
Organism: Youngiibacter fragilis 232.1; assembly: GCF_000495435.3. Classification (GTDB taxonomy): domain Bacteria; phylum Bacillota; class Clostridia; order Clostridiales; family Clostridiaceae; genus Youngiibacter; species Youngiibacter fragilis. Next base: position 3,067 of record NZ_AXUN02000198.1, on the reverse strand, counting down.
ACTGGAACGTCATGGCGAGGGAGGTCGACAGGGCCATCCAGAACAACGATGGCTTCGCAAGCATCGACGACCTGACAAACGCCCTTTACACAGACAGGTACATCCTGTTCATATACTCTGTGGATTTCTTGAAGGACTCCGCAAGGGAAGTCTCAGTCTCCTATCTTTCCACGGGAACCATGGACAAAAGGGAGACCACAACCCCCAAGTACACATTCAGCTACCTGTTAAGCCCTGCTTCCCTCTGGAACGGCTTCAAAGACCTGAATATGGAGATAAGGACTTCGGAGACAGAACCCTATCTTCTTGAAAGCACCCTGGGATTCGAGAAGACAGCTGACCGTAACTACAAGGCATCATATGAGGCACTTCCTGACAAGGACCTTGTATTTACAGTATACAAGTCAGAGAAGGTAACTCTATCGGACAAGTTCAACGGATGGCTCGCAAGAAGCTATGGACTGATCTTCATGCTCACGCTGGTCCTTCCTCCAATCATGGTATTCGCCATACTATACATAATAGCCAGGGCTGTTTGGAGAAGAAGGTCAAAGGAAAGTTAAACGTTTCATAAAATTCATGTCACATGTAGACAAGAAACATAAAGGAGGACCAACAGATGATAAGAAGGGTGATCAGCATAGACAGGGAAAAATGCAACGGCTGCGGCATATGCGTTACAGCATGCCATGAAGGTGCCATAGGGCTCGTTGACGGAAAAGCCCAGCTAATGAGGGACGACTATTGCGACGGCCTGGGAGACTGCCTTCCGGCATGTCCTGAAAATGCCATAACCTTCGTTGAGCGTGAGGCCGCTGCTTATGATGAAGAAGCTGTACAGGCCAATATGGCAAAGAAGAATGCCCAGCCCCAGATGATGACGTTCGGGGCAGAACCGATTGCCAGAAAACCAGCAAAAACACCAGAGCCTGTCCATTCAAGCGGTGAGTCACAGCTATCACAGTGGCCGGTGAAGATAAAGCTCGTTCCAGTCAAGGCCCCATTCTATGATGGGGCGAACCTGCTGATTGCAGCTGACTGCAGCGCATTCGCCTTCGGCGATTTCCACGACAGGTTCATAAAGAAGAGAGTGACGCTCATTGGATGCCCCAAGCTCGATAACGTTGATTATTCAGAAAAGCTTACTTCGATAATAGGTGAGAACAACATAAAGAGCATAACCATAGTCCGCATGGAGGTTCCATGCTGCGGCGGCCTCACAAGTGCAGTAACCACTGCCATGCGCAACAGCGGGAAGATGATACCATGGCAGGTAGTCACCATTTCCTCAAAGGGTGAGATACTGGAGGACTGAGAGGCCAGTTAAGAAGAAAACAGGATTCCAGTGATAATTTACCGGATAAATGGCATTTATCCGGTAAATTATAATACAAATGTTTTATTTGAAGAGTGCAGCATTACGAACATAGGAGGCCGATAAGGCATGGATTTGGAAATCAGGGCTTACGACCAAGAACACATAAGAGAGGCGATCAGCATCTGGAATGACATTGTGGAGGATGGCATCGCCTTTCCGCAGATGGACCTGCTTACTGAAGAGTCAGGGGATGCATTCTTCTCACAGCAGTCGTTCACCGGACTAGCCTATGACAAGGACAGCAAGAGCATTGCAGGACTCTACATACTCCATCCGAACAACATAGGAAGGTGCGGACACATCTCAAATACCAGCTATGCTGTGAAGAAAGGAATGCGCGGTCACCACATAGGAGAAAGACTTGTGGTTCATTCCCTCGGCAAAGCAAAGGAACTGGGCTTCAGGATCATGCAGTTCAATGCTGTGGTCAGGACCAACGAAAATGCACTTCACCTCTATGAAAAGCTTGGTTTCGTAAGGCTTGGCATCGTCCCCCAGGGCTTCCTCATGAAGGATGGCACGTATGAGGACATTGTGCCGCATTACAGGGTACTGTAAAAGTACCTGCCATGGCCAATATGTGTGCTTATAACATCATTATTTTCAGGTATTGGAGTTGATGACAGTATATGAAATCCAGAATAATCGCTCTGCTTGCGGCTTTTTCACTGGTGTTCGCACTGGGATGCTCCGATAAGGAACTTAAGACCGGAAAATATGTGATGCAGGGAACTGAACTTGCAGAATGGGCGTGGGTTATCTTGGAGGAGGATGGCAAATTCGTATTCAACCGGAATCTCGCCACATCCTATCTTCCAATTGGTACCTACACCATAGAGAAAGGTATGCTGATCCTTTCAGTCAGCGCTGAAGAGACCTACAGGTTCAGGATCGATGGGAACGATCTGATATTTGAAAGCGGAAAGTTGGCTGAATCATTTGTTGAAAAGGGAGCAATCTTCAGGTTATCTGAAATCACGATCGAAACCGGAAAGTCAGTCAAGTTTTCAGAAGAGGAGATTGCAGAAGCAATTGATCTGGTGCAGACAGAGTTCCATTTCCCTTCTGCCAAACTGACAAAATTAACCTATGACGAGGAAAAGTCAGAATGGCTGATAAAGGGCTATATGCAAAACGGCAGAGGTTCTGTGAATGGAGTAGACCCAAAGAATGTCATCATCCTGCTCTCAGAGTTTCACGTGGATGGATCCGGAAAGAACCCAGTATTGAACCCCAATTCGACATACACGGATTATCAGTGGATCCTGATCAGGCAAAGTGAAAACAGCAGTTGGATAATCGATGACCAGGGTTATTGATGTTTTCAATGACCAAGGTTATTGAAGAATTCAATGGTCAGGGATATTGATTCTTCGATCTCCCAGGTTACTGAAGTTTTAATATCTATGGTTATTGGTATAGAGTGTGCAGCGAAAAAGAGACTCATTGGGGTCTCTTTTCTTTTCCATTTTTTTCTGAATGTAATGTCTTGCATTCAGATTGTATATTTCGCATGTTATTTGACAAGGATATTCCAAGCCACTGACGAATCACAATCCTTTACCAAATATGATTTTGCCTGTTTTGTAATATACGAATCATGTCAGTAATTCCATAATTTACTGATAATTTATGAAATATCCATGCATAATGCATCGAATATTATTGACTCAAACTTCGCACAATAAA
>NZ_AXUN02000199.1 GCF_000495435.3 Youngiibacter fragilis 232.1 | reverse complement strand
AACTCCTCGCCCTGACTTCCGGCTTCCTTCAGATTCCACCTCGCGATGGACACCCTTGCCTTCGGCTAACGCTTCCTGCTACCGAGCGCGTAATGGACTCTCACCACCAAGTTATCGCCCATGCCGGGCGCACAACAAACAGGCTGAAGCCGTTCAATTCACGGCTTCAGCCTGATTTTTTTACTGGGACTCATATCCCTTTATTACCCTTATGGAAACCACGCCATTGTTTTCAAGGATTTCCCTTATTAAGGCATCCTTGTCAGCAGAGGACTTCAGGTCAAGCGTGAACAGGCAAATGCCATTTCCGTCCTTTCTGGCTTCAAGGTGTTCAAGGTCAATGACCTTTGCGCCGATCCGCAGAAGGTATTCTTCAATGACTGCCAGTGTCGACTGGTTACCATCATACGCAACCTCAATTGTGATTATTCCGGACTTACGAAACATGGCCTCCTGCACCCTTCCCAGTACGAGGAGGACTGCAAGGGCGAGAAGGGCTGTACCGACGCCAATGGCATAGTAGCCCATTCCCACGGAAAGCCCGGAGACCGCCACAAGCCAAAGTGAGGCAGCTGTCGTTAGTCCTTTTATGTAGTTCCTCGTAAGGAAGATGGTTCCTGCACCAAGGAAGCCGATGCCGCTTATCACTGCAGCTCCGAGCCGTCCGACATCGACCTTGACGGCCTCTCCGAGGGCGGGATTCTCTGCAATCAGCCTTCCGGCCTCTTCAAGCATTGAGATCTGCAAGAGCGATACTGATGCTGCGCCAAGGCTTACCAGCATATGTGTCCTGAATCCGGCGGGCCTGTTCCTGTATTCGCGCTCATATCCGATGGCGCCTCCCAGCAAAAGGGCTGTGAAGAGTCTTGTGAGTACGGTCAGCGTGGTCATGGATAAAACCTCCGTAACATTACTTCATTGAAACTTGCAGATTTGTTTTTCAGACAGCCTTTTCTTCCATCCCGAAAAGCTCCATGAGCTTAAGCCCTATACCTGACTCATGGTTCGGAGGTGCAATGCCGTCAGCTGCATTTTTCACCAAATCTGGTGCGTTCTCCATGGCAAAGCCGAGGCCCGCATATCTCAGCATCGTGACATCATTCTCCCCGTCTCCGAAGCAAATGACATCCTTCTGATGTATGCCGAAGTGCTCAGCCAGTGCCTTCACGGCGTAGCTTTTGTCAACCTTGCCCGGTATGAGCTCGATGTTATCCCTGCCTGAACTCTGTATGGTTACCCCGGACAGCTTCTCAAGCTCATTTCGCATCGCAGTCAGCCTGCACGGATTGTTCTTAGATACTACTATCCCATTCACTATTGAACCTGAATTCTTCCTTATGACTGAATCATTTGCCGCCAGCAGCGTCCTTACCCTGTAATCCTTGGGAACACCCCTGTTGTATATGAGCTTTGTAACGAGTGCGCCGCTTATGGTGCTGGAATACACGGTGTCATGGGTGAAGTAGCTCAGTGTCACTCCGAAGTCCTTTGCCATTCTGAACATCTCAGCGGCCAGGTCCTCATCGAAATGGCTCTTGTGCAGCTTACCATCCCCCGTATCATATACGCTCCCGTTTGAGGCGATTAGCGGCACGTTGTCCCCGAAATTGCCTGATATGTATTTTGCCGACTGGAAGATCCTGCCGGTTGCCACAGTGAAGATGTGGCCTCTTTTCTTAAGCTCCATTATAACTTCCATATTAAGCCCCGAAACCTTATGGTCGCTGCCTAGCAGTGTTCCGTCAAGGTCCGAGCAGATAAGTTTTCTTTGCATTTTTCCTCCCTGGAGGGCACTTGACGCCAAAAAAGCGGATTATCCTTTACAAGCCCTGTTAATAATCGTGGATTTCCTACATAATATACATATATTATGGCACATGCAACCAAAACGGTGTGCGTATTTTGAAATTTTGAAACCAGATTGAAGTTAAAGTGAGTGACTGGAGGAACCCAAATGGCTAAGACAAGGACCAATTTCGTTTGTCAGGGTTGCGGCGCAACATCGCCCAAGTGGCTTGGCAAATGTCCTGAATGCGGTGAATGGAACAGCTTCGTTGAAGAGGAGCAGAAGATAGAGTCAAAGAGGAAGGAAGGCATAGGCAACTTCAGCGTTCCTAAGAAGATAGAGGATATAGTGTCAGGAGACAAGGAGAGGCTTGATACCGGAATAGATGAGCTTAACCGTGTGCTTGGAGGAGGACTTGTCAGGGGATCGCTGACACTTATCTCCGGAGACCCGGGTATAGGAAAGTCAACTCTTCTTCTGCAATGCGCCCACAATATCTCAAAGAGCTATGGAAAGGTCCTCTATGTTTCAGGAGAGGAGTCAGAGGAGCAGATAAAGATAAGGGGTGACAGGCTCAAGGCAAAGGCAAGCAACCTGTATGTGGTATCTGAAACATCCCTTGACCTCATCGAGAAACATATAGAGGACCTGAACCCTGTATTTGTCATAATCGACTCCATACAGACGATTTATTCCGACAAGGTCGTTTCAGCACCTGGCTCTGTGTCCCAGGTGAGGGAATGCGCAAACGGACTCATGAGGATCGGAAAGACCATGGGCATATCCCTGTTCATAGTAGCCCATGTTACAAAGCAGGGTGAGCTCGCAGGACCGAGGGTGCTTGAACATATGGTTGACGCTGTCCTTTCATTTGAGGGCGAAAGGACAGAGGAGCTTAGGATATTAAGGACGATGAAGAACAGGTTCGGCACGACCTCTGAAATCGGAGTCTTTGAAATGAGGGCAGAAGGGCTTATGGAGGTCTATGACCCTTCAAGGATATTCCTTGAGGATGACATGGAGTCAAAGGAAGGCTCTGTGGTCATAGGGATAATGGAAGGGACAAGGCCAATACTTGTCCAGGTGCAGTCTCTGGTAGCTGAGACGAAGGCAGTTATGCCGAGAAGGACATCGATAGGAATTGAGACACCGAGACTGAACCTTATACTTGCCGTGCTTGAAAAGAAGCTAAGGATACCATTCTATTCAAGCGATGTCTATGTCAATGTAGTCGGAGGACTCTCCATCGAAGGCACAACACAGGACCTTGGAGTCGCCCTCAGCCTGGTGTCAAGCGCCAGGGGCCAGGAGATGAAGTACAGGAACATACTTGCAATCGGAGAAATCGGACTGACAGGAGAGATAAGACCTGTAAGCAATGTGGAGAGACTGATAGGGGAGGGCAGGAAAATGGGTTTCGAGACCTTCGTTATACCAAAAAGGAGTGCAGAGAAGCTCAAGCTGAAGGGAGAAGGCATTATACCGGTAGGTTCCCTCAGGGAAGCCGTAAACAGGCTCTTTCAGGTTTAATCTGTTTTAAAGGTATATGCTCTACTATTGTTACAGGGTAAAAAGTCTTATCAAATTCCAATAATTTTCGGAATATTTCATTGTGCTATACCATGGATGCGTGTTTAAATTGTATAATAAAAGACAAACGCACAAAATAAAACTAAGGAGGTGGATATCATGTTGAAGAACCTGATAAGAGGCATAGTGACTGCCCTCGGAGCCGTCATAGGCGGACTTCTTGGAAACTACCTTACCTCATCCCAGTATCTCAACCAGTATCCAATATTTGAAAACCTGGCAGCGAAAATCGCTTTGATTGCAACACTCACCCTGATCTTAGGAATCATATTTTTTATTATTTCATCAAGGATTTATTCATTGATACTGAGTGCAAACAAAGCGGCTGAAAAGAACCTGTCCAAGATGACGATCCATGAGATGTTCCTTGGAGCGGCAGGAGCAATAGTGCTTCTTGTCATCACATTTTTCCTGACGAGGCCTCTTAACGACATTTTCCCTCCAGTGGGAAGCATAGTCGTTGTGCTTCTTAACATCCTTGCCGCACTTCTCGGAGCTAACGTGGCAATAAAGAAGGCTGACGATTTCTATTCCTTCTTCCAGAACATCGGAAGAAGAAGCCAGAGTCAACCACAGTCAAAGGACAAGGAGAAGGAAAGCAAGAAATACAAGGCGATGTACAAGGGGGACCCGAAGGTCCTGGATACATCAGTAATTATCGATGGCAGGATCTTCGACATATGCCAGACAGGGTTCATCGAAGGTAAGCTGATCATACCTTCCTTCGTGCTTGAGGAGCTGAGGCATATCGCTGATTCATCAGATTCCCTCAAGAGGAACAGGGGCAGAAGAGGACTGGATATACTGAACAAGATCCAGAAGGAGCTTGACATAGAAGTGGAGATCTGGGACAAGGATTTCCCGGAGATCGCCGAAGTCGACTCAAAGCTTCTGAAGCTTGCGACAGTGGTATCAGGCAAGGTAGTCACGAATGACTACAACCTTAACAAGGTGGCTGAATTCCAGGGAGTCCCGGTACTGAACATCAATGAGCTTGCCAACGCCGTGAAGCCTGTGCTTCTGCCAGGTGAAGAAATGAACCTTTTGATCTCCAAGATCGGAAAGGAAGCCAATCAGGGAATAGGGTACCTTGACGACGGCACGATGATCGTAGTTGAAGGTGGAAAGAAATCCATAGGAAACGAGATAGACATCCTGGTAACATCGGTGCTTCAGACTGCTGCAGGCAGGATGATCTTCGCAAAGCCCAAGGGGGAATAGCAATTGGTCGGTGCAGTTATAGTCTCAGGAGGCAAGGGCAGCAGGATGGGAGCGGATATCCCGAAGCAGTACCTGGAACTTTCGGGGATACCGGTGCTGGCAAGGACTCTGATTGCATTCTGCGAAATGGAGTTCATAGACAATATCGTCCTGGTGCTTCCAAAGGATGAATGGGAAACCTTCAGAAGCCTTCCGTACTCCTTTGGAAAGGAAATACATCTGGCTGAAGGCGGTCCGAGGAGACAGGACTCTGTCAGAAGCGGACTTAAGGTCCTGGAAGGACTTCAGGGTGATGGAATAGCACTGATTCACGATGGAGCGAGGCCTCTTGTTACTGAAGGCATCATAAGTGAAGGGGTGGAGCTGTGCAAGGTGCATGGAGCCAGCGCCTGCGGGATGAAGCCGAAGGACACGATAAAAGTACGGGGCGAAAATGGCTTCTCCAGGGAAACCCTGAACAGGGACTCTCTCTTTTCCATACAGACTCCTCAGGTCTTCGAACTGAAGAAAATACTGAAAGCACATGAAGAGCTTAAAGCATCAGGAGAAGATGTCACTGATGACACTGCAGCTTACGAGAAATACATAGGCAGGGTTTACCTTTATGAAGGAAGCTATGAGAACATAAAGATAACCACGCCTGAGGACATGGCAGTGGCTGAAGCGATAATCAAAAGGCGCAAAGTAAAATAATGGTATGAGGCTCCGCACTGCGGAGCCTTTGAACTTTCACTGTAAAATTCCGCATGAAAACGGTATGATATTGGGAGAGGACATATCTTCTGGAGTCAGCAACAGAATTATCTGAGGGACCTGCCTAATTAATTTTTGCGATATAGGAGATAGCGTGAAAAGAATGACTACACACTGAAAATGGTCGACCTTAAGTAAGCCTGTAAAAAAATTTTTTACAGGCATTGGGTCATTTGAGGTGGTGGAATTAAACCTTGTGAAATCAGAAGTCGGTTTGCTTGCTTTATTCCATGCAGTTATTTTCTATCAACCACTGTTTTGACAGGAGGATAGAATTGTTGAATGTGGAGAATCGTTTATTAGAATAGTTGGGGGAAATGCCGACGGAAGTAATTAGTTTGGCAATGAGAAAAGTTTTACGGACATCGATGCCGCAGCAGATAGCATAAACAACTTTCATTACGTAACCTTCTCTCAAAAAGTTAAGAGAAGACATTGACTGAATCGTCGCACATAACTAAGAGTTAAAACAATTTTTACGTACGGTCTCAAAGAACCACTCGTTTGTGCTTGAATGACGATTCTCACACTGTTTAGTATACTGGCTTTTCAGAAAGAAATACGACTCACCTCACAGTGCTTTGCAGTGTACCTTCTCTTGAGATCAGCATAGAAAAGTTAGAAATAATCCGCACTAACTTTTAACTGCTATTTGTGCCGCAAGCGGAGCGGCGGAATGGAATTTATTATGAAGAAGTATGTCATAGCACTGGACCAGGGAACCACAAGCTCAAGGGCGATAGCATTTGATAAGGAACAATCGGTGATAGCTGTAGCCCAGAAGGAATTCACCCAGTTCTATCCTAAGGAGGGCTGGGTCGAGCATGACCCGATGGAAATATGGTCGTCCCAATACAGCGTGCTCACGGAGATCATGGCAAAGGCAGGGATAACTGCAGAGGAAATCGCTGCAATAGGCATAACCAACCAGAGGGAGACGACTATAGTCTGGGAAAGGGCAACAGGCAGACCTGTATACAATGCCATAGTATGGCAATGCAGAAGGACCGCAGGGATTTGCGACGAGCTCAAGGACAGAGGGCTCGGGCCATATGTCAGGGAGACCACAGGACTTCCGGTTGATGCATACTTTTCTGCCACCAAGATAAGGTGGATCCTGGAAAATGTAGAAGGTGCGAGGGAAAAGGCTGAAAATGGGGAGCTTCTTTTCGGGACTGTCGACACCTGGCTGCTCTGGAAGCTTACAGGTGGGAGAGTCCACGCCACTGATCACACAAATGCATCGAGGACAATGCTGTACAACATAAGGGAACTGAAATGGGATGAGGGGCTTCTCGGGGAACTCGGGATACCGCGGTCCTTGCTTCCTGAAGTTAGGAATTCATCAGGTATCTACGGCGAGACCAATATCGGCGGGGTAATGGTTCCGATATCGGGGATAGCAGGCGACCAGCAGGCAGCCCTGTACGGCCAGACCTGCTTCGAGGCAGGGGAGGCCAAGAACACCTACGGAACAGGCTGCTTCCTTCTCCTCAACATCGGCAAGGAGATGAAGCTGTCCGAGAATGGTCTCCTGACTACCATTGCGGCAACATCAGGAGATGAAGTCAAATATGCCCTTGAAGGGTCAATTTTCGTCGGAGGAGCAATTGTCCAGTGGCTGAGGGATGAGCTCATGCTGGTACATGACTCGAAGGACACTGAGTATTTCGCAGGAAAAGTACCAGACAACGGCGGAGTATACATTGTCCCTGCATTCGTAGGGCTGGGAGCGCCATATTGGGACCAGTATGCGAGAGGCGCGATTTTCGGACTCACAAGAGGCTCAAACAGATACCACATAATAAGGGCTGCGCTTGAATCAATAGCCTACCAGACCAGGGACGTGCTTGAAGCCATGGAGAAGGATGCGGGTATAAACCTTGGCAGCCTAAGGGTTGACGGAGGGGCTTCCTCAAACAAATTCCTCATGCAGTTCCAGGCGGACATCCTGGACAGGATAGTAATCAGACCTGCGATCAAGGAAACCACTGCACTGGGAGCTGCATACCTTGCGGGAATAGGTGCAGGATTCTGGAAGGATGAAGCAGAAGTCAAGGGGAAATGGGATGCGGTAAACAGGTTCGAGCCGGATATGTCTCAATCCCTGAGGGAAGTCCTTGTGGCTAAATGGAAAAAGGCTGTGGAAAGGACCCGGGGATGGGAAGAATGATCTGTCGTCCAATCCGGACAACATGACAAACTGTATAGTCAATCAGTACCCCGGGACCTTGGCCCCGGGGTACTTGCTCAAAAATATACCGAACCTTCATAGGATGCTCACAATTGGATACTACAATTATCGTACCGGAGTAACAGAGAGAGGAGAATGGGAACATGTCACCTAAAAGAGCTGGACTTGGACTTTACGCTGCCCTGGCGGCATCAGTTATAATCTTTGGTGCAATTGCTTATGTGCTTTTCCTGAACTTTTTTCCCGGAACTGGCGGACCTGCAGTGGAAACCGGGAACAGGCTTAAGATACCTGCTGTTCTCCATGACTATGACCCGTCGCCTGACAGCGCACTTTACGAGATAGTGGTGGAGAAGGGAAAGACAGCCTTCATTGATGGAAAGGAAGCTGACACACTTGGATACAACGGAACCTATCTTGGCCCGGTCATAAGGCTCAGGCGCGGAGAGACGGTGGAGATGAATGTAGCCAATGAGCTGACAGAATTTACAACCGTCCACTGGCATGGGCTGATAGTTGACGGGGAGGATGACGGAGGACCTCACCACGGGATACAGCCAGGCGAAAGATGGGCACCGGTCTTCACTGTGGACCAGGGTGCAGCTACCCTCTGGTACCACCCTCACCTCATGGGCAATACATCAGACCAGGTCTATTACGGGCTTGCGGGCCTTGTCTATATCGACGATGAGGTTTCGGACAGCCTTGGACTGCCTGATGAGTACGGAGTCGACGACATACCGCTCATCGTACAGGACAGAAGCTTCAGATCTGATGGAAGCCTTGACTACAGGGTGAATATGATGGGGGTCATTCCCGGGGACACTTTGCTTGTGAATGGAGGTATAGGACAGTTCTTCGATGTTACGACAGAGCGCCTGAGGATTAGGATACTCAATGGCTCGAATTCTGAGAACTTCACATTTTCAATGAGTGATGGAAGCATCTTCCATATGATCGCATCAGATGGAGGGCTGCTTGAAGAGCCCTATGGGACAGACGGGATCACACTATCGCCCGGTGAAAGGGCTGAAATAGTTGCGGATTTCTCAGGCAAAGCCGGGAAGACAGTGAACCTTCTGGCTGGAAACAGAAATGTACTCGAACTGAGGGCAGCATCTGATATAAGGGACAACGGGGCTGTGCCGGAAAGACTTGTGGAGATCGAAGAGATGGGATCCCCGACAGGACTTAAAGTAAGATATTTCGAGCTTCAGAGCATGGGTATAAGCGGTGCGATAAACGGAAAGACCTTCGATATGGAAAGGATTGACGAAAAGGTAAGGCTAAATGAGCCCGAAGTCTGGATAGTCACTAATCCACCAGGTATGATGCAGTCTGGAGGTCATCCATTCCATGTCCATGGGGTACAGTTCAGGATTTTGTCGAGAGACGGAAAACTGCCCGGTCCTGCAGAAAGAGGATACAAGGACACAGTCTTCGTGAACACCGGGGAAGAGGTCAGGATCCTCATAAGGTTCAGCAAGGTTGGGGTGTTCATGTACCATTGCCACATCCTTGAGCATGAGGATAACGGCATGATGGGTCAGATACTTGTTGAGTAAGGGTGAAAATCAGAATGTAAGTGTCAAGGGGCCTTGCTTTGCACAGGGCTCTTCTTTACGTCAAAACATATTGACTGATTTCGATATGAGAAGTAGAATAGACATATCGAAGAAGTTAGATATGAGGTGAAATCATGGATGAGAAGCTTAAGGATGCAGCCAGGATATTCAAGGCACTATGCGATGAGAACAGGCTGATGATAATTGAGAATCTGAAGGCCGGGGAGGAGTGCGCTTGCAACCTGCTTGAGGAGATACCGGTAGGACAGTCGACACTGTCTCACCATATGAAGATACTTGTGGATTCAGGGCTTGTTTCCGCAAGGAAGGACAAGAAGTGGACCTATTATGCATTGAATGCCGAAGGCTTCGCGAACGCTGCGGCAATCCTTGACGGAATTGCCGAGGGTATACCTGAGCTTGCTGAAACCGTCAGCTGCAGCTGCAATTAAACATATTTGAATGGAGGAGCATTAAATGGAAATTCTGGTCGAATACCTTTATCTGGACAATGAGACCTGCGGCAGGTGCATGGGTACTGAGACAAATATAGAGGCTGCAGTGGATGAGGCTAAGCGAATTCTTGATGGGTCAGGCCATGTCATAAAACTAAGCAAGCTGCACATGTCAGACAGGAAAACAGCAGAAGACTACAGGTTCATATCTTCGCCTACAATCAGGGTAAATGGGACGGACATTGCAGGAAACCTGGAGGAATCATGCTGTACGGATTGCGGAGATATCTGCGGTACAAGCACTGACTGCAGGGTTTGGAGATATGGCGGCGAGGTCTTCACTGAGGCTCCAAAGGAGCTGATTGTAGAGGCGATTCTTGATGCATCAAAAGGAAAGAAGAAGCTTTCAGCCTTCGGCCAGCCGAAGTATGATATGCCGAAGAACCTTGTGGATTTCTATGATTCGCTTGAGATGCAGAAAAGCAATTTGAATGGGAAGGTGGAGTAAGATGTCAAAAGGTGAGAAGCTTAATATGGGAGCATTCCAGAAATACCTGTCGGTGTGGGTAGCGCTTTGCATGGCCGCAGGAGTAATGATAGGCAGATTTCTGCCGGCATTTCCTGAATTCCTCGGAAAGTTCGAATATGCGAACGTATCAGTCCCAGTGGCGTTGCTGATCTGGGTCATGATATACCCGATGATGATGAAGGTGGACTTCAAGAGCATCAAAAACGTTGGAAGGAATCCGAAGGGGCTGTATGTCACATGGACAGTGAACTGGCTGATAAAGCCATTCACGATGTACGCCATAGCGTACCTTTTCTTCTTCGTCATATTCAAGAACTACATACCAGGTGACCTTGCCACTAATTACCTTGCAGGTGCAATACTTCTTGGGGCGGCGCCCTGCACAGCCATGGTGTTCGTTTGGAGCCAGCTGACGAAAGGGAATCCTGCATATACTGTGGTCCAGGTTGCTACCAACGACCTTATAATACTCCTTCTGTTTGTCCCGATAGTCAAGTTCCTCCTGGGTGTAAGCAACATTACAGTACCCTGGGAGACACTGTTCATATCGGTAATACTCTTCGTCGTCATTCCTCTTGCCGGAGGAATGCTCACAAGGATACATGTGGTCAGTAAATACGGTCAGGAGTACTTTGACGATATCTTTGTGAAGAAGTTCGACCATGCGACGACTGCTGGGCTTCTGCTTACCCTGATCCTGCTGTTTTCGTTCCAGGGAGAGGTAATTCTTCAGAACCCGGCACACATAGCACTTATTGCAGTACCTCTTATAATCCAGACCTTCCTGATATTCTTCATCGCCTACCTGTCAGCCAAGAAGCTAAACCTGCCGCATGATGTTGCTGCGCCAGCAGGAATGATCGGAGCATCCAACTTCTTCGAGCTGGCCGTGGCTGTAGCCATCGCCCTTTTCGGCACCGAGTCGCCGGCAGCCCTTGCCACCGTCGTCGGAGTTCTGACAGAAGTGCCTGTCATGCTCATGCTTGTCAAGATTGCGAATAATACTAAGCACTGGTTCCCGGCGCGAGCTAAGGCTGAGACAGTCAAATAGCATTGTAAGTTCAGAACCCCCGTTTGGGGGTTCTTTAATTTCGGAGTTTCGATCTTCCGGTTATCTGATTCCTTCAGCGCGGGTTAGGAAACCTCAAAAAGCCTCAAGACCTTAAGAGTATCATATTGTTGGTGGTCTAAAATGTCGGCGGGGGTTATACTTATACTAAGGTAAGGGTGGGATTTTACATGGCAAATGAAGAAACTAATGCTCGGAAAGGCATCTACAGGTTAATAAAGGAAGCCACGGAGGGAAGGAAGCTGCTGATGGCCTTGTTCTTCTCTGCCTTAAGCATCCTTATGATATATCTTATAGGTTTTCCAATGGCATGGTACTGGAAGGCGGGCTTCACCGGGATCATAGTGATCGTACTTGCGATCTTCCTGGTCTCACGGCACTCCGGTCGGAGGAGCCATGCCCTTGCCGCCCTGGTTGCGCTTTCATACATGTCCCTTGTCCTAATGGTTTCTGTCCTGGCATTCGTTGTCTTCAAGTTTGCAGTCTTCGCATCGGAAGCAGACCTTGAGGCCTATTTCAGGCTGAACCCTGAAGTGGGGCTCTGGACCTACTTCATTGTCAACGTGATCCAGCCTCTGTTCATGCCGACTCCTGAGGCTGTGACAACAATGGCTGGCAGCACGATTTTCGGTCCGTGGCCAGCATTTTTGCTTGGGTATGCAGGAACGATGACGGGAATAGCCGCGATGACTTTTCTCGCATCCTACTTCAAGGATGCCCTGATTGACAGGGTAGTAAGCATGAAGCATGTGGAGAGGTTCAGGAAAGCAGCTGGAAGGCATCATGCCTACATTGTGCTGGCGCTGTTCATACTTCCTGTAATGCCTGATGAAGCGGTGATACTGGGTGCTGTGCTGGTTGGGTATGGGAAGAGGGCGATAATTGGTTCAGCATGCATCGCCAAGATAATCACCCAGGGCATTTACAGCTTCACTCCGGTTTTCGGGATGTTCGGGGCCGATGTCGCGTCAGAGTTCGCAATAATCCAATGGATACTGGTACTGCTGTACCTTCTTGCGAGGTCAGTATTTGGTGCCGTTAAAAGGCAGAGGGCAAGAAATTCAGTAAAGGGTGATTCGTAATGAGGATAGAGGAATTGTCAGCAAGGACATCAAAGGAAGATGGAACATATTCCGGTACCGAAGAGACTCTTCTTTACCGTGGAGGGTTCATAAGAAGCTGCGAAAATGGAATTATTTATACGTCACTTGGGACCATGCTCCTTGAAAGGATTAAGGACATCATTTCTGGGGAGATTGAAAAAAATGGGGCAAAGAGGATATCAGTCCCCGGCTGCTTTGGAATAAGTGGGATCCGGGAATCGATGACGGACTATCTTAATAGTGATGTAAGGTCTTACCGGGACCTGCCATCAGGGATATTCAGCATATCTGATGTCCATTTCGGACACAGGGCGACAGACTCCATGTGGTCATCACCTTCGTACCCGGTTCTTGCATTCGCTTTTGCAGATTCATCCGAAACAACTGTTTTCAATGCAGTTGATGATTGTCTGGGGAGTCTTGGCTTGGAAGGCATGAGGCACGAGGGTGTCATAGCATACGAGAATGAAGGGCTGCGGGCTGAACTTGTATGCATAGAGAGCCCAAAAGCCTCTATGCCATACTCAGGAAGTGCCGGCAGGAATGAGACTGTCAAGACCCCTGATGTCAGGACAATTGCAAATCTTAAGGAATTCTTTGCCTGCAGCGGGAAGGAAATACTAAAGACTGTACTTCTGTCATACGGGGACATCCATGTTGCCGTTGTGGTACCTGGTGACGCTGAGGTGGATATTGAAAAAGTCAGCTCATACCTGGATATTACAGATTCATCACTGAAGCCCATGCCGGAGGCAGACATATGCAGGCTGACTGCAGCTGAACCTGGATTCTCAGGTCCGGTGGGGCTTAAGGATGTCAGGATCCTTGTACACCAGGGTGTCATCAGGGGAAAGGGATACATAGCAGGTGCCAACAGGACAGGCTATCATCTCCTGAACGTTGTTCCGGGGCGTGACTTTACCGGTGAACAGGGTGATTTCGCAAGGTCCGGTAAATATGTGAAGGGGTATGTCATCGGAAGGGTGAGGGTGCTTCGGGAAAACATGAGGACTTCTGGAGAGGATGGAAGACCATATTATTCACCTGTCTTGTTCGGATATATTAACCTTCATAGGCTTATCCTTTCCCTGGCGTCGGAATCATCAGATGACAAGGGCGTGAACCTGCCGGATCGGGTTGCTCCATTTGAGGCTGCGGTGATTCCTTCAGATGCACGTAATGAGGAGCTTGTAAAGAAATCCATTGACCTTCATGACAAACTGGAGGCAGGGCATTTCAGGGTCCTTCTTGACCTCAGGAACCAGAGGCTGGGATCCAAGCTTTTCGACTGCGACCTGATGTCTGTCAGGCACCGGGTTATTGTTGGGGACAGGCTGGGTGAAGGCTTTTTTGAGTACAAATCGAGAAGCGGTGAAATAACACCGGTCAACTTTGATGAATTGGTGGAAATGCTTCGCCTATAGATGATAAAATGATACTCAGTAAAATGCGAGGAGTGATTGCGGTGAAGGTATACAACACCCTTACCAGAAAGAAAGAGGAATTCGTGCCTATTGAAGAGGGAAAGGTCAGGATGTACGTCTGCGGACCTACAGTATACAACCTGTTCCATATAGGAAACGCCAGGACCTTCATCATATTCGATACTATAAGGAAATACCTTGAATACAGGGGATTCGAGGTAAAGTTCGTTCAGAACTTCACCGACATAGACGATAAGATGATAAGGAAGGCAAATGACACGGGCACTACCGTAAAGGAGCTCGGTGACAGATACATCATGGAATACTACAAGGATGCGGATGCCCTCAAGATTAAGAGAGCCACCGTCAATCCCAGGGCTACAGGATACATAACCGAAATGATTACGTTCATAACTGAGCTCATTTCAAAAGGATATGCCTATGAGACAGATGGGGATGTGTATTTCTCAACAGCTAGGTTCAATGAATACGGAAAGCTTTCAGGCCAGAACCTTGATGACCTTATGTCCGGTGCGAGGATTGAAATCGATGAGAGGAAGAAGGACCCAATGGATTTCGCTCTCTGGAAGGCAGCCAAACCGGGAGAGCCGTCATGGGAAAGCCCATGGGGACCTGGAAGGCCTGGGTGGCATATCGAGTGCTCATGCATGGCATACGACCTGCTTGGTGAAACCATAGACATCCATGCTGGCGGAACAGACCTTGTATTCCCTCATCATGAGAATGAGATAGCCCAGTCTGAATCAAGGACAGGGAAGACCTTTGCAAGATACTGGCTGCATGGGGCTTTTGTGAATGTGGACAACAGGAAGATGAGCAAGTCCCTGAACAACTTCTTTACCGCAAGGGAGATCCTTGAGAAATACGACAGCGAAGTAGTTAGGCTGTTCATGCTCTCCGGCCACTACAGGACCCAGATAAACTTCACCATGGAGCTTCTTGATTCTGCAAAGGCATCACTTGAAAGGATGTACAATGCCCTCACAAGGCTCAACGGTTTCCTGGTATCTGCTCCCGAGGGGACTGATGCAAAGACGATTGAAATGATTGATTCATACAAGGCAAAGTACATCGAGAAGATGGACGATGACTTCAATACAGCTGATGCCATATCCGTTGTATTTGAACTTATAAGGGAGATCAACACGAGCATGGATGAGACTTCAGGCAAGGGGACACTGGAATATGCGATGTCTGTCCTTCGTGAGCTTGGCAAGCCAATTGGCATCATGCAGAATGAGGTTGGAGGATCCCTCGAGAGGGAGATTGAGGAGCTGATAGAGAAGAGGCAGCAGGCAAGGAAGGAAAAGAACTTCAAGCTGTCTGACAGCATCAGGGACGAGCTCTCTGCAAGAGGAATTGTGCTTGAGGATACACCACAGGGAGTAAGATGGTCGATAAGAAAATAGCAATTGTGAACCGGAAGCCATGCAGCTTCCGGTTTTTCTGCCATTTAGTTTGATTTCATTTAACAATGTGACAAAATATATAAACGGAAAGTCGGGCCATCCTGCTTATTGTGATATACTAGTTTATCGAACTGATTTAATGACATATGTTACAAATTTGTTACAGCCATTACTTTTTGATGGGTGTTAACTCAAACATGTACAAATAAAACACAATGACCAACGTGAAATTTTCAGAATAAATGAACGAATTATAAACGAATAGTAAATGTAAACGTTGGACATGTTCCTAAATCAGGCAGATTAAGATGAAATGGTTAACAAAATGGGAGGTATCCTCGGCCTAAAATGAGTAAGTCTTTTTTAATAATGGAGTTTATTGTGAATATCATAACTTTCACAAAATCGCTTGTCGATTACTTAACAATATATTAAAATTGATTTGTAAAACAAAAAACCATTTGGAGGTCAGGGAAACATGAAAAAGACAATATCAATCGTTTTGTCAGCAGTTCTCGCTCTTGGCGTACTTGCCGGATGCGGAGCAAAGACACCGACACCAACCACAGCACCAACAGCGGCACCGACTGCAGCGCCAACTACACCTGCAGCGACTGGATTTGCTAAGATAGGTCTTGGACTTGTAACATCAATAGCCAAGTCAAAGGACGTTGATCCTGAGAAGGGAGCTACAGCACAGGTTGATACAGTCATGGTAGCAGCAGCGTTTGACAAGGATGGAAAGGTTCTTTCCGTAATAATCGACAACGCACAGACTAAGGTTGCTTACGACAAGGACATGAAGCTAACATCAGATGTAGCGGCTCCAATCAAGACTAAGCTTGAGCTTGGAAACGACTATGGAATGAAGGCAGCTACAACTATAGGAAAAGAGTGGTTCGAGCAGGCTGAAGCACTTGGCGACTGGATGGTCGGCAAGACTGTAGCTGAAGTAAAGGCACTCAAGGTCAAGGTCAAGGACGACAGCCACAAGAACGTTCCTGACGTACCGGAGCTTACTTCACTCGTTACCATCACTGTAGAGGACTACATAAAGGGACTTGAGAAGGCATATGCAAACGCACAGGAAGTCAAGGAAGGCGCTGTTAAGCTTGGACTTGGACAGGGCGTTTCAATAGCAAAGTCAAAGGGCGAAGATGGAGAAAAGGGAGCAACCGCACAGGTTGACACTACTATCGTGGTTACAGCTCTTGACAAGGATGGAAAGGTTGCAGGAACTATTATCGACGTAGCACAGACTAAGGTTGCTTACGATGTGGACGGTAAGGTAACTTCTGACAAGACTGCAGTTGTTAAGTCAAAGCAGGAACTCGGAGCAGACTATGGAATGAAGGCAGCTTCAAAGATAGGCAAGGAGTGGTTCGAGCAGGCTAACGCACTTGCAGCTTGGACTGTTGGAAAGTCAGTTGCTGATGTAACTGGAATGAAGGTTCTTGAAGGCAAGTCTGATGACGCAGACCTCAAGACATCCGTGACTGTATCAGTACAGGGATACCTTGATGCATTCAAGGAAGCAGCAGAAAAGTCAAAGTAATCTCAAAGAATAACTTGGATCCCGCCCTGAGGTTTCTCGGGGCGGGATTTTTCAAGGTTTTTTAAGCTTTTTTGGGTATACTCTGTAACGGTGTATGGTATGATATACCGGTATTAAAAGGAATTAGGCTCGTTGTCAAAGCTTGCTTTGCAGTACGAGGAGGAGGACAAATGCGAAGGTTGGTTATCGCACTCATTGCAGTGCTTATGGCAGCAGGGATCTTTACCGGGTGCGGTGAAAAGGAGCCTGAAACCACTGTTTCATATACAAAATACTCAAATACATTCTTCGATGCTTTCGATACTGTCATCACGGTGATAGGATATACGGAAACGGAAGAGGAATTCAATGGATACTACGAGGACATAAGAAGGCAGTACGGCGATTACCATAAGCTTTACGACATCTACAACACTTATGATGGAATCAACAACCTTAAGACGATTAACGACAATGCGGGCAAGGAGCCTGTGAAGGTTGACAGGAAGATAATCGACCTGTTGAAGTTCGCTAAGGAATGGTACGACAAGACAGGCGGAAGAACAAACATAGCACTTGGTGCCATGCTTTCTATCTGGTCGGACTACAGGAATGAAGGTATGGATGACCCGATGAACGCAAAGCTTCCTCCAATGGAAGAGCTCAAGGCGGCAATGGAGCATGTGGATATCAACAAGGTGATTATAAATGAAGCCAATTCCACGGTTTACCTTGAAGACCCTGAAATGAGGCTGGATGTGGGAGCTGTCGCTAAGGGCTATGCTACTGAAATGATCAGCGAGGACATGAGGGCCAAAGGGTTCACATCTCTGATAATGAGTGCAGGCGGAAATGTGAAGGCCCTCGATAAGCCGCTTGACAACATAAGGGACAGATGGGGAGTAGGTATCCAGAATCCTGATGAATCAATAGTCGGAGAGGATGCGACCCTGGACACCGTGTATCTCAACAATCTCTGCGTTGTAAGCTCAGGGGATTACCAGAGGTACTACATAGTTGATGAGAAGAAATACCATCATCTGATCGACCCCACAACGCTTATGCCGGGAGACTACTTCAAGGCAGTGACAGTGATCACTCCTAACTCGGGTGTTGCTGACTTCCTTTCAACTACTATGTTCCTTATGGACATTGAAGAAGGAAAGAAACTGATAGCGACGATCCCTGATACATATGCCTATTGGGTCACAATGGAAGGCGAAGTGGTGATTTCAGACGGCCTTGAGAAGATGCTGAAAAGCAAGGGTGCTTCAGGGGCGGATTAGCCTTCAGAACCAATCGGAATGACAAATATGAACATTTTATTTTATAGCAAAAAGAAATTGACAACCGCTATTCGCGGGTATAAAATAAATGATGGCTATCCAAAAGGAAAAAATACCGCGGCAAGTATTTATTTTTGGAGGTAAAGATCAAAGATGGCAAAAATGATGGGACCACGTTTCAAGGCGGCAAGAAGGCTCGGACTTAACGTCGTAGGACATCCGAAGGCGATGAACAGGGCGAAGAAGGGCACAGGCAGGGCGGACAAGAAGCTTTCCGAGTATGGAATTCAGCTCCTCGAGAAGCAGAGACTCAGAGCATACTACAACGTTCTTGAGAAGCAGTTCGTAAGGTACGTAGAAAAGGCGATGAAGTCCAAGGAACAGCCTGGACCGGCACTCCTCATACTTCTTGAGAAGAGGCTTGACAATATGGTATACAGGATGGGATTTGCTAATTCCATCAGACAGGCAAGACAGATGGTAAACCACGGACACTTCCTCATAAACGGAAAGAAGATTGACATTCCTTCCTATGGACTTACTGCGGGAGATGTAGTTGAGCTCAGGGAGAAATCAAGGAAGACACAGCTCTTCGTTGACAACTTCAACACTATCACAGCTTCACCGCTGGGATACATCGAGAAAGATGTCGAGAACTGGAAGGCTAAGCTTGTAAGGGATCCGCAGAGGGAAGAGCTTCCTATAGTGATCAACGAGCAGCTCATAGTCGAGTACTACTCAAAGTAAGAATTTACGAAACAGGGGTCTGGAATTCCAGGTCCCTTGTTTTTTGCATTGAGGATTGCTATTGTTGTATTGATGCTGACGGAAAAGGAGCTAGAGATGGAAAAGAAGGACGCCATAAATCTTAATCCGCTTATTCTTGCCTTTGTGGGGGACTCGACATTCGAGAACTTTGTAAGGGAAAGGATAATCCGAAGAGGTACCGCAAGCCTTCCCCATAAGCTGCACATTGAAGCCATCAGGTATGTAAAAGCCGCAAACCAGAGCTACATAATGGAAGTTATCGAAAGCTTGCTCAGCGAAGAGGAAGCCTACATATACAAAAGGGGAAGGAACATGAAGTCCATGACCGTCCCCAAAAATGCAAAGGTGATTGACTACAGGAGAGCAACGGGATTCGAAGCTCTCATAGGTTACCTGTTCCTTACCGGCGAGGAAAAAAGGCTCAATGAAATAATGGAGCTTTCCGCAAAGGCTATAGAGGAACGGAAGGATGAGGCACATAGAGATATGAAAGGAGTGAATGACAATGGCCAAGAGAGACGGACTTAACTTCGACAGGTCGAAGAAGAAGGGTGCAAAAAGCGAAGCGCAGGTCAGGGAGGCAGCGAGGAAGCCGGTTGAAAAGCGCCAGGCAGAGGACAGGAAGCCTGCAGCGGAGGCTGAGATAAACGAGAATATCGTTGTCGGCAGGAATGCTGTGCTGGAGGTTCTCGATTCAAAGCTGACCGTTGAAAAGATTCTGGTTGCAAAGGGGGATACCTCAGGTTCGATAAACAAGATAATCCCTATCGCCAAGGAGAGAGGGATTCCGGTAATCGAGGCGGACAGAAGGAAGCTTGACAGCATGAGCGCAGGGGAATCCCACCAGGGTGTCATAGCATATGTAACCCCCTACAGGTATTCTGAGGTCAAGGACATCCTTGACAAGGCTGCTGAAAAGGGCGAGAAGCCATTCATACTTATATTGGATGAGATAGAGGATCCGCACAATCTCGGTTCGATAATAAGGACAGCTGAGCTTTCAGGAGTCCATGGAGTGATAATACCAAAGAGAAGAAGCGCATCTGTGAACAGCACGGTCTACAAGACATCTGCAGGAGCTGTGAACCATATGCTCATCGCTAAGGTGTCAAACCTTGCGAGAGCGGTTGATGAGCTCAAGGAAGAGGGCATATTCGTCTACGGGGCAGACATGGACGGAGACTCCGCGAGCTTTGCAACTGACTTTTCAGGAGGAGTGGCACTTATCATCGGAAACGAGGGGAAGGGCATTTCAAGGCTCTTGAAGGAAAAGTGCGACAGCTTGGTCTCGATACCGATGGCGGGGAAGCTCAATTCGCTGAATGCATCGGTAGCTGCAGGAATATTGATGTACGAAGTCATGGTGCAGAGGCTTCCGATAGAGGAATAAGGTTGGGAATAAAATAATGAACGTGTATGCAGGCTGTTTTTTTAAGGAACAGCCTGTATACTTTTATCATATGAATTTGTGAGGTGAGGCCTTTAAATGAGGACGGTTTTCATAGATGGTTACAACGTCATCAACTCCTGGCAGGAGCTGAAGGACCTTGAGTTTGGAATCGCCAGGGAGAAGCTTATTGAGTTGATGGTTAACTATGCAAGCTATTATGATTCCAGGGTGGTGGTCGTGTTTGATGCCCATAGGGTAGCTGGCGGCAGTGAAAAGAGGGATATATTCGGCAGGGTTGAAATCGTGTTCACAAAGGATGGGGAAACAGCTGATGCCTTCATAGAGCACAGCGTGGACCAGATAGGGAAGCGTGTGGAGGTCCTTGTAGTTACCTCAGACTCGCTTGAGCAGCAGATAATATTCGGCAGAGGAGCCACCAGGATGAGTTCCAAGGAGTTCAGGGCTGAGTACAGGGAAGCTGAAAGGAACATAAGGGAAAAGACAAGGGAGCTTTCGGACAATGTACGACATACTCTTGCTGAAAGAGTCGATGAAGGTGCTCTCGAGAAACTTGAGAAGATGCGCCGGGATGGCTGATTTCCTTGACTTTGAAGGGGTCAGAAGCCTATAATCTTGATAACAGCGGTAAAGGAGGGTTTTCCTTTGTGGGAGATTACAGGTACACGCCAATTCAGTTCAATGCCTGATGAAGAGATTGTAGTGCTTGCACAGAAGGGCGACAAGGCTGCCTCCGATTATATCACCGAAAAATATTATCCTCTGGTCAGGAACAAAGCCAGAGGCTACTTTCTCGTAGGTGCGGACAATGACGACATTCAGCAGGAGGGTCTGATAGGGCTCTATGAGGCTATCAGGGACTACAATTCTGAAAAGCAGGCATCCTTCAGGACGTTCGCGGAGATGTGCATAAAGAGACAGATAATGACAGCGATAAAGACAGCCACAAGACAGAAGCACATACCACTGAACACATATGTGTCACTAAGCAAGCCTTCAGGCAGCGAAGAGGGAGACAAGCCTCTTATGGAGTTTATTCCGATTTCGGGGAACGACAATCCCGAAGACATGTTCATAAGCCTTGAGAATGTGAATGAGATGAACTCTGAAATCGGATCGAGCCTCTCTGAATTCGAGCTGAAGGTCCTTAACCAGTACCTTTCAGGGGTCAGTTACCTTGGAATAGCGATGAACCTTGGAAAGGAAGAAAAGGCCATAGACAACGCTATACAGAGGATCAGGAGGAAGCTGTCGAGGACCAGAGCCAGATGAGCCCGATTGGAGCCTTTAGAATTCAGATTTTGTATTGACAAGGGCAATCGATTCTAGTAATATTTACTAGGTAAACGAATTGCCCATATAGCTCAGTCGGTAGAGCGTCACCTTGGTAAGGTGGAGGTCAGCGGTTCAATCCCGCTTATGGGCTCCAAATTTCAATCGGGTGTCGGGTGTGAATACACCAGGATGCGTTGATTGAGTAACTGAAACAGGCAATAAAAAAAGTATTTATATCAAGGAGGATCAACAAA
>NZ_AXUN02000200.1 GCF_000495435.3 Youngiibacter fragilis 232.1 | reverse complement strand
TCAGGCGACTTGTATATAATAGCACGGGGGATTGAAATGTGTCAACAAAGAATTTGAAAAACTTTTAAAAAGCTTTTAAAAAGCTTTCTGTTGTGCCAAATCAGGTATCGGAAAAGAAGTTCAAAATTCAAATATCCTTAGAATGCCAATTGAAATGAGGTATATCCCATTAAAGCAGAAAGGCCGCTTCCGCGGCCTCCTGGTTATTTTAGCATGAGATAGACGCCTACCGCGCCGGCAATAGCAGCAATAACATAGAAGAAGATCTCGGTTCCTTTGACTCCAAGTACCTTCTCAAAAAGCTGTATCTTCTTCATGCTCCATATTGATTCCGGTTTCTTGAGTGTCAGCATCACGACTAACCCTGCGTAGACGATGAGTAGTATTCCTATAATGGCTTGTGTGTTCAATGTAAAAACCTCCTCTTTCTAATTCTTCAGACAAGACCATGCTGTATTTTCTTCCTGAGCATAATGAATACCACACAGGTTATTGCAAGTATTATTCCGGTATGGGATGCAATCATTGGCCATGTCGCTTCAGTAAGGACTATCTTGTTCATGGCTTTGAATGCCCAGTAGAACGGTGACCAGTAAAGCAGGAACTGAAGGCTTTCCTTCAATAGGATGGCCCCGAACACTGACGCCAGGATCGGAACAAATAATAGCTTCATCCCTGAAATGGCGCCTATGACATTGTCATTGTTTGCACCAATCACGAAGCCCACTATGACACTTATGAACGCGATAGATACGGTAACCACCAGCACCATTGGGTAGTTGATGCCTTCATATCCCATGATCGCGATGACACCCACAACCTGTGCGAGTGGAAACAGAAAGCCAAGGGCGGCCTTACCTGCAGCAAGCTCAACCTTTCCTATCGGACTGACGTTAAGTGCAGTTATGGTCTTCTCCTGCTTCTCCTGGACCAGCCCTATCAGTATTACCATACCGCCAAATACCGAAACGAATATCGCCAGCAGGCTTCCTCCATATTGGCTGAGAGGCGATAGCTTCCAGCCGATATCAGTCACAGACACACCAATCGCTTTAGGCGTATCAAGGTTACTGATATGGTTGATGATTCCCTCAAGCAGCTCTGCGCTCCTATCCATCTCGTCACCCTGGCTGATAATGATGTACCTGTCCCCTTCCATTGTCAGTCCGAAAATATCGTCTGAATCCCCTATCCTTCTGATTGTTTCCTCCTTAGAGCCATACCGGGTCACTTCGGCGTATTCGCTTAGAACTGATGAAATCTCCTCGCTCACTGATCCATCAACGGCTACATTGATGGTTGTGGCGGAAACCGAGGCGGAAATGGCTTTAAGCAAAAGCGCAAGGATGAAAGGGGCGATGAGTATGTATAAGATCATGCTGTCCCTTAGGCCTGTCTTGATCTCCTTCATGAACAGTACAAGTACCCTTCTCATCAGAATACACCTCCAACTACAGTCAGCGTCTTCTTGAACCTGTATAGCGCGGCACCGAAAATCAGGGTACCTGCAGCAGCGGATCCGGCAGCAACCATGAAAACAAAGGAGCTGTCAGGTTGTGCAAGGAACACTTCCTTGAATGCGAAAAGCATGGGATATGAGGGTAGGAGCTTCACAGCCATTGGTGAAAACGCAGGCATGTAGTATGAAACAGTGGCAGTTGCGAGAAGGAAAACTACAATGAATATGCTTCCCATGGAATTGATGATATTGTCGTAGAAGCTTGCAATCAGCAGACCGATGGCTGTACCGAACATGTTTGTGCCTATCAGCAGCAGGAGAAGGTGTGGATAGTTCGCGCCCTTTCCCGCCACAAGGATTGTCGTCAACAGGCCTGTCATGATACCGGTCATCATCATGACTCCCATCTTTGAGATAAGATAATCCCTTATCCTCACTGGAGTCACGGTAAGCGCACGGATTGTCCCTTCATCCTTGTCTATGAAGATGTAGGCAGCGACAACGAACAGGCCGACAAATCCCGAATTAAGAAGCAGGAATACCGGAAGTATCCCTATCCTGTCGCTGAGTTTTGTACTTCGGGTGTCCAGCACCTCTATTTCAGCCTTTGATACGAACCCAGGCATCTTCTCGAGATAATCCGAGAGGATAGATGCCCTTACCATGTTCCGCACCCTGTCTCCCTCATACCCCTGCAGCACTACCTCATAGTTAATCTTGCTGCCGTCAAAGGTTACAGATACCCCTGAGGATTCCCTGTCGGCAGCAAGGCTGCCTACAAGAGCATCCCTCGAGTCAACGAAAACTATGCTCTCGCCTCCCTCTTCGAGCCTTTCCTTGACGGCAGATGCCATCGGGGACTCTTCCACATGCACATATGCCCTGACCGTCGGAACATAGTCTTCCGGCACAACGAACAATGCCACTGCTACAAATATAAGCGCCATTACAATCTCGATATAGATATAGAAGGTTCTGAAGGATACCTTAAGGTCTCTTAGGAACGTATACCAGAGTTTCATCAGACCAACCCCCTGCCGGTGACCTTTATGAAAATCTCCTCCAATGTTGCCTCCTTTGTGTGCATTGTAAGGATCTCACCCTTGTCTATTATGCTCCTGAGCCTGTGTCTGTCGTTATCTTCGATAATCGAAAGCGTCTCCTTGATTGACCTGTCACCTTCCCTGTACTCGATGTCTATCATCTTTTCACCATATTTCAGCTTCAGGTTCTTAGGGGAATCAATGAGCCTGAGTTTTCCGTCGACTATGAAGCCCACCCTGTGGCATAGCTCATCAGCTATGAACATATTGTGGGTGGTAAGGAATATGGTGGTGCCCTCCTGGTTCTTTTCCTTTATGATGTCCTTGATCTGGTTTCCTATGGCGGGGTCAAGACCTGTCGTAGGTTCGTCCAGAAACCATATCTCCGGCTTGTTCAGCATGCTCCTTGCGAAGGTCAGCCTGTGCTTCATTCCCTTGGAGAACGTTGATGCCCTCTTTTTCGAGACATGGTCAAGTCCTACGAGCTTAAGCAGCTCCATCGGATCCATGGTATCAGTATCAAAAAGCTTCCTGTAGAATTCAAGGTTCTCAAGTGCAGTGAGCTTTCCATATACGTTTGATTGCTCAAAGGAGACACCGATGCTATTGAACATTTCACTGGAAATCTTCCTAAGGTCATGTCCTGCAACGCTCCCTTCACCACCCTGGATTGGAAGGAGTCCTGTTAGTATTCCCTGCGTGGTTGACTTTCCCGCACCGGAAGGTCCGAGAAATCCGAACACCTCACCCTTCTCAACCTCAAAGCTGACGTCATCCACCGCCTTGTGGTCGCTCTTGTCATATACGTAGGTAAGATTGGAGACTTTTATCAATTCCCTTCACCCCTTTCTGCAAAACCATATCTTATGAAACCGATAAGCTTGTCCACCTCCTTAAGGATATCGATGGAATAGCCTTCGTCGCCATGCTCCCTGATGTAATAATCCATTACAGTCGAATTCAAAGAAGTCAGCATGTATGCTGCAAGGCTTACGTCGAGGTCTTTCCTGACCTCTCCCTTTGATTGGGCTTCCTTGATCAACACCTTGAAAATCTCATCAGACCTTGACCTGTTGTCATGCAGAAACTCCTTGTATATTTCAGATGACTGGTCTCTCATCAGCCTGTTTCCTATTTCAAGAAATTCAGGGTTGTTGATCCCGAATTCTATTCCTGACCTGAAGAGTTCCCTGATTAGGGTGAACAGGTCCAGGTTCTGGGGATTCTGAAGGAGCGGTCCCATATACTCCAGCTTCTTTTCAGCGATTATCGAGATTATGTGCATGTACAGGTCCTTCTTGTTCTCGAAATACTGATAGAAGCTTCCCTTAGGTATGTCCGATACGCCTACTATCCTGTTTATGCTCGAGCTCTGGTAGCTGTGCTTTCTGAATTCTTCCAATGCTGCAGCTTCAATCTTCCCCCTCTTTTCGTCAGGCAGATTGAAGAAAGTGCTCTTTGGCATCCTATCATCTCCAATGAGTTGTAATTATGACCATCTGGTCACATGACTTCTTGGTCATATTCTACCACCTCTCGCAATATTTGTAAACGGATACAAAGGAACCGGGCTGCTGTGCAACCCGGTTCCTTTGAAAAAACAGCCTGTTAATCCTTTCTATTTCGTATGTCCAGCTATTTAAGCTTCGCTGTCTTCCTACCTGAATATAAGGAATCCCGCTATTCCCGCTAGTATAACCAGCCTTATGGGATCCATCTTGAACCTGAAGTTTGCAATGAATGCGGCTGCGAAAATCAGTATGCTCTGGATGTTCACGAAGACGTCATCCATGAGGAGCACAGCTGCTGCCGCGATAAGGCCAACTGCACCAAGCCTTATTACCTTCAGAGTACCCTGGACGTATATTCCATCCTTGTACTTCATGAAGAGCCTTGAAACGATGAATATAATGATCACTGACGGCATTACAACTCCGAGGGTTGCGCAGGTTGACCCAATTACCCCTGCTGTCTTGTAGCCCACATAGGTTGCTGAATTTATTGCTATTGGCCCTGGCGTGGCCTGGCTGATACCTACAATGTTGATGAATGATTCGGCTGTGAGCCAGCCGTGCTTTGTGACAACCTCGCTCTGTATGAGGGGAAGCATGGCATAGCCGCCGCCGAAGCTGAACAGTCCGATCTTGAAGAAGGTTATGAAGAGGTCAAGTAAAACAGGCATCTATTTCATCCTCCTTCTTATATAAGTCGAGATTATCCCGAAGAGGATGAATCCTATTATGACATAAATGGGAGTAACTCCCAGGATTCCTACAAGGATCACCGCTGAAAGAGGAATGTAGAAGTTCTTCCTGTCCATCTTGGCAGTCTTTGCCATCTTGATTACAGGTGCGGCGATAAGCGCTACGACTGCAGGCCTGATCCCCATGAATACCCTGGCAACTATCGGATGCTTCTCTATTCCTATGAATACGGAAGCCACAAGGATGATTATAAGGAAGGACGGGAGTGTTGCTCCAAGGACCGTAGCCAGGAGACCCCTTACACCCTTTATCTTGTTTCCGACGAATACGCTGAGGTTGACTGCGATAGGTCCCGGTGCTGACTGGGATATCGCGACCATGTCGAGGAACTCCTCTTCACCTATCCATTTCTTGTTTTCAACGACTTCCTTCTGTATGAGCGGCAGCATTGCATATCCTCCTCCGATGGTGAAGGCACCTATCTTGAAGAAGGATATGAACATTTCGAGTAACAGCTTCAATAGTATGACATCCTTTCGTTTTTTATTACAGCAGCTGGGTGTTGTAGAGCTTGTAGTATTCGCCCTTCAGCGACAGAAGCTCCTCATGGGTTCCGTCTTCGGTTATCCCCTCACTTGTCAGGACTATTATCCTTTCTGAGCTTCTGATTGTCGCAAGCCTGTGGGCTATGATGAATGTGGTCCTGTCCTTTGCAAGCTCCTCAATGGATTTCTGGATAACGGCCTCGCTCTGGTTGTCCAGCGATGACGTTGCCTCGTCAAGGATCAGTATGGGCGGATTCTTCAGGAACATCCTCGCTATGGAGAGCCTCTGCTTCTGTCCCCCTGAAAGCTTGACTCCCCTTTCCCCAATGTATGTCATGAATCCATCCGGAGTATCCATTATGAAGTCATAGGCATTCGCCCTCTTTGCGGCTTCCACGATTTCCTCGTATGTCGCATCAAGCTTGCCGTATGATATGTTGTCATAGATGGTTCCTGAAAAGAGGAACACATCCTGCTGGACCATGCCGATATTCGCCCTCAGGGATTCTATTGTTACGTGCCTTATGTCCTTCCCGTCGATCATTATGGAGCCTGAATCAGTCTCATAGAATCTGGGTATCAGGCTGCATAGCGTAGTCTTTCCGACTCCGGATGGACCCACAAGGGCTATGGTCTGTCCTACAGGAACATCAAGGTCAATTCCGGCGAGGACCTCTTCCTTGTTGTTGTAGGAGAAACCCACGTTCCTGAACTCAACATGTCCCTGAACATCCTTGAGCTCCACCGCATCTTCACTGTCTCTGATCTCAGGTTCGACAGCCATTACCTCGGCAAATCTCCTGAAGCCTGCCATTCCCTTCTGGAACTGCTCGATGAAGTTAGAGAGTCTCCTGACAGGCTGGAGCATCAGGCTCATATAGATGACAAAGGCAACCATGTCGCCAAGGCCGATCCTCCCGAGATATACGAAATAGCCTCCGAATACCAGGGCAGCAAGGTTCAGTATGTTCGAGAAGAAGTGTATGCCACCGCTGAATATGCCAAGCTGCCTGACACTCTCAGTCCGAAGACCCATGAAGTTGTCGTTGCCCCTGTCAAACTTCTCTTCCTCGAACCATTCGTTGGTGAAGGACTTCACCACCCTGATCCCTGATATGCTGTCCTCAAGGCCTGCATTGATCTCAGAGAGGCTTACCCTTATCTTCCTGAAGTTGTTCCTCATCCTGGAATTGTAGATTACAGCAAATCCCATCAGGAACGGAACAATGGAAAATATGATGAGCGTCAGCGGAAGGTCCACCCTTGCGAGCAATACGAAGGACCCTACGATCATGAGAAAGCTGATGAACAGGTCCTCCGGTCCGTGGTGGGCAAGCTCCGCTATCTCATTAAGGTCATTGACCAGCCTTGACATGATGTGACCTGTCTTGGTGTCGTCATAATACCTGAAGGACAGCTTCTGAAGATGGGAGAACATGTCCTTCCTCATGGCATACTCCATCTTCACTCCAAGGAGATGTCCGTAGAAGCCGACTATGTAATCCATGAAGAACCTTATGACATAGAGCACGAGCATCGCTATCCCAAGCTTCAGAATCATTCCTATGTCCCTGTTTGGTATCAGCTCGTTTATGAACCTCTTGGTTATCTGCGGGAATATGAGGTCCGATGCCGCTACCAGTGTTGCAGCGGCCATATCCAGCAGGAACAGCCATTTGTGCGGCTTGTAGTATTCTATGAATTTACTGACCATAATTTCACCTCACAAACAATAGTATAATACAATATATCTTTATTGCAAAAAATAATGTCCATTTAACGAGACTTTCGTTATCTTCCTACACAAAGGATAGTATAATTAGAGGAAGATAACAAAATTTTCAAACAGCTTTATGGAGGTGGTTGAAATACTAGTATTGGCTCACAGGGGTTATTCCCACATATATCCGGAAAATACCATGCTGGCATTCAGAAAAGCACTCGAAGCCGGAGCGGATGGAATAGAGACCGATGTCCAGGTTACAAAGGACGGGGTTCTTGTCCTTATCCACGATGATGACGTATCAAGGGTTTCTGACGGTACAGGCAGGATAAAGGACCTGACCTATGAAGAGCTCCTCAAGTTCGACTTTGGTATAAAGAAAGGGCCTCAGTTCAAGGGGGAGAAGATACCTACCCTTCAGGAGCTCCTCAACCTTGTCAAGGACAAGGATATCCTGCTCAACATCGAGATCAAATACGGCTCCTTCCTTTATGAGGGCATCGAGGAAAAGACCTACCGGATGGTAAAGGAGAACGGATTGATGGACAAGGTCATATTCTCGAGCTTCAACCACTACAGCTGCCATGACCTCAAGGAAATTGACAGGGACTGCAAGACAGGCATCCTTTACTCTGACGGAATCTACAAGCCTTACAAATATGCTGAGGAACTTCCTGCCGATGCAATACATCCCTACAGGCTGCTCGTAAGCAGGCAGATAGTGGACGCCTGTCACAGGAGGAACATCAAGGTAAACGTGTGGACCGTGGATGACTTCAAGGAAGCGAAGATGCTTATGGATATGGGTGTCGACTGCATAATGACTAACAAGCCGAAAGAAATGATGGAATTTTTAGGAGTTGGTAAACATGGAGAGAAAGCTTGATTACAGAAAGACACTGCTTCTTGGCTTCGGTTTCTTCGCTATAAGCATAACGTGGAGCGTATACAACGCCTTCATGCCGGTACTTCTCGGAAATTTCCTTGAAAGCTCTGCGCTGATTGGCTTCATAATGACAATAGACAACTACTTCGCCCTGTTCATACAGCCTGCCGTAGGCTTCTACAGCGACGGGATAAACACCAGGTTCGGCAGAAGGATGCCTTTCATCATGATAGGCATGCCACTTGCCGCAGTATTCATGGCACTCATTCCAAATCATTTCAACCTGACTTCCCTTGTCATTTTCCTTGTCTTAATGAACCTTTCGATGAGCCTCTACAGGTCCCCTGTAATTGCGCTCATGCCTGACATAACCTACATGGAGCACAGGTCAAAGGCAAACAGCATAATCAACTTCATGGGAGGAATTGGCTCGCTGATAGCCTATGTCATAGGTTCAAGGCTCTTCAAATATGGGGAAGGATACCCCTTCTACCTGTCAGCCGTACTCATCGTAATCGCCTTTACGGTGCTCTTCATGAACATAAAGGAGAGAAGGGATGTAATTGGCTACGAGAAGGCTGAGGAGAAGAGGGATTTCGTAACGGGAGTGAAGACTGCTCTCAAGGACAGGAACACGACTTTCCTCCTTTTCGCCATCTGCAGCTGGTTCATCGGCTTCAATGGCGTTGAGACCTTCTTCACAAGATACGGCTCCCTTTATCTCGGTGTCGACCCTTCCGTTTCCGCCTTCACCCTCTCATTCATATCCCTTAGCTTCCTCATATTCGCCATCCCAGCCGGACTTATCGGCACAAAGATAGGCAAGAGGAACACGATAAGGATAGGAGTGGCAGGTGTCATAGCGCTGATGATCGCAGTCTACTTCGTTAAGCCAGGCAATCCTAACGCCATAACGATAATCAGGGGATTATTCCTTTTGGTGGGATTCTCATGGGCCTGCATCAACATCAACTCATACCCCCTGGTCGCCGACATGTCACCCTTAGGGCTCCTTGGCACCTATACAGGCGTATACTACCTGTTCTCATCAATAGCGAACATAGTATCTCCGCCTCTTCTTGGTTTAATCGTCGACACCTTTGGCTTCAGCATAATGTTCCTCTACGGTGCCTTCTTCTTCATACTGGCCTTCGTCTTCATGACGATGGTAAAGGACAAGAGGGCAGAGCTTAACGGAGGAGAGTAAAAGCATCAGCCATCATATGACCTGAATGGAGACATCAGACTATTATGGTAGAACAAGAACCTGAACCGGTACACGCAAACTCCCGGTTCAGGTTCTTCATATTGGATGCAAAAAAATTAGGCTTATGTGACATTAATTCATACCCTATTCGGACACATCTATTGTAAGAATTCTAACCTTAACAGCGCTTTGTATTATTGTAGCTCGTTACAGAGAAGACTGATACCTGGATTAGCCGCATTCTTTTCCAGTTAACTACTCAAACTTCGCACAATAA
>NZ_AXUN02000201.1 GCF_000495435.3 Youngiibacter fragilis 232.1 | reverse complement strand
CTGCTGATTGGTCTGCACTCCGTTGCCCCTTGTCCCTCTTCCGCCTCTGTTGACTCCGCCCTGTCCGATCCCTGTTCCTGCCTGTCCATCCGCTGCCCTCTCAAAGGCTGCCAGGTGGCTTTCAGATGCCTTCATAAGGTTCTCGAATACGAACCCCACGTCATCAGGAAGGTCCAGCTTCAGGAATTCCTCGTACATCGCGATATTCTTTATCTCCGCTTCCACTCCTGCCTTATAGCTTTCCTCAAGTGTGGCAGGAAGCACCGTGTACTGGGATGGGTCTACTACAGGTAATTCAAGCTTGTATGCCTCGAACAGCGGTTCTAGTGCCGCTATGTGCCTCTCCTCTGCCTTCATGATATTTGTGAATGACCTTATGCTTCCGTATTCTGCAATTATAGTCTCATACTCAGCCTTGGCCAGGTACTCGTCCTCAAGGGTGTACTTGAGCATCTTCTCGATCTCTGTTGTCGGGTTAGCCGCTGCTCCTGCCGCTCCGAAGTCTGCCTCCGCTGCAAATGCTGTTCCTGATAGTCCGAATGCCGCCGCTAGTATAGCCGTTGTAAAAACCTTCAAATTCTTTTTCATTTTCATTATCTCCTTTTTGTTAAGGCCTCATGACCTTTCTATGTTTTCATTCTACTCAGGAGATGTGAGGGGTTTGTGATGGTTTGGTACCGGCACTTCGGCAGGATTGTGGCAGATATGAGTGATTAGTCTTCGCACTCCATCTCAGAATCTTCAATTGACCTCAGCATGCTCTCATGCAGAAGGTAGTGGTTTAAGAGCTTCTCAAGGGTACTCTGCTCCTCCTCGAAGGCTTCGGAGGTAAGAGAACAGATGAAGTCCTCACCTTTTTCAGTCAATGCTGTGTATACCATGTCCGTGACAGCATCAGTTCCTTCATCACCGCCATCTATCAGGGTTATGGTATGAAGGACCACATAGTCTTCCGATGTCCTTGTGAAACCAATGGCTTCATTCTTCTCATAGGTAGAGACTACCCATACCTCAGGACCCGGATCGCTCCTGAAGTCAGTCCTGAAGATGCAGCCAATCTCGGCGAAGCCTGAATCAGAGTATATCAGGTCGCAGCTCCATAGCCCAATCCACTCGTATTCCCTTGTGGGACAGAGAAGCGGAAACACCCTGTCAGGTGGTGCAGAGAGCTTCTGTACATATCTGAAGGATCTTCTTATCGCATTCTTCCTCATTTCCTACTGCTCCTGATGACCAGTCGCCTGCTCCTGATGACCAGTCGCTTGCTCCTGTTGTACAGTCGCTTGCTGCCTTGCGTCCAGGAGCTCCTTCCTTTCCCTGCCTTCCCTGAGAAGCGATTTCAGCATCACCTTGTCCTCTGATTCCAGCGCATCCCTGTATTCCACGAGCCTTCCTATCATTGAGTCTATCTCATGCAGCAGATTGTCCTTGTTCTCGAGGAAGAGCTCAGTCCACATGTGCTCGTTTAGCCTTGCGACCCTTGTCAGGTCCCTGAAGCTCCCTGCGGAGAAGCCCTTGTGCTCAAGGGCTGAAGGGCTCTTGACGAAGGCGCTTGATACCACATGGGCAAGCTGGGATGAGTAGGCTATTATCCTGTCATGGGCTTGAGGGGTGGTTACCTTTATGGCACCGAAGCCAAGGCTCCTGAAGAAGTCAGATACCCATACGAGCTCTGGATCCCCAAGCTTCTCTATCGGTGTCAGGATCATGGATGCGTTCTTGAACAGGGTCCATTTGGAATGGTCAAAGCCTGAATACTCGATTCCAGCCATGGGATGTCCGCCGAGGAACCTGAAGCCCTTCCCTTTGGCGAAAGGCTCAAGAGTATCGCAGACCAGCTCCTTGATGCCTCCGCAGTCAACGACCATGCCGCCCTTCCTGAATAGGTCACCTCTTTTGGTCACGTATTCGATTGTGTCCTTCGGGTAAAGCGCTATTATCACAAGGTCCATTGTCCCGAGGAGTGAATCCTCAAGGATGCCCCTTATTACACCCTCGTCAATTGCCCTGCCTGTTACTGACATGTCAATGTCCCATCCGTAGACCTCATTGCCCTCCACATGACCGCATGCCTTGGCCATGGAGCCGCCTATAAGTCCCAGTCCTACAATTCCTATCCTCATCTGTCAAGGTCCTCCCGAATCGGCGTCATACCTGTATAAATTCCGCCTAAGCCGCATAATGATGCGATATTTTTCTCATAATGTATCATTTATGACCTTCAAAGTCAAACAGCTGGTTACTCCCGAATATCCACCACTCAAGGCTTCCATTATCCCTTGCCTGATGGCTGCCATAGCCGCACGATGAAATTCCCTTTATACGGTATTTGGGTCGATTCTCCATGTACCCATGTGATATACTTGAATTGATGGAAAATTTCGAATACATGGAGGTGACATGGGTTGAACATACTAGTGGTCAATGTAGGAAGCTCAACCATTAAGTACCAGCTGTTCGACATGGAGACTGAATCAGTCGTCTGCAAGGGACTTCTGGACAAGGTTGGGATAAGGGGCTCCACTTTGGAGCACAAGCATCCGGGTAAGGATACCATAAGGATTGATAAGGACATCGATGACCATAAGACCGGAATGGACCTGATCCTCAAGGTGCTTCTTGGAGACGGGACTGAAGAGGTGCATGTCGATGCCGTAGGCCACAGGGTCGTACATGGCGGAGAAAGCTTCAGCTCCTCTGTAGTCATTGACGAATCGGTAATAAAGGTAATAGAGGACTGCAGCAGCCTTGCTCCACTTCACAATCCTCCAAACCTCATGGGCATAAGGTCCTGCATGGGGCTCCTGCCTGGAATTCCACATGTCGCCGTATTTGACACAGCATTCCACCAGACCATGAAGCCTGAGAACTACCTCTACGCCCTCCCAAGGGAAGCTTACGAGAAGTACAAGGTAAGGAGATACGGCTTCCATGGCACCTCCCATGAATTCGTGTCGCAGGAGGCTGCAAAGATCCTCGGCAAGCCATATGGAGAATGCAGGATGATAACCCTTCACCTTGGAAGCGGAGCCAGCATGGCCGCCATAAGGAACGGTCTCGTGGTGGATACCAGCATGGGCTTCACGCCACTTGAAGGTCTTGTCATGGGAACGAGGACAGGAGACATGGATCCAGCCATAGTATGCTACCTCATGGATAAGCTTGGTCTCAGCCCAGGCGAGATGGACAGCTACCTGAACAAGAAATCAGGACTCCTGGGTCTTTCCGGAGTATCGGCCGACCTCAGGTATGTCATTGAGGCTGCCGATTCAGGGGACATACATGCTAAGGAGGCCCTGGAGGTCTACTGCCTCAGGATAAAGGGATATGTAGGAAACTACATGGCTAAGCTAAACGGCTGCGACTGCCTCGTGTTCACGGCAGGAGTCGGTGAAAACAGCTCCCTTGTCAGGGAAAGGGTACTCGAGAACATGGATGCACTTGGAATCGGGCTTGACAGGGAAAAGAACCGAGCAGGCTGCATGAACTGCGACATATCACTTCCGGGAACCCCGGTAAGGATCTATGTGGTCCCGACGAACGAGGAGCTCATGATCGCAAGGGAGACCCTGGAGCTTGTGAGATAACAGGATTCCCATATATTTGCCTTATCTCGGGAATATTTGCAATTAACGCCATGTACAGATTGACATTTTTATAACAATTAACTAATATTAAGTCAAGTGAATATCTTCAGTCCTGAGCCATTTGGGTACGTCCCGGATGGGAAGGCGATGGAATCGGTAGGAATATCCGCATCCGCGCCCTCATGGCGCGGATATTTTTTTGAAGGAGGATGTGACATGGAATCCAGGATCTCGGTCATCAGCATCATCGTCGAGGATACTGAAAAATCATCTGAAGTCAACGAGCTTCTCCATGAGTTCGGAAGCTACGTAGTTGGCAGGATGGGAATACCCTACAAGGAGCGCGGAGTATCAATAATCTGCGTGGTCCTCGACGCCCCCGGAGACATAACGAGCTCCCTTTCAGGAAAGCTCGGGATGATCAGGGGAGTCAGCACAAAGACGATAGTAGCCAAGCAGAACAGAAAAGAGGAGGCAAACAGATGAAAAAGGTCATATCAGCAATAGTTTCAGTACTTCTTGCAGGTGCAGCATTCTCAGGCTGCCAGGCAAAGACAGCCACCCCCACAGCCACCACCGCACCTTCCGTGACAGCGACTGCTGCGCCTGAAAAGGTTGAGATCAGGATAGGCGGACTGAAGGGACCTACCTCAATGGGAATGGTCGAGCTCATGGAAGCGGATGAAAAGGGAACCTCCAAAAACGCCTATACCTTCACCATAGCAGGCTCAGCTGACGAGCTCACACCAAAGCTCGTACAGGGTGAGCTGGACATAGCTGCAGTTCCCGCAAACCTCGCATCGGTACTCTACAACAATACCAAAAAGGCCGTAAGCCTTTTGGCCGTCAACACCCTTGGAGTCGTGTACATATTGGAGACAGGAAATGAGATACAGGCGCTCTCTGACCTTAAGGGCAAGACCATATATGCAACCGGAAAGGGTTCAACCCCTGAATATAACCTCAGGTATCTCCTCAAGGAAAACGGACTCGACCCGGACAAGGATATCACTATCGAATGGAAGACTGAGCCAACAGAAGTTGTTGCCCTTCTGTCCGGCGAAAAGGGCGGAATAGCGATGATGCCCCAGCCTTATGTCACAGTAGCCCAGGGGTCTGTGAAGAATCTTAGGATAGCAGTTGACCTCACAGAAAGCTGGGACAAGCTCAACAACGGAAGTACCCTTATTACCGGAGTACTCATAGTAAGGAACGAATTCGCTGAAAAGCACCCTGAAGAGCTTCAGGCATTCCTATCTGAGTACAAGAAATCAACCGAATACGTGAATGCGAACATCAAGGAAGCATCACTGCTTGTTGAGAAGTTCGGAATAGTTAAGGCGGCAGTTGCAGAAAAGGCAATCCCCTACTGCCATATCACCTACATGGAAGGCGCAGAGATGAAGACGGCAATGGAAGGCTATCTCAAAGTCCTCTTCGAACAGAACCCTAAATCGGTAGGCGGAGCCCTCCCGGGTGCCGACTTCTACTATGAAAAATAAGGTAAGGTTTGAAAAGGCCATTTCCATTGCCTTTGCCCTTACAGTATGGCAGCTGCTGGCAACCGCCATAGGAAAGAACATACTGCTTGTCACGCCTTTTGAGGTCATGGTAAGGCTTGCCGAGCTGGTAGTAACGAAGGATTTCCTTGCTTCTGTAATGTTCTCCTTCGTGAGGATAGTTTCAGGGTATCTACTGGCACTCGCAGCTGGAAGCGCCCTTGCAGCCCTTGCAGGAAAGCACCACATGGCTGAGGTTCTCCTCTGGCCGTTCATGACAGCTATAAAGTCAGTGCCTGTGGCCTCCTTCATAATCCTGTGCCTCATCTGGCTCAGCTCAGGAAGCCTCGGCATATTCATCTCATTCCTGATGGTCTTACCCATAATCTACACGAACATGCTGCATGGTATCAGAAGCACCGACAGGAATATGCTGGAGATGGCCAGGATATTCAACGTGACAAGGCTCAGGAGACTCAAGTACATATACCTTCCACAGCTAAAGCCCTATATAGTATCAGCCTGCAGCGTGTCAATAGGGCTGTCCTGGAAGGCCGGCATAGCAGCCGAGGTAATAGGGATCCCGGCGGGCTCCATAGGCGAGAGGCTCTATGAGGCGAAGATCTACCTTGACTCTGCCGACCTTTTCGCCTGGACCGCAGTTATAGTTGCAGTGAGCGTACTGTTCGAGAAGCTGTTCCTGCACCTTGTCAAGGTATCCTATGCAAGACTGGAGAGGACGTAGAATGGACATCAAAGTAACAGGGATAAGAAAGAGCTTCGGGGACAAGAATGTCCTTGATGGGTTCGATGCCGTGATAAAGGAAAACAGGCTGACCTGCATCATGGGACCCTCCGGCTGTGGGAAGACCACCCTGCTCTACATGCTCATGGGCCTTGAACCACAGGATGAAGGGACGATCTATGGGATACCAGATAAGAAGAGCGCTGTCTTCCAGGAAGACAGGCTCTGTGAAAGCTTCAATGCAGTCTCAAACGTAAGGATGGTCTGCGGGAAAGGGATGACTGACTCTGTCATCGCCAATCATCTCCAAAGCATAGGGATCGTGGACCTGACCCAGCCTGTCAGGGAGTTCAGCGGAGGAATGAAAAGGAGGGTCGCCATAGTAAGGGCGATCCTCGCCAAAAGCGATATCCTGTTTCTTGATGAACCCTTCAAAGGGCTTGACGACGACACTAAGAGCCTTGTCATGGAATATGTGGCCGAGAATACCAGAAACCGGACAGTCATACTCGTGACCCACAGCCTTGATGAGGTAAGGGCTTTGGATTGTGACATGATACTGATGGGTGAGAAGGAATAGCTAAGACTGAAGGGAATGGGTGCAAATGCATTCATTCCCGAGAGTGTAGAAAATTTTGT
>NZ_AXUN02000202.1 GCF_000495435.3 Youngiibacter fragilis 232.1 | reverse complement strand
CTAAGTCAGTTTTATCTGTTGGGATATGGATGTCAGAACCATCAACAGCCAACAAACGGTACCCCTTAAACAACGAAT
Organism: Youngiibacter fragilis 232.1; assembly: GCF_000495435.3. Lineage (GTDB taxonomy): Bacteria > Bacillota > Clostridia > Clostridiales > Clostridiaceae > Youngiibacter > Youngiibacter fragilis. The sequence goes on along the minus strand of NZ_AXUN02000202.1, from coordinate 14,629 downwards.
CTACTGTTGTTCTCTGGGCAAATGTATGGAATAAACTTTCAAGTGCGGTATGTTTTATTTTTGCTCGTTGTTGTACAAATGCAGCAGCTGAAGCTACGTTCATACTACATCCGTATTGACTTAGGAGTTCGTTGGTCAATGAACTTCCTTCCATTCCTAGTATCGAGATAATCATCTTTTCGAATGGAAGTTTTCGATTCCTAACGAAATCCACACCTGGATTTCGGATGTGTTCACCTGGACCGTTTTTCAAGTCGTGAATGAGTGACAACAAAGTTTCTCTTAGCTCTTTCGGATTATTTTTCATGTGTGCCCTCCTTGTAATTGGTATCTCCCTAATTACAAGGGCCGCTTTCGTTACGGTATAAAAATCAGTAACGAAAGCGGCCGCACATTTTAAGTATCTAGTCAAACAAAAATTTGAATTCTGGCAAAAAAAATCTCGCACCACGTATAACGTAGTGCAAGCTTTTAACTTAATGCCATTGGGCTTATGCCGGGGCGTTTTCATTTACTTCTATTTTCACTCGTCATGATTCCTGCACCGCGGGGGCTTTATCCCTTTTTCCAGGAAACGGGAATCATCTGTTGGATCGGAGATAGTAATCCTCACCCAGCTCCTCAAAAAGGATCTCCGTGAGACGGCTGCACTTTTCCTTGTCCATCGGTTCAACCCCGTCAAGCTTGTACTTTATGTGCATCTCCTCATACTTGTTCTGGCCGAGGGTATGGTACGGAAGCAGTTCAACCTTTATGACGCCCTTTACAGGCTTGAGCTTATCAGCCAGACGCCTAATGTGGTCCTCTCCGTCCGTTATACCAGGCACCACCACATGTCTTATCCACATCTTGACTCCGGCCTTCTGGACCGCCTCAAGGAACCTGAGCGATGTGCTTCCGGTTCTTCCTGTAAGCAGCATATAGTTTTCAGGGTCGATATGCTTCATGTCGAACAGCACCAGGTCTGTATTTTCAAGGATCTCCGCATATTCTCCAAAGCCATAGCCTGCGGTGTCTATCACAGTATGGATACCCTCCTGCCTGCAAAGCTTAAGGCATTCCAGAAGGAACTCCGGCTGCATAAGGGGCTCTCCGCCGGAAAACGTGACCCCTCCTCCTGATTTCTCGAAATAAGGCTTGAATCTCCTTATCTTCTTCACCAGGTCGGCTGCCTCAATAAGCTCGCCTCCTCCCATAAGCCATGTGTCCGGATTATGGCAGTACAGGCACCTCAGCTTGCAGCCCTGCAGGAACACTACAACCCTTATTCCCGGCCCGTCCACAAGACCCATGCTTTCCATTGAATGTATCCTGCCCTTCATAACCTCACCTCAACAAATCATTATCTGTACATCATACAACAAAAAGAAATCCATAGAAAGGGGGAAGGACCCCTTTCGGGGCCCTTAACAATGATTCTATTACATCTTTTCGTGGAATGTCCTTGAAATGACTTCCATCTGCTGCTCCCTTGAAAGCCTGTTGAAGTTTACCGCATAACCGGATACCCTGATAGTCAGTGTTGGATACTTCTCCGGATGCTCCATGGCATCTTCAAGCTTCGCCCTGTTAAGCACATTCACGTTAAGGTGATGAGCCTTCTGTGCGAAATATCCATCAAGAACAGATGCAAGGTTGTTGACCCTTTCGAGTTCGGTCTTGCCAAGCGCATCAGGAACGATTGAGAATGTATTGGATACACCATCCTCGCAGTTTCCTACGTAAGGTATCTTCGCAACGGAGTTGAGTGATGCAAGCGCACCCTCAAGGTCCCTTCCATGCATTGGGTTAGCTCCTGGTGCAAGTGCTTCTCCAGCCTTCCTTCCGTCAGGTGTCGAACCTGTCTTCTTTCCATATACCACGTTTGAAGTGATCGTGAGGACTGAAAGGGTATGCTTTGCATTCCTGTAGGTCGGGTGCTTCTTCAGCTCGCTCGAGAACTTCTCTGTAATGGCTACCGCTATATCGTCAACCCTGTCGTCGTCATTTCCAAACTTAGGGAAGGATCCTTCTATTTCGAAGTCAGTGGCAAGTCCGCCCTCGTTCCTTATCGGCTTTACCTTGGCATACTTGATTGCAGACAGTGAATCCGCTGCTACAGACAATCCGGCTACTCCGAATGCCATAAGCCTCTGTACGTCAGTATCATGAAGGGCAAGCTGTCCTGCCTCATACGCATATTTGTCATGCATGTAATGGATTATGTTCATTGTGTTGACATAAAGGTCAGCAACATACTCAAGCACAACATTGAACCTCTCAGCAACAGTCTCATAGTCGAGCTCGTCGCCCTTTATCGGCTCAAGTCCCTTGATTACAGTCTTTCCGGACTTTTCGTCAACTCCGCCGTTTATCGCATAAAGGAGCGACTTGGCAAGGTTGCATCTTGCACCGAAGAACTGCATCTGCTTTCCTACAGTCATTGCAGATACGCAGCAGGCTATCGCATAGTCGTCACCGTATCCAGGCCTCATAATGTCATCATTCTCATACTGTATGGAATCTGTCTTTATGGACATGTCCGCGCAGTACTTCTTGAAGTTTTCCGGAAGGTCCTGTGACCAGAGGACTGTCATGTTTGGCTCTGGTGAAGTTCCAAGGTTTATGAGTGTATGTAGGAACCTGAATGAAGACTTTGTCACAAGCGGCCTTCCGTCAACTCCCACTCCTCCTATAGACTCAGTTACCCATGTAGGATCTCCTGCAAAGAGGTCATTGTACTCAGGTGTCCTGAGATGCCTTACAAGTCTCAGCTTTATTACGAACTGGTCAATGTATTCCTGTGCTTCTGCCTCAGTTATCACACCTGCCTTAAGGTCCTTCTCAAGGTAAACATCAAGGAATGTGCTGGTCCTTCCAAGCGACATCGCTGCACCGTTGTTCTCCTTTACGGCTGCAAGGTATCCGAAATAGAGCCACTGTACAGCTTCCTTTGCGTTCTTCGCAGGAACTGATATGTCGCAGCCATACTTCGCTGCCATAGCCTTGATGTCGCCAAGCGCTATGATCTGCTCGTTCAGCTCTTCTCTCTGCCTTATAAGGTCATCGAGCATAGCTCCTCTGGCATTCTTCAGGTCCTTCTTCTTCTCGGCGATAAGCTTGTCTATGCCATATAGGGCAATCCTTCTGTAGTCGCCTATTATTCTTCCCCTTCCATATGCGTCTGGGAGTCCGGTCAGAAGTCCTGAGGATCTCGCTGCCTTTGTCTCATCATTGTACGCATGGAATACGCCCTGATTGTGAGTCTTCCTGAATGCAGGGAAGTACTTCGCAATTTCCGCGTTAGGCTCATAGCCATATGCTTCAAGGGACTGTTCAACCATCCTGTATCCACCGTAAGGGTTCATCATCCTCTTCAGCGGTGCATCGGTCTGGAGTCCGACTATGCTTTCATGGTCCTTGTCAATGTATCCTGCTTCAAAGTTGTTTATTCCGGAAACCCTGTCAGTATCAACCCCGAGTATTCCTTCCTTTATTTCCTTGACTATGAGCTTAGAGGATATTTCCCAGACCTTCTTCGTATTTTCAGTCGGTCCTGCGAGGAACTTGTCGTCACCCTCATAAACTGTGTAGTTCTTCTGTATGAAATCTCTGACATTGATTTCGTTCTGCCAATCTCCGGCAACAAAACCTTCCCATTCTTTGAACAATTGAATTCCTCCTATACCCATTTCCGGGCTCATTCGCCAAGTGTTGTTTGCTTACAATGAAAGTATACAATAACTTCAAATACTTGTTAAGCATTTTTCACACTCATGAAATATTCCGACAACTACATTTCTCTCGATAAACTATTGACAAACCGCAATTTTTGTAATCTATTTCCAGCATCAAAAACAGTTCTATACAGATTTTATAACAGTTTACGATTTATTTGAGTAATATATCCACTCTGTACTAATAATAGCAACAGTTTTCAGTCAAAATAAAGTTTTCGACAAACACCATTTTTTTGATAAAAACCTCTTGAAATCACGAAACATTACAACTGATAATTATATTCATTTTAAAATAATGCAATTGCAACGTTTACATGTTAAATTCTTGACATTATGTGTAGAAAGAAAGCAGTACCTTTCGATACTGCTTTTTGAAAGTTAATTGACCTGGTCTTTGACCCCACACTCGCCTGCTGGAGCTTTTGCTACCCGGACTCAACCTCTCACTACTAACCCTCTCATTTCTGGCAGGACTAACATCTAAACCGCACCATGATTGTCGGGCCATTGGCCTGACTTACGTGGATCCTTTTGCCTGCGACTGGCTTGGACTTTCAACCACAAACTTAACTTTCATTAACCCATTATAGAGAAAGACCAGTGAATTTTCAAGATGTTTTTTCATACCCTTATTCACTGACTGCCTTAGCCATCCGTCCAGATGGTTGGATACCTACTTTACTGATGCAAGTGCGAATCTCAGGGTATCTACATTTACTATGAACCCTGCAAAAGGTATGTACCTTGTGACCTTCCCCACGATCATATCGTGTTCTACAGGAAATTCATCCTCGGATGTCATGCCGTCTCCCTGCGTAATCAGCAAGGTCTTACCTTCAGGCGAGGTCTCTATCCTAACCACCCTGTGACACTCTACCATCCCCTGGGAATTGCCGACCTTGAAGGTTATTATGTCTTTCTCCTTGATGTCATCAACTGAAACATCCACCGAAATGACCAGGTCTCCAAGTCTCAGGGTCGGCTCCATTGTCGCAGTCCTCATGGCTGTAAGCTTGTATCCTGCAATTGCAGGTACGCCGTCGCCGATGTTGGATGCAGCATAGAAATAAACCGTAGCACCCGCGATAAGCACGAGCATCAACGCCATTACCCTCGCAATAATTGTGAATATTCCTCTTCCGCTCTTTGAAGCAGATTTTTCCTTTTCGGCTTCCGCCTTCTTCCTTTTCTTCTCTTTCTTCAGGCCAAACCTTTCAACTTTCGATGTCTTTGCCCCATAATCCTTCCTGAGATGCTTCAAAAGATCGATTTCCTCCTGCAGCTTCTCTTCCTTTACGGACCTGACCTCAGGTTTGGAATCCCTTGGTTGTTCAGCTATTGATGCATCCGCTTCTGATACCTGATCTGCCTGCTTCATATCAACTTCACCAGCTGAAATGAAGTCCGGATCCTGCATAGAATACCCGATAGATTCTACATCCTCAAACCTTACCTCAGACTCTCTCTCGAGCATCAATTCCCCTTGTCCGGGATTCTCGTCGTATGACAGCTCATCATTGAGTGGTTCAGGCTCTATAGTCACCGCTTCCTCAGCTTCAGCCTCTGGTGATCCGGCAGTTGTCATAAGCTCCTCTTCCAAAGCTCTTGACTCCGCCTCCCTCTCAAGCATCAGTTCCCTGCGCCTCAGGAGCTCGTCGTATGACAGCTCGTCATTGAGTGGTTCAGGCTCTATAGTCACCGCTTCCTCAGCTTCAGCCTCTGGTGATCCGGCAGTTGTCATAAGCTCCTCTTCCAAAGCTCTTGACTCCGCCTCCCTCTCAAGCATCAGTTCCCTGCGCCTCAGGAGCTCGTCGTATGACAGCTCGTCATTGAGTGGCTCAGGCTCTATAGTCACCGCTTCTTCAGCTTCAGCCTCTGGTGATCCGTCAGTTGTCATAAGCTCCTCTTCCAAAGCTCTTGACTCCGCCTCCCTCTCAAGCATCAGTTCCCTGCGCCTCAGGAGCTCGTCGTATGACAGCTCGTCAAATGTCATATGCCCTGTATCCTGTTCTGAAGTCGGGTAATCAATTTCTTCCTGTCTGCTCGTATCTTCAACCTCAGTTGCGCTAACCCCTTCTTCATTTACAACCTCCCTGATGGAAACATCCTGAAGGTCATCATCGAAAAGTTTCGATGATGGTGATGATACATCATGCAATCGTCCGATTCCAAAAACCGGGGTATCTGCTGGATGATGGTTTTTGGCATTCGATATGGCCTTCATCAGCCTTAATGCAAACTCATCGCTGTCAACAGGGCTTGTAATGAAGTCGTCGATATTATTGAAAAATACCGGCCCCATCTCTTTCAGCGTCTCGCGCCTAAGCACTGCAATGCTATAGCTCCCTTTGCTTATCTGTTTGACCTTGAAGAGGAAGTCTTCGATGACCTTCTTCAGATATCCTTCAACACCACAGACCACAAGGTCGAAATCTATGCCTTCTGCGATTTCGAGAGCCAGTTCTTCAGGCATGGCGACAAGCACCTCGCCTTCCGTTCCGTTCCTTGCAAGGTGTTCCTCGATGAACTCGATTGATATTTCATTGTTTCTAATCAACAAAACCTTCATAATGCTCACCTACTGACGATCGATTTGATCAATCACGATTTCTTCTATCTATGAGTTCCTCTGGTTGCTTTGGCTATTCTGAAGACCAGTTCCTCAGTGTCCGCAGGACTGGATAAAAAGTCATCGATCAGATTCAGGAAATCCGAGCCCATGGCCTTCAGCATATCCTTTCTCACTACCGCAAGGCGGTATGCACTGCTCCCAGCTTCATCAAGCCTTCTCAAAAAGTCTACTGCCACATCCTGTGGATATTCATCCATTGGACATATAAGGATATCGAACGGTGCGCACTTGGCCGTTTCTATGGCCAGGTCGCATATTTTTACCGAAACTATGCTGGCTTCCATGCCATTCTCAGCGAATAGCCTCTCGACCACATCAAATGTCAGGTCATTGTTGTGGATAAGCAATACATTCATTTCGCGCCTCCAAATATATGGATTATCTAATCTTAAGCATCTCATTAAGATAAAATTCTATAGTACCTTTGATTATATACTATCAACAAATGATTTTCCATATATGTTTCAAGGAAAACTTAAATTATTCCAAATATTGCGATAATTTTTTTCTTGCTTAACCCTTGTTTGATTAAAAGAAAAATCGATTCATTATGAGATGCTTAAAATAATCCATGAAGCACAACGACAAACAAGGACAAGAAACCTGATATGTACACTTTGTTAACAAGTTTACATATCAGGTTTCTTAACCAAAATTGATTTGAGCTAAAAATAAAATTTAAATATTGACCAAGAATGAATAAATCGTTTGAAATACCTGTCAGTCTCAGAAATCGCCTGGTTCAAAGTATATTATGGCTGTCCTACCCATCATACTCGACAAGCGGCTTCATGAGCTTTCTGACACCACCTTTAGGATTGTCGACATCCCCTTCGTATCTTGGGATCAGATGGATGTGCAGGTGGAATATGGTCTGGCCTGCAGCTTTTCCTACATTTATTCCAATGTTGTAGCCATCCGGATGGTATTTCTCATCTATAGTTTCCTTGACTTTTCTGATCATGCTGTCAAGATATGCGGCTTCATCGCTTGTCGCTTCAAAATAGCTGGAAAAATGCCTCTTCGGCATTATCAGCGCATGCCCCTTTGTCACAGGAAAATTGTCATATATGGCAAAGCTCCCTTCATTTTCAGCAATCAGAGGACCTTTTTCAAGGTACGAGCAAAATATGCAATCCATGTATCCACCTCCATAAGCTTCTCTAAGGCTCATCTTGCACCCTGGTATGCGAAAGCTACCGCACCTGCGATTCCACCGGCATCAGTAATTTTCACCATGCAGCTACTAAGCGTACTTCCGGTTGTTGCGACATCATCCAAAACTAGTATTTTCCTGCCCTTGACAAGGCTCTGCCCGTTTTTCACAAGCCTTATCGTCAAGGCATTTTCCTGTCTTCCTGTCCTCTCAAGCCCCTTTTGTTCAAACTCCGGTGCCTTGAACAGCCTAGCATGTTCTCTCCCCGCAAGAGCTGCCACATTCCTTGCCAGAACCTCACCGTGGTCAAATCCAAGCCTTTGCCTGGAAAGCCTTGATGACGGCGCCCATGTGACGATATCAAAGTCTCTTATGTAGTCTTCAAACCTGCTGTGGATTATTCCCGCAATTTCCTTTCCAGCATTGAATGAGCCCGCTGATTTGAAGGATGAGACAAGAATCTTTGCCGAGCCTTCATATCGGCTGCAATGAAGTATATCAGACTCAGGTTCAGGTACAATGGTCAGTCTGCAGACCGGGCAGAGTCCATTGTAGTATCCATCGCACACCGGACACCTTAGCCTCGGATAAAGGGTATCGAGCAAGCCATCTATAATCCTGACATGTAGCCTTTTTCCCACAGGACCTTGTTGAAGTGCCTTGTCATGTACTTTGTCTTCTCTATGTCCGGTGTTTGTGTCTGGCAAAGGAAGATCACCTCTCCGTTTTCGTCATTGCAGTATCCGCTCCTGAGACTAAGGAACAGAAGTTCCCTGTAGCTGAATTGAATGGAATCAGCACCATGCACTATTATCTCGAAGTTTACCGGCACCCCCAGAAAGTCATCAATATCATCAGTCATGAAGATATGTGCCTTTTCGGTGTCCTTCACCAGCTCAGACATTCCCATCGTACCTACCGTATTGACGTCAAAGACATAACCCATGATAGAGTCGTCCACCTTGGCAAGGTACCTGATGAGCCTCCTTGATTTTATCCTGTCGCCCGTATATATAAGGACATTCTTCTTTTCATATACGAACCAGAGCAGATACTCATATATCGAGACCGGTATCTCGTCATCTATGTTGACCCTTGTCTCTATGATCCTCGGCTCAGATACATATTCTCCGGTACCTCCCATTGGAATCTCAATGGTCTCCACATTAAGGAGGATCTCCTCGAATGAATAGGCAATAAGCTTTTTGCATCTCGTAAAGATGTAGCCTATGAGATTCTGGACCTCGACCTTCCTCCTGTATGGAAAGGAATTGAGGTCGTCATAAATCGCGAGGTCATACTCACCTGATGCTGACAAGGCATCCTGGTAACCGCACACGGTAAGGTTCTGCTCAAGCCCTTCAGGCGGTATCCCATCAAACAGGGTATCCATGAGCAGCTGACTTTCCTTCTCATCACCCGTGATATATAGTACCCTTCCGTCTGATTCAAGTACAGATTCACACATCTCCCTTACAGGCTCTATCCCCATATATGGGACCGCTACCAGGTTCAAGGCCTTGCTCTTTGACCTCTCAAACCATTCCTTCAGCCCTTTTGTCAATTCATCTGACAATTTGCCCATCACCTCCGGAATCTGATAGTCCGTAATCCAAAATGCTTTTTATCCTGTACTTAAGCGAAGTGTGCCTTTCAAATGTCCTGGTGTTCGAAACCATATAGTTCAGGGCACGCTTGGAGCCTACAAGGACAAGCAGCTGCCTTGCCCTTGTAACCGCAGTGTAGATCAGGTTTCTGCTCATAAGGAGCGGAGGCCCCATGAAAACAGGGATAACGACTACCTTGAACTCACTTCCCTGGCTCTTGTGTATTGTAACTGCGTATGCAAGCTCCAGCTCTTCAAGTTCACCGCTTTCGTATGTCACATATCTTTCATCGTCGAAGATGACTGTAACTTTTTCATCTTCTTCATCAATCCTGACCACATAGCCTATGTCTCCGTTGAACACCCCCTGACCGCCGTCGCCTTCGAATATTGGGTCAGGATTCCTTGTCCACTTTATCATATAGTTGTTCTTGGTCTGCATTACCTTGTCTCCAACCCTGAACTCGGTGAACTTGGTCTTTCTGGCCTTTGAATTAAGCACGTTCTGCAGAACCTCGTTAAGGTTCAATACACCAAGGTCACCCTTCTTCATGGGTGAAAGGACCTGGAAATCCCTGATCCTGTCCCAAGACCTGTTGAAGCCCGGAAGCCTGTTCAGTATTAGGTCGATCACCTTTTCCAGGCTGTCCTCAGGACCTTCAGATTCTATGAAGAAGAAATCACTGTCCTTCACATTAAGGAAAGGCATCATTCCACTGTTTATCCTGTGGGCATTTATGGTGATATATGACTCCTTACCCTGCCGGTAGATATACTCAAGCTTCACCACCTTGAAAGCACCGCTCTCGATCAGGTCCTCAAGGACCCTGCCGGGCCCGACAGACGGCAGCTGGTCCGCATCTCCTACCAGAATTAGCCGCGTTCCCGGACTTATGGACTTGAGGAGGTTATTCATGAGCATAACATCGATCATTGAAGCCTCATCAACGATGACTACATCACAGTTTAGGCTTGACGTCTCCTCCATCTCGAATTCTTCCTCACCTTCGTCAGTGACTCCAAGCTCAAGAAGCCTGTGTATCGTCTTTGATTCCCTGCCGGTGGCTTCGGACATCCTCTTCGCAGCTCTTCCGGTGGGGGCACCCATTATGACCTTTTTCCCTTCCTTCTCGAAGATCTCAAGTATGCACTTTATTATTGTCGTCTTACCGGTTCCGGGACCTCCTGTTATTATCTCAATACCGTTAGTAACTGCCCCCTCTATGGCTTCCTTCTGCTTTTCATGGAACGCTATCCCATTGGCCTTCTCGAACCAGGCGATGTGGGATGCGACGTTCGCCTTCATTTCCTTTACACCCTGAAGGCTGAGAGCAAGTATCCTCTTTGTTATCGAAGCCTCGCTGTACAGATATGGAAGCGTGAAAACCGAATCTATGCCATCCACTTTTTCAAGAACAAGGCGGTTCTCCATGACCGAATGCACGAGATTGGCCTCGATCAGCTCCTCACTCACCTCTAGGCTTTCAATCCCCTTAGCCACAAGCATGTCCTTCGGCATGCATGTATTTCCCTGTGAACAGAATTCATTCACCAGGTACTTTACCCCGCTCTGGATCCTGAAAGGGGAATCCGGCATGATGCCCAGGTTCCTGGCAATCCTGTCGGCAGTCTTGAATCCTATGGTAGGGATCTCTTCAGAAAGGACATAAGGATTCTCCTTTACCCTCCTGATCGAATCAGCCCCAAACGCCTTGTATATCTTGAGAGCCTGCTTTGGCGTGACTCCGTATGACTGCATGAATACCATTATATTCCTGACTTCCTTGCCTTTCTGGTAGGAAGCTGAAATCATCTCGACCTTCTTCTTTCCTATCCCCTCGAGCTCCAACAGCTTCTCAGGCTCTTTATCCAATATTTCAAATATGCTGCCCCCGAACTTCTCAACCAGCTTCTTGGCTGTTGCAGGACCTATGCCTGATATAGCACCCGAAGCCAGATATCTTTCAATGCCAAGCAGGGAGTTGGGCAGTATCTCCTCATACTCGGTACACTTGAACTGTTTTCCGAAGGTAGCATGATTCAGCCACTCTCCCTTAAGCCTAAGGGTCTGTCCGGGAGATATGAACGGAAATATGCCCACTGCAGTATGCAGGCTTTTGGCATCCTCTATCCTGAGTACACAATACGCATTCTCCTCATTCTGGAACACTATGTCCCTTACAGTTCCTTCAAGCACTTCCATCAGTTCACCTTCTTTCCTTTCAATAATAAGGTATATCGGGCAAGGATTCCACATTTTTGCCCTATACACATTATGTTAACAAATTCTATACCTATTCATGAAGCAATTAGATGAAATTTCCAGTATAATGTTATTAATGAAAATAATTTCCCGATACACTTGTGTTCGGGCATGAGGTGATAAATTGATATTCAAGAATTTCAGGCTCATATTCACTGACAGGATTGAAGTTGGAAGCCTTCAGGTCAAGGATGGAAAGATAATCTCCATAAACGGACCTTTCATCGAGGATAATGAGGAAATCGATGGAGAAGGGAAATACCTTTCTCCCGGCTTCGTGGACATACATATCCATGGCGCAGGAGGCAAGGATACCATGGACGGTGAAGTGGAATCAATAGATACGATTGCAAGGGTGATAGCTGCGCATGGCACTACAGCCTTCCTTCCGACCACCATGACCATGGAAGTGGCCGATATTAGAAAAGCACTCAGTTCAATCAGGGAAGCTGCGAAGAACCATTCAGGAGCAACGATACTTGGAGTTCATCTGGAAGGGCCGTTCATAAGTCCCAGGGCCATAGGTGCACAGAATCCCGGCTTCGTCCTTGAGCCTTCGATAGCAGCTTATGAATCCATTGCAGATGGCTACGAGGAACTCATAACCAGCATTACGATGGCTCCAGAGGTGCCCGGTGCATCAGAATTGATTCCCTACCTGAAGGAAAAGGGTGTTAAGGTATCAATCGGCCACACTGCAGCGACCTATGAGGAGGCGGTTGAGGGAATCGGACTGGGTTGCAGCCATTCCACGCATCTTTATAACGCCATGACTCCTCTGACACACAGGAGTCCAGGGGCAGTCGGAGCTATCTTCGACACTGATATAACCACTGAGACGATTTCCGACGGGATACACATTTCCTGGCCTTCACTGAGGATAGCCTACAGACAGAAGACAAGCGACAGGGTGATGCTTGTCACTGATGCCATGATGGCATGCGGAATGCCTGACGGCAAATACTGGCTTGGCGGACAGGAGGTACTTACAAAGGAAGGTGCTGCAAGACTGCTTAACGGATCTCTTGCAGGCTCAATACTCACAATGGACGCTGCAGTCAGGAATGTTTCAAGGAACACCGACCTCCCTTTATACGAGGTTGTCAAGATGGCATCCCTAAACGGCGCCAGATTCTGCGGGGCAGAGGACAGGAAAGGAAAACTTGCTGAAGGATACGATGCAGATCTTCTCGTGTTTGACGAGGATATAGTTATCTCCCAAGTATTCATTGAAGGTAAAAAATTCATATGATCGAACAGAATGCCGGCACTGCCGGCATTCTTTCTGTAACCGCATTGTATCACGGACATGACTGCAGTGTGGTAGAATCTAGGTAGGACTATTACTTATAAGGATGTGCTTGAAATGAAACTACTTGAAAACATCAAAAAGTCAATGAAAGACCTGAGGATCGGCTTTGAACGCTATCCTGTCACACTTATAGCATCTGTCACGCTGCTGGTGATCCTGATTTCACTGAATGAAATGGACATGAAGGATATCGACACCGAAATCCTTGGCAGAATTGCCATGGTTGTCGGACTTTCGCTCCCATTGTCAATATCAGTGGCCCATATCAATGAAAGCCTGCTTTCCAAGAAGACACAATTAAAGGCTTTCGCCTTTGCTATCGCAGCAGCCTTGCTCGTAGCGTACTACTTCCTGTTTACCGAAGACCACGGCATGGTCACAGGGATGCGCTATGCAGCTACACTGGTCGCTCTGATCATAGGGGTATTCTTCACCCAGAGGCTTAAGGTAAGGCTTAACTACGAGACCTACGTGACCAAGGTTTTCTATTCGTTCTTCCTCACAGCCCTATACTCTGGTGTCCTGTACTTTGGAATCACAGCCATCATATTCACAATCAATTCGCTTTTCGATGCTGAAATTCCTGACAAATACTACCTGTACAGCTTCCTTACAGTCGTATTCGTCTTCGCTGCCTCAATGTTCCTGTCAAAGCTGCCAAGGATCGGGGAAACCTTCGGGGACCACAAGTACACCAAAGCCCTCAAGGTTCTGCTGCTGTACATAGTCATTCCGCTCATCACCATATATACCGGCATACTCTATGTTTACTTCATAAAGATCATCGTTACCGGAGTGTGGCCAAGAGGCCTTGTATCGAATCTTGTTCTCTGGTACTCGGTGCTTTCAGCCGGAGTCATATTCTTCATATCTCCCCTTGTCTCGGAAAATGTGGTAGCCAAGGCTTTCCGCAACTTCTTCCCTGTTGCCGATATTCCGATACTTGCCATGATGTTCGTATCCATGGGACTTCGTATAGGCCAGTACGGCTTCACCGAGAACAGGTATATGGTTGTCATTCTTGGAATTTGGGCACTTGCGGCAATGGTATGGTTCATAGCGATAAGGAAGCTCAACAATATCTTCCTGCCGGTATCCATGGCACTTACAGCCCTCATCGCGGTTTTCGGTCCCTTGAGCGCATTCAATGTATCTGAGATGAGCCAGAACAACAGGCTTGAATCTATCCTTGAAAGAAACGGGATGGTTCAGTCAGGGACAGTCATCCCAAATGCATCTATACCTGACGGTGACAAGAGAGAGATCAGCGCAATAGCCTCTTTCTTCGAATCTAGGGAAACCTACGAGATGGACTACGTCCCTGAAGGCTTTAAGACAATGGATATGAAGGTGGTCTTTGGATTCCCTTATGAGGATGACAGAGGTTACCCGGACGATAAATACTTCTACTTCTTCGTCCCCATGGAAAATCAGGTCCTTGATATAAAAGGCTATGAGCACTTGGCAAAGGCAGCCACGTATCAGACGAATGAATATTCTCTGGGTAACGTCTCGATGAAATATGACTCCACAACATCCGAACTCATTTTCAGCGGCAGCTCAGGTAAATTGATCAAGGCTGATTTCAAGGCATACTACCAGAGGATGTGGGACGCTTCAAGCACCTATGCCGGCAAAGGCGAAGTGTCAGTCAATGACGCCACCTTCACTGAAGAAAACGAGAAGATATCAGTGAAGATCATTTTTGAAAGCATGAATGGAAACCTTGAGAACGGAAAGATAAAGATCGACAATGCAGCCTACTTTGTCCTTGTAAGGGTCAAGTAAAAAAGCATAAGCCTTGCAAAAAATCGGGTAGGGCCCCGCTCACTAGTTAGGCGGGGGACCTCCCACACCACCGTACGTACCGTTCGGTATACGGCGGTTCAGTCGCTTAAGTGCGAGACACGAAGCTGCTCGTAGCGAGTCAGGATTTCATAA
>NZ_AXUN02000203.1 GCF_000495435.3 Youngiibacter fragilis 232.1 | reverse complement strand
TTGTTAACTGTAAAAGTCAGGCCTTGCAGGGGTGCAGGGAACACGTGGCATCAATGCTTTTATGTCGTTCGGGCTCAAATCGTGCTATAATTAAGAAAATTCAGTTGTCTGGCAGGCGCTTTGCAGGCAGGGCAAGATTCGGGAGGCGGGATCAAAATGAACTATGTTTTCATATCGCCCAATTTCCCAAGGGGCTATTCAAACTTCGCCGTGAGGCTGAAGGCTGAGGGCGTGAATGTTCTGGGGCTTGGACAGGATAAGTTTGACGAATTGAACAGCGACCTTAAAAAGACCCTGACGGAATACTACAGGGTAGAGAATATGGAAAACTATGATGAAATGCTGAAGGCAATAGGGTACTTCACGCACAAGTACGGGAAGATAGACAGGATCGAATCCCACAATGAGCACTGGCTCATGCAGGATGCCAGGCTGCGCACCGACTTCAATGTACATGGGCTGAAGAGCTGTGACATGGATAAGATGAAGTACAAGTCGAAGATGAAGGAAGTATTCAGGTCATGCGGCATACCTGTTGCAAGAGGTGCGGTGGTGACAAATGAAGATGAAGCCAGGGTCCTGATCGCCGAATACGGCTATCCGGTGGTGGTAAAGCCGGACATGGGAGTGGGGGCACAGGATACCATGCTCCTTGTAAGCGAAAGGGATGTCACAGACTTCTTCAGTACAAGGGCGGGTAAAGAGTATATCCTCGAGGAGTTCATAGAAGGGGACATACACAGCTATGACGGTCTTGCAGACCAGGATGGCAATGTGGTATTCTCGTCAAGTTTCATATTCAGCAACGGGATAATGGACGTGGTGAACTCTGACCTTGATATTTTTTACTATTCACAGAAGCAGATTCCTGATGACCTTGAGGAGATGGGCAGGAAGGCTGTAGCTGCCTTCGGACTCAAGGAGAGGTTCTTCCATATCGAATTCTTCAGGACAAAGCTGGGAGAGCTTGTAGCCCTGGAGGTAAATATCAGACCACCCGGAGGCTACTCTGTGGACATATGGAACTTTGCCAATGACATAGACATGTACAGGCAGTATGCCCAGGTAGTTGCAAGGAACTTCTATGATGCGAGCCTCCTTAGAAAATATTACTGCGTTTACACAGGAAGGAAGCTGACGGCAAACTACAGGAATTCAGTGGATGAGGTAGTGTACAGGTACAACACCGGAATACTTTATCATGGGGAGATACCGAAGATACTTTCCAAAGCGCTCGGCGACTACGCATTCATATTCAGGGTTGAGGAATTCGAAGACCTGAGGGAGAGGGTGAAATTCATCCTTGAAAAGAGATAGCATAAGAAAAATGACTTAAGTAACCAAGGAGGGCCAGACATGCAGATAAGTTATCAGAAGATCTATAGCAGGAACCTTAACAGGGACATCGAATTCAAGAGTTATGGACATGCCGGCAAGCCGATGATAGTATTCCCTTCATCAGGAGGCAGGTTCTATGAATTCGAGGACTTCAAGATGATAGATGCCATAGCGCATCTCATAGACAGGGGACTTGTAAGGGTGTTCACACCCGACTCAATCGACTCTGAAAGCTGGTACAACTACGGGCTTCCAAGCGAGGAAAGGGCAAAGCGACACAACCAGTACGACCTCTTCATTGTAGACGAGCTGGTACCGCTGATAAAGGAACAGACCGGCTGGTACGGGGGGTTCATCGCCCACGGCTCAAGCATGGGCGCATTCCACGCACTCAACATATACCTCAGGCATCCTGATGTGTTCGATGCCACAATAGCACTTAGCGGAATATATGACGCCAGGTTCTTCGTGGGAGAGGATTTCGGCTACAATGTTTACATCAATTCACCTGTAGACTACCTGAAGAACATTGATGACCCGTATTACCTGGACAGATACAGGAATGGAGACATCATCGTCTGCGTAGGCCAGGGAGCATTCGAGGCGGAGTCCATAAGGGACACCAGACTGATAGGGGACATATTCAGGGAGAAGAACATCCCTGCATGGGTAGACTTCTGGGGATATGAGGTGGCGCATGACTGGCCATGGTGGAGAGTCCAGATAGTGTACTTCCTTGAAAGGCTTCTGGAATACAGGGGAATGATCTGAAAAATTGAATGCCAGCTGGAAACCTCTTGGAGGTACCAGCTGGCATATTTACTGTCAGTTCAGTTATCGGAGTGAAGTATCCGGTCAGGAAGCTTCCGCTAGCCTATCCATGCGAGCGCTGAGAAATAGACTACAGGCACCAGAAGGGCTGGAAGCATGTTGGAAATCTTGAGCTTCGCATCCAGAACCATATTGAGTCCCAGCCCCAGGATCATGAGTGATCCAGTTGAAGCGAGTGCGGTGATAAGCTCAGGAGTCATGAATGGCTTCAGTATCCCTGCAAAAATAGCTATTGAGCCCTGATATGTGAATAAGGGTAGAGAGGAGAGCGCGACTCCGGCTGCACCTATCGTCCCTGCAAACACTATCGATGAAATTCCGTCGAGTACGGATTTTGCAAAAAGTGTGGTATGGTTCCCGGTCAGCGCTGATTCTATTGGCCCGATTATGGCCATTGAGCCTACGCAGAAAAGCAGAGTAGCCGTAAGGAAACCTTCCTTCAGTCCGCTTCCCTCATCAGCCTTCAGCATGGTCTCAAGTTTCTGAGACGTCCTTTCAAGGAAGCCTTCTATATCAAGTGTTTCTCCTATTACTGTCCCTATTGCCATTGAGACAATGAGAAGAAGTGGGTTTTCAGTCTCAAGTACTCCCGCAATTCCAATGTACAGGACACAGAGTCCGAGGACCCTGAACACGCTTGCAGATGTATTCTTGTTTATCTTCTTTTTAAATATGAACCCTAACAGGCTTCCGCCTAATATAGCCGCTACGTTGACGAAATTTCCCAGCATCATGTGACCGACCGCCTTCCTTTGTTTATGCATCTTTATACCTACCCATGTATTATATCACAGCAATTTCAGAAATAATCGGCAAAATATGCAATTATGTTAATGTGGGAAAGTGTTGAATTAAGCGGAAATGATGAAAGTGAGGGGTCATGGTATCTAACCATTGCACAGTTATTGACCCAAATCACCATGCTCGTGGTAAAATGGACAGAGTAGATTTTTGGAGTTGATGATTTGAAGAAGATAGTATTTCTTGATATTGACGGGACTCTTGTGGAGTACAGGATAGGCAAGGACAAGGTATCTGACGCCACGATCAGGGCATTTGAGGAGATAAGGCAGAAAGGCGGAAAGGTAGTTCTCTGTTCCGGAAGGGCTCTTTCTGTAATGGATGACCATATTAGGAGCCTTCCCGTGGATGGTTACGTGACATCCAACGGAGCGTATGCCGAGATAGACGGTGAGATTGTGCACAACGTCAGCCTTACAGGAGACAGGCTTGCAGAGGTCCTTGATTTCCTTGATGAGAACAGGATCATGTACATTGCTGAAACCCAGGAGTTCTCATACTACAGCCACCTGAATGACAAGGAGATTGTGGATTATGTCACGGTAGCGAAGATGCCAAGGAAGTATGCAAAGGATGCAAGGGTAAGGGATTACCAGGGAGTTAACATGTTCATAGTGTTCCTGGACACTAAGGAGCAGGAGGAGAAGGCTAGGGGATTCTTGCGCGAATTCACATTCATAAGGCAGACAGGCTACAGGGCCTATGACGTGCTGTTCACCTCAAGCTCCAAGGCTGAGGGGGCTCTTGCGGTAAGAAGACACTTCGGTGAGGACCATGAGACCTATGCTTTTGGAGACGGGATGAATGACAGGACCCTATTCAGCGTTGTGGATGTCAGCATTGCCATGGGAAACGCCTGCGATATCCTGAAGGAAGAGGCAACCCACATCACAGAGGAAGTGGACAAGGAAGGAGTTCTCAAGGCTCTGGTGAGCCTGGGCCTTGTTTCCTCGAATCTGGGCTGAAAATGAACAATCCATAAACATGAATACTGTATCAACAATTGGCAGTTTTTACCTGTTTTAGTACACGTTTAAGTGGGCAGACCTTTATTGAAAATGGATTTCACAACAGAAATCCTTGTAAATGAAGATTTGTCCATTATTTTATCCAATTTCTGCAATGGTGCTAATTATTGACTTTTGCCATAAATTAACTTGAAAACCAACTTTCGTTAATATATTATCAATATATAAGGAAAGTTGGTGGACTTAATGGATGCAGCAAACAGAACTGGTTTTGGAATTAACAATTCCGACACATATCATGGTCTAAGGGAATCTGAGCTTGAGAACCTTCTCGAAGAAGTCGATCCAGAAGGCTTTATTCCCATGAAGTGCAATGCAACATTCATAGTTTCAGAAGACCTGAGGATAACACATGAAGAGAAAAAGGATATAGTAAGACTTCCCATAATAAGGGACACAAGGGTCAATCAGAAACTGTCTGAGAACACACTTCTAGGCTGCATATCGAAAGAAGCCAGGGACAGGAAGAAGCCGATAACCAGGAGACTGAACTCCGGTGCTATCGCATGCGCGGTTCCGGTGTTTTCAGCTGGATACATGAAGGGGATAGTCGTATTCTTCTACACTGAGCTCAATGAGGATGAACTTGTTGAGAGGATCGGAGAGATTGCTGATACTACGCTTAATGATGCGTATCTCAAGTCTCAGGGTTTCGACAAGACGACACTCCATTCAAGGGATGCACTCGCCAAGGATGCACCAATAACATTGGAGGAGTATGAGAAGTTCGCGATAATCAACGCTGGTGAAGCCCTCAAGTGGAACATCTCAAAAATGGCAAGGACCCTTGGAATAGGCAGAAACACTCTTTACTACAAGATGAAGAAGTATGAGATAGGCTGAGCGTTCGAAAAGTGAACAGGTAATAAATGATAGTGTTCGTTAATTAACGATTTATTTACAATCATGTTAAAAAAATATCTATATTTTCTGATATACTAATTTCATGGATAAGCTCCCATATCCAAGGGTAGTAATACCCCTACCCTTTGTAACTATACTGTTTCCCTGAAAAAGGACCTCGCAAGAGGTCCTTTCTCATTGGGCAGGAGTAGTCATCACAGTACTCAAGGTAGTGTCCTTAAGGCTCATGATGAAACGCGGGGATCTTCAGCTGATAAATGGCTCCTATGGCTAATCTACAACCGAAATCAGGTTGCTGAAATACTTTATCCTGCCTTCAAGGACGTCGTCATAGAACTTCTGCTTTGAGTCAATATATTCTACAGATTCGTTCAGTTCGCGTATCTTATCTATAAGGATTTTTCTTTGGATATCCAGCATTGCTTTCCGATCAGGGATTGATTCTTCCCCAATCATGCAGTGTTCCATATAGACCTTCATGTCACTTATGCTCATTCCGCATTTCCTGAGGCAGGTAAGCCCTTCTATCCAGCTGACATCCCTGTCATCGAATATCCTGTGGTTGTTCTTGTCGCGCTTTACATTGGGCACAAGACCTTCATTACAATAAAACTTAAGAGCCTCATATGTCATTTTTACTCTCTGGCTGGTTTCCTTCATGGTGTACATCTTCTTATCCTCCAAAATTCAAACATAGGTATTGACCGGTAGTTACTAACGGGGATTATAGTTGAATTGTAACTAAAAATAGTGAGGAAAACAAGGAGGAAAAATTATGGAGCATGTTGTATTGAACAATGGAGTTAAGATGCCGCTTCTTGGATTTGGCGTCTACCAGATACCAAAGGAGGATTGCGAAAGGTGCGTACTGGATGCGATAAGTATTGGATACAGGCTGATCGATACTGCTCAGTCCTATTTCAATGAGGAAGCGGTAGGACGTGCGATAGAGAAATGCGGAATTCCCCGCGAAGAACTGTTTGTTACTACAAAGGTATGGATAGACAATTACGGTTACGATATGACAAGAGCTTCGGTTCTTGAGTCGATGAGGAAACTAAGGACTGATTACCTTGACCTGATTCTCCTTCATCAGCCTTTTAGTGACTATTACGGTGCTTATCATGCACTGGAGGACCTGTACAAGGAAGGCAAGGTCAGGGCTATCGGTGTCAGCAACTTCTATCCTGACAGGCTTTCAGATATTGCAGCATTCAATGAGATAGTGCCTCAGGTCAACCAGGTGGAGACAAATCCACTTAACCAGCAGATATTTGCTCAGGAGAACATGGTAAAGAATGGCGTACAGATTGAAGCCTGGGCTCCATTTGGAGAAGGAAGGAACGGGATATTCGAGAATCCGGTACTTAAGGAAATCGCTTTAAAGCACAACAAGAGTGTAGCTCAGGTCATACTAAGATGGCTGATCCAAAGAAAGGTTGTTGCACTTGCCAAATCAATCCACAGGGAAAGGATACAGCAAAATTTCGAAGTGTTCGACTTCGAGCTGTCGGTAGAGGACATGGAAACCATAAGGACCCTGGATACCGGTAAGAGCCTGTTCTTCTCACATCAGGAGGCAAGTACTGTTGATCTTTTCGTCGAACTCATAAAGAAGAGAAGGGACCTGATGTAGACAACATTATGGAAGCGTTGTGAATTCAAATATAACCAGAAAGCCTTGTGTGTCTATTGGCAGCAAGGCTTTCTGCCTTCTTAAGGTACTGATTCAATATGAAATCTTTCAACAATATAAGGATGATTATCAACACATTTGAACTAATATGTCATTTCTAAGCAAGATGAGATAGCAAAGTAGATTTTGGAGTAGTGTATGGTATAATAAATTAAGAAAACAACTGCATATAATAATTAGTGCGGTTATTTCCGTAAGGGGAGGCTAGAGATGAAAGCGAAAAGCGAATATTCACAAGTGAACCACAGTAATACAGAAAAGACAGTCAGTGAAAGCGTTGAGGATCAACAGATAAATAGAATCTTCGAGATAATCAGGAGAAATAATGGATATGCAACAACTGCAGATATGGTAAAAGAAGACATTAATCCATACTATATTAATTCGCTGAAAAAAACTGGGAAGATAGTGGGCGTCAAACGTGGTCTTTATAGAGCCAATGAAGAGGGATTTGATTTTAAATTTGACGTGTCTATTGTAGATGTTGCAAAAATCGTACCAGATGGAGTGCTCTGCCTTAGCAGCGCGCTGGCTTACCATGGTCTGACAACATACACACCAAGAGTATATGAAGTAGCAATTGAACGTGATAAGAAAATTGCGCTGCCTGAATATCCTCCGATAAAGCTTGTTTACTTCTCCCAAAATACATTTGGTACTGGTATAGAAACAAAGTACATCGATGGTCACCCATTCAGGGTTTATGACCTTGAAAAGACTGTAATAGATTGCCTGAGATACAGGGAAAAAATCGGAAAAGATATCGTAAAAGAAACACTTGAAAACTACTTTGACAGAAATGACAGGAAACTGGATGTGCTTCTAAAATATGCCAAAATCTGTAGAGTTCAAAAAATACTGAATACCTATATGGAGGTTCTCATTTAGTGAAGGACATGTCGAAGTCAATTGAGATGCGATTAAAGAATATTGCACGTAGAGAGTTACTGCCATATGAGATGTTGCTAAGGTTTCACATGCAGAATGGAATTTTGCTGAGAATTTCGAAATCACAATACAAGGATAACTTTATTCTGAAAGGTGGTCTCTTGACATTCATTTTGATGAGGATGAAGTCTAGGCCTACTTTGGATATTGATTTACTCGCAATAAAACTTAAAAATGAACTTAAGAACATTGAAGCGATTTTTACTGAAATTTTCAGTGTTGATTACGATGGTGATGGATTACACTTTAATATCAATACAATGACTATACAGAAAATAATGGTTCACGCAGGTTATCCTGGTGTCCAGCTCAAAATCACATGCTATCTAGGACAGAATACAAATATTCACATGCACATAGATATAGGATTTGGGGATATTGTGATTAATCCAAGCATTTTAGAATATCCTCCAATGCTATCAGAACTTGAACCTATTATACTCAAGGCATATTCAATAGATTCATTAATTGCAGAAAAATTCCATGCAATGGTTAGACACTCTGTGTTCAACGGCAGGCTTAAGGACTTTTACGATGTCCACAGTTTTCTTTCTACAAGAGAATTTGATGGTGAAATTCTCCAAAATGCGATTAGACAAACTTTTGCACAAAGGAACACTGACATATCTGATGCGGTTTATATCTTCACTTCTGAGTATGCAGAGAATGATAGTTTAAATAAGCAATGGGGAATATTCAAGAGGAGGTTAGGACAAGCAGTAGGGCAATCTTTTCCTGAAATCATGACTGACATTGGCATTTTCCTAAAGCCGATTCTTAATTCACTAATTGAAGATGAACAATTTGTAAGTATTTGGAATCCTGATGATAGAGTCTGGAGAAGATGATTGGGCTGATTAAGTACAATAACATTATTGCAAAATATAAAGTAGTTTTAGCGCAAACATTGACTTGAACTACACAAAAGCAAAGAACTTTACGAATACAGTCGTATGATTCTTTGCTTTGAAAAAGGTAGATTATTAAATTTCAAGGCTCTAATCAAGTATTTCATCAAGGACTCTGCCGTCTGTGTCATATAGTACAGTCCCCATCACTTTCGCGAATGTCGGACCTTCATCAATGAGTGACATGGATGGGATTACGATGCCCTTCCTGATTCCATTGCCCATAGCGTAAAACACTGTCGTGTAGTTTTCCTTGTCGGGTGAGAAGCCGTGAGTGGATATGGATTCCTCAAACCATCCATCGATTGCTGGTGGTATTGGTGCAACTGCAGGCTTGTCGATATCAGGAAGGAACTTGAAGCCTGATGCCGCTTCCAGCATGAATGAGGCATCGCGGCTTGCACCTAAAGCGACTGCCTCATCGGAAGTGCAGACCTTCTCGATGCCGTATGAAGGTATCGATTGAAGCTTTTTAAGGATCGACTCAACCTTAGAATATGTCTCCGTGTCGCTTCTGTCTTTTACATGGACATAGGAGGAACCGTCAAGGGTCTGGGCATATGCCTTCCAGTCTGTTATTTTTCCACCCTTTGCTTCTATGAGCCCTTTATCCTTGAATATGGAGTTAAGGTATATTATGTTATTTACCTTAATCTGGTCATGGTCGCCAAGAACGAACAGCGTGGTAACCTCCATGAGGTCTTCTTCCTCAAGGACTTCCAATATGTCGGTGAGTCTTCTGTCGTGCCTTAGAAGGGCTGAATCAGCCTCTTTGGAGGCATATCCGTGGTGATGCCTCATTGAGTCAAGGTCAACGTAATGGATCATTATGACATCGGGCTTCTTTTCCCTTATTGTCCAGAGTGCACTCTCATGGACGAAATCATCAAGCATTGGCTGCTTAAGTCCCTGCCTGGTCTTTCCGAACCTTTTCTGGAGCTCAAGGAGATAGTCAGGTGTTCCGTTTGCAAGTGAAACGGCAATCTGGTTCTTCCATGGCCTGTTTGCATAAATCTCTGGCATGTTCCAGGTTATGGCGGACTTTCCGGTAATAGGCCAGAGCAGGGAAGCTACTGTCATGCCCTTCCTTAGCGCAGCATCATAGAACGTATCTGTCTTTATGTGGTCCCTTGTCCAGTGCCAGTCAGGATCCTTTCTGTCTGGCTGAAGCAGATGATTAGAAGTTACACCATGGTTCATTGGAAGCATTCCGGTTGATATCGAGCAATGGGCTGGATATGTAAGGCTGGGATAGACGCTCCTTACATTCTCGCAATAGGAGCCTTCCCGGTACAGCCTTGAAAAACCTGGCAGATGCTTCAGCACATCCATGTCACGTGAAGAAAGCGCATCAAATGAAATTATTACAAAGCGACTTTTGCTGTTTATCTTATCCATATGAACCTCCAGGGGAAATCTCTGACTACTTTTAAGGATACCATGGAATTGTAAACTATCTCTGAAGTACAATGGATATATGTGGATTTACGAAAAAATGATTATTGAACGCGGAGGGATATATGGTCAGGATAGGCAACAGCTGGGACAGGGTACTTGAAGGGGAGTTCGACAAGGAATATTACCTTAAGCTTAGGGAATTCCTGAAGGAAGAATACAGGACTAAGGTAATATACCCGGACATGCACAATATATTCAACTCGCTCAAGCTTACCTCATATGAGGATGTCAAGGTAGTCATACTCGGACAGGATCCGTACCATGGGAAAGGGCAGGCCCACGGACTGGCTTTCTCAGTGCAGAAGGGAGTGCCTAAGCCACCTTCGCTACTCAACATATTCAAGGAGCTTAAGGATGACCTGGGATATCCGATTCCCGGACATGGTAACCTTGAGTCCTGGGCAAGGCAGGGTGTGCTGCTGCTTAATACTGTCCTCACAGTCAGGGAGGGCCAGGCCAACTCACATCAGGGCAAGGGCTGGGAGATATTCACAGATACGGTGATAGGGCATCTGTCAAAGAGGCAGGATCCAATCATATTCCTGCTCTGGGGAGCGCCTGCGGGAAAGAAGGAAGCACTCATAGACGAAAGGCACAGGGTACTCAAGTCGGTGCATCCAAGCCCGCTTTCAGCTCACAGGGGCTTCTTTGGATCCAGGCCATTTGGCAGGGCAAATGATATACTAAGGGACATGGGAAAGGAACCTATAGACTGGCGGATAAGGGACTAAGGAATATGATCCAAGAAAGAAGGTTACGCAATAAGCATGACTTATCCAGTTCACAATAACCTTCAATACCTTGAATACGATAAATGTGGATTTATATGGAATCCAAGGAGAAGGGGTCTGCAAGGCAGGAGCTCTACAAAAAGATCGGAGAGGCTGAAGACCAGATCAGACAAGGGGTAGAGTTATTGGAAGGGGAGGAAGTCTTTAGCAGATTAATGGAAAAATATGGACTGGAATAACGGCTGATAATCTCCGTTCTTCAAAACTTTACTCACAAAACGATGTTTTGAAATTAAGTTTTGAATCAGAGAGCAGTATTTGGATCTTCATCATAATGTTAACAGGACAAGGCGACATCTTACTGTCATCTTGTCCTGTTGTCTTTTCATTATACTTTTGTCCTATAGCTCCGCAAATCTTTTGGCAACCAGCCTTTCCAGGAACTTGTGGGTAATGACCACAAGTGCACCGAATATGACAAAGAGGCCAAGGAATGCCGGGATGAGGGATGGTGAGAGCTTTGTTGAGAGGAATATCATTCCTCCTCCGAAAATGAAGCTTCCGAATATCTGGAACATGGAGTTCAGGTTCTGCTTAACCGCCTTCTGTTCGCTGTCCCATTCAAGCTTCGGCATGTATACGTCGATAGCAATCGAGAACTGGTTCATGAATATCGAAGAGAGGATGAACAGGGGAATTGAAAGCAGCACTACGATCATTGACGGTCTGAACAACCATATCAGCAGTCCGTACAGGACAACTGCTGCAGCGCCTTCCACATAGAACGAGCTGAGTATCTTTGCGTATAGCTGTGTCATGTACGGAACGGGGATGTACTTCATGAAGAAGAAGCTCTTTCCTTCCCTTGATATCGATGTGGAGGAGATTATGTTGAGTCCTCCAAGGAACATTCCTGCAGCTGCAAGCACTATCAGAAGATTTGCATCAGGAGTAGCGCTTATGTAGCTTATGATCTCCTTGATCTCCGCGCTGTCAGGCCCTTCGATGAGAAGGGGGACCACGAAGAACAGCGGGAAAATAAGGGACACTAGAATACAGTTCATGAAGTATGCAGGGGTCCTCATGAGGAGCTTCAACTCCTTGAGTGAGTATGCGAGAAGTATCGGCTTTGAGCTTGTTTCCTTATCAAGCTCTCCAGTTGACAGCTTCTTCCTTCTTGATGAGCTGTCAAGGACACCCATGACTCCCTTGAAGTATATGGCGTTGCCCACCACATAGAAGACCACCATTGATAAAATGGATAATGCGATCAGAGCAAGAAGATACATGAGGCCGCTGAAGCCATCGAAGCCTATGAGGGCTTCACTTGCGAGGTATGAGGTGGGGATTGCAAGCGAAGTGACCTTTATGGCAGGCAGCTGTGAAAGGTCAGTTATCACCATGCTTCCTGCAGTCGCCCTCTGGGCGATGTACTGTATGCCGAAGCTGAAGCCTAACGATATGCCAAGGCCGAATACTCCGGCAATCATGTTGAATCGGTCCTTGTTCTTTATACCCTTGCCGGCTCTCATGATTACCATTGCTATAAGTGAGGCTGCTACCATTGGAAGCACCGGCACGAACAGCGTTATCAGAATGAGGTACAGGTAGAACAATGGTCCTGCCTTGTCAAGGAACCCGTAGACAAGAAGCACGGGCATGAAGAGCATGCCGTATATGAAATACTGGTATACGAGGGCGACCAGGAACTTTGACATAAGTATCTCACCGGGCTTTACCGGCAGGAACAGATAGTTCTCGATATCCCTTGAGAAGTAGAACACGTTCATGACATAGAATATGCCGAACATGAATACGGTTATGCCTGATGCAGGCACAGCAAGCCTTATTATGAGCGACTGGAAGCCATACATGCTGAGAGAGTCGTACAGCAGGTACGCGAAGCTTCCTGTGGACATTCCCATTGAAAGGAAGAGAAGAAGGAAGAGGAGTATCTTTACAGGTCTTTTGCTGAAGACGCTCTTTTTCCTCTTGTTGCCGATTCCAAGGTTTGAGAGCGTCTCATCGCTTCCGAACATGGTCTTTGTCAGGTGGAATATATGGTTACTCATCCTTAGTCATCTCCAGGAATATGTTCTCAAGACTCTCGTTCTCTTTAGCCAGCTGCCTCAGCTCATCCATGGTGCCTGAGAACATGAGCCTGCCCTTGTTGATAATGCCCACCTTGTCGCAGAGCTTTTCGGCGACTTCGAGCACGTGGGTGGAGAAGAACACGACGTTTCCCTTGTCAGCATGGTCCCTCATCATCTCCTTGAGCATATATGAGGATTTGGGGTCAAGGCCGGTCATGGGCTCGTCGAGTATCCATGCGCTTGGCTCGTGTACCAGGGCACCCATGAGGACGATCTTCTGCCTCATACCGTGTGAATAGCCGGATATGGTGTCGCCTAGAGCGCTTTCCATGTCGAAGCGCCTTGCAAGGCTTTCGATCCTTTCCTTCCTTACATCTCCCGGGACCTGATAGATGTCCCCCATGAAGTTAAGGAACTCTATGCCCTTTAGCCTGAGGAACATGTCCGGATTGTCAGGGACATATCCGAATTCCTTCTTCGCTTCCAGTGGGTCAGTAAGCATGTTCTTTCCGTTTATAGTTATCTCACCTGAATCCTGTCTTAGTATTCCGGTAAGCATCTTTATAGAGGTCGTCTTTCCGGCGCCGTTAGGCCCCAGGAATCCATAGATCTCGCCGGGATAGAGGTCGAGTGTGAGGTTATCTACAGCCTTTACCGTACCGCCATAGACCTTTGTAACATTCTTGAAGCTGATCATAATGTCCTCCTTGAATATTAATAATCACCATATATTATACCACTACTAAAGTGCGGTTTCGATTAACTAAAGATTAAAGATGAGTTTTCCGGAGGTTTTCTCAAGAGTTTCAATTTGGTTCACATATGCCGGGGACTATCTTGGTATAATCTACGTAAAGACTGGTTTTGAGGAGTGATCGATTTGAGGCTAATTGTCAACGCGGATGATTTCGGAGTGTCAAGGGCTGTAAATCTGGGAATCATAGACTGCTTCAGGAAAGGGATAGTCACATCGGCAACAATAATGATGAACATGCCGCAGGCTGAGGATGCAGTGATTCTTGCCAAAGAACACGGGCTGCCTGTAGGACTGCACCTTGTCATGACTTCAGGCTTCCCGGTTTCTGCAGACGTACCGAGCCTTGTGGGTGAGGACGGCAGGTTCAGGAAGAGGGGAGAGCAGCTAAAGGGATATTCATTGAAGGATGTTGAGAAGGAGTTCAGGAGCCAGATAGAGAAGGCTCTGATGATGGGTCTGACACCAACTCATTTAGACAGTCATCACCATGTACATATGGAGCCTGGAATATCTGACATAGTGGGAGACCTTGCGAAGGAGCTCATGGTTCCAGTGAGGATACACACAAAGGACCATATACCGGAAGGTCTCAAGGGCATTCCATCGCCTGACAGGATGATAGCAAGCTTCCATGGGGAAAATCTGTCTCCAGCCGACCTTGAAAAGGCCATAGAGGCGGCTTCAAAGTATGAGACAGTTGAACTGATGTGCCACCCTGGTTATCTCGACACCTTCGTCATGGAGAATTCGAGCTACAACAAAGAAAGGGCAAAGGAGCTGGATGTACTCGTATCGGAGGAAGCAAGGGAGATAGTGAAGAGACACGGCATAGAGCTTATAAGCTTTAAAGACCTATAGGAAGAAGCGGCTGGAAATTCCAGCCGCTTCTTCTTGAAATATAGTTTATTATTTCTCTTTCAGTATGTCCCTGATCTCAGTGAGAAGAAGCTCTTCCTTGGTAGGAGCAGGTGGAGCCGCAGGAGCTGCCTCAGCTTCCTTTTTCTTCATCTTGTTGATGTTCTTGATCATTATGAATATTACGAGGGCGATAATCAGGAAATCAAATATATTCTGGATGAAGTTACCATAGAGTATCTCCGCACCTCCGACTGTAGCCTTGAGCTCTGAGAACTTAGCACCGCCGAAAAGAAGGCTGATAATAGGCATAAGCATGTCATTTACAAGTGAAGCGACAATCTTTCCAAATGCTCCGCCTATGATGACACCGACAGCAAGGTCGATGACATTGCCTCTGATCGCAAAGGCCTTGAATTCTCCCATGAATTTTTTCATTTCATTCACCTCCAATTCCATAGTATCACAGTATATTAACATATATCAGGTACAATCCGTGAATTTACACTAAATTAATGGATAGGGGCGCTCGGATATGCGCAAAATGGCTGTTTCAGACGATATTGAAGCCTCAGTGTGGTATACTTAAATGAGTGATAGCACACAAAAGGAAAGCAATGTGTGCCGTTTAAGGCAAGTTTAATTAGATTGTGAGAAATTTAATATCAGAATCGGACAATTCCTGTCCGAATTGGAAGGTAGTGTTAGCTTTGGAGAACGGTGGTAAGGGCAATCTGCTCAATCATATTGTAAAGGAATGGGTATTTCCGATACTGGCAGCATTCATGCTGGCTTTTCTTGTAAACAAGTTCCTCATATTCAGGATAGAGGTGCCGACGGGCTCAATGATACCTACCATAAACATTGATGACAGGATCTATGTTGTAAGGGTCTACAATCCTGAGAAGCTTGATAGAGGCGATATAGTAGTATTCAACTTCGTGGAGGGCGGCAACACCCTGCTGGTAAAAAGGCTCATTGGACTGCCCGGTGACAGGGTCGAGCTCAGGGGCGGGGACCTGTATATCAACGGGGAGCCATATCCGGAGGAGTACGTCAAGAATGACCTGGATTTCACCAAGGTATTTGAAGTTCCTGAAGGCAAGTTCCTGTTCCTTGGAGACAACAGGGCGACATCGAACGATGCCAGGTTCTGGGACGAACCCTATATAGACATGGATGAAGTTATCGGCAAGGGAGGACTAAGGGTGTATCCGCTGTCTGACATCGGATTCCTGAAATAGCTATGGAACTTAAGAAAATCCTTTCAAACTGGAAAGAAGACATGATAAATGACATCTTGAGCCTGCTTGAGATAGAGTCTGTTGCAGGTGAGCCTTTTGAGCTTATGCCGGAGGGCAAGGCGGTCAACGATGCACTTGAAAGGGCACTTGAAATCGGAAGCAGGATGGGCTTTCAGGTCAGGAACCTGGAAGGACATGCAGGATATATAGAGTACGGGACCGGGGAAGAATATGTGGCCGTCCTGGGACATCTCGACATAGTTCCTGTAGGGTCTGACTGGACAAGGGACCCCCACGGGGAGATCATTGGAGACAGGATCTACGGACGCGGAGCGATTGATGACAAGGGACCTATGATCGCTGCATTGTATGCTCTGAAGGCCATAAAGGAAGAGAGCCCTGTACTTTCCAAAAGGATAAGGCTGATATTCGGGACCAGCGAAGAGACAGGAGGACCCGACATAAAGAACTATCTTATGACTGAAGCACAGCCAGCTGCCGGCTTCACCCCGGATGCGGATTTTCCTGCGATAAACGCTGAGATGGGAATCCTGATCCTGAAGCTGACAAGCGAACTGCCGGACAGGAACATCATGATCAGAGGCGGAAGCGCTGTCAACATGGTCCCTGACAGGGCCAGGGCTGTGATAAACCTCGATGACGGTACTGAAGCGGTGTTCGAGGAAAGAGGCATATCAGCGCATGGCAGCACTCCCCACAAGGGTGAAAGCGCCGTATGGAAGCTTGTAGGACAACTTCGCGAAGCGATGTTGTCAGGGGAACTTCGTGAAGCGAAGCTTTCTGAAAGCTTTAAAGAGACGATGGAATTCATAGATGATTACCTTTGCAGGGATACGGGCGGATCGACACTCGGGATTGACCTTTCTGATGAACCGTCAGGAAAGCTTGTAATGAACATGGGCACTTTAAGCCTTAAGGACGGGATGCTTGAGATAGGACTGAACATCAGATATCCTGTCACCTTTGACGGCAAGGATGTTCTCTTGAAGCTTGAAGAGACTTTGAATCAGAACGGCTTCAGGATGGTAGTTGAACATGAGGACAAGCCCCTTTATTACCCGGTTGACCATGAACTTGTTTCAAGGCTTATGGATGCCTACAGGGAGACTACAGGGGACCAGAGAGGACCCCTTGCTATCGGCGGCGGGACCTATGCCAAGGAAATGAAGAACATAGTGGCCTTCGGGCCCATGCTGCCCGGAAGGGAAGACATCGCACATCAGGCGGACGAATACATAAGCGTTACCGACCTGCTGCTGTGTGCGGAAGTATATGCAAAGGCCATGAAGGCCTTGGCTGAATGAAGGTGAAATATTGTGAACAATGACAAGAAAAAAGGTGACAACGACAACAGAAATCTGAAGTTCTACGCAGTGTATTTCGTTGCGATACTCATCATGGTTACTGTCTTCAACTACTTCATGAACGACATAAGGAACAAGAGACAGTACTACAATGAGTTCTATGCGGCATTGAAGGCTGACAGGATTGTTGAGATAACCGTTGACGAATCACAGAGGATATACACCTATACCATGAAGGAAGGCGATGAGCTCGCAGGCCTGCAGCTGTATACAGGAATGGTCACAGGAGATGAAGAGGTCCTTTCCCTGATCAAGGAAAAGGAAGTGGACCTATATTCAAAGCCTGTTGAGACGGCAAGCCCTCTGATGACCCTGTTGTTCTCATGGGTGCTGCCGCTTGGATTACTGCTCTTCCTCGGAAGCTATCTGATGAAGAACATGGAGAAGCGTGGCGGAAGCATGATGAGCTTCGGAAAGAACACAGCGAAGCTGTATGAGAGCGATACCGGTGTTACCTTCAGGGACGTAGCGGGACAGGAGGAAGCAAAGGAATCACTTATTGAGATCGTAGATTTCCTGCATAATCCCCAGAAGTATGTGGATATCGGAGCAAGGCTTCCCAAGGGAGCGCTTCTTGTGGGGCCTCCGGGAACAGGAAAGACATTGCTTGCAAAGGCAGTCGCAGGAGAGGCCAAGGTGCCGTTCTTCTCCCTATCAGGCTCGGCCTTCGTTGAGATGTTTGTTGGAATGGGAGCTGCCAGGGTCAGGGACCTGTTCAAGGAAGCCATGGCCAAGGCACCGTGCATAATCTTCATAGATGAGATCGACGCCATCGGAAAGTCCAGGGAAACCGGAGGGCTTCCAGGCGGAAACGATGAGAGGGAACAGACGCTGAACCAGCTCCTTGCTGAGATGGACGGCTTCGATTCCTCAAAGGGTATAGTACTCCTTGCAGCTACCAACAGACCTGAAGTTCTGGACAAGGCCCTTCTCAGGCCTGGAAGGTTCGACAGGAGGATAATAGTCGATTCACCGGACCTGAAGGGCAGGGAAGCCATACTCAAGGTGCATTCCAAGGATGTCAAGATGGGGGAGGATGTCAACCTCAATGAGATAGCCAAGGGTACACCAGGAGCTGTCGGAGCGGACCTTGCGAACATGATAAACGAGGCTGCGCTTAGGGCTGTAAAGAACGGCCGTAAGTTCGTAATGCAGGAGGACCTCCAGGAATCCATAGAGGTCGTAATAGCAGGACAGCAGAAGAAGGACAGGATAATGTCCGTAAACGAGAAGAGGATAGTCGCGTTCCACGAGATAGGCCATGCGCTTGTAGCTGCAATGCAGAAGGGAACAGACCCTGTAATCAAGATAACCATAATACCAAGGACCATGGGATCCCTCGGCTACACGATGCAGGTGCCTGAGGATGAGAAGTACCTCATGTCAAAGGATGAGATGCTGAAGGAGATAGCGATACTCTTTGGAGGCAGGTCAGCTGAAGAGGTAGAGTTCGGTTCCATAACGACAGGAGCCTCCAACGACATCGAGAGGGCAACCCAGATGGCGAGAAGGATGGTTTCCATGTACGGAATGAGCGATACCTTCGACATGATGGCGCTTGAATCCATAAGAGGCCAATATCTCGACGGACGTGCAGTCCTTAATGTCAGTGATGAGACCGCTACTAAGATAGACGAGGAGACACTCAAGATAATCAAGGCGGGACATAAGACTGCCCTTGATATATTAAATGACAACAGGGAGCTCCTGACTGTGCTTTCAGAAAGGCTTCTCGAAAAAGAGACAATGACCGGTGAAGAGTTCATGGAGGTCGTGAGGGAGTACAAGGGTGAAGGCTTTGGGAAGAAGGAAGATCCAGCTCCTGTAGCCGAGGCAAAGGCGGAGGAAATTGTTCCGGAAACAGAGCCTCAGCCACAGGTCAACGAACTTGATGAGATGAGGTATGTCATCACCGAGGACCTTGAGGGTGACTCAGGGGACGAATAGCATTACCTTGGAATAACGCAAATGGAATAAATATGCTTGTCAGCCGTGGCCTGCTTTGGCCACGGCTGAATGAATCAGGAGGCTTTAGCTTGAAAAGATTGAACATAGACCTGCCCAAGGCAGAACTGGAAAAGGAAGAGAAGTATCTTCAGGACGTATCGGAAAAGATACAGGAGGATATACTTGAAAACACTTCCAAGAAACAGAAGGTCACCGAATTCATAGTTGAATATAGAAGGAACCAGATAGACGAATACCGCCCTGATGAGGATAAGGTAATAGACTATTTCGACCATGAGAGGTTCGTACAGGAAGAGGCCTACAGGGCAGTGGACAAGAGGCTTGGCGAGCTGTCTGAGCTGTCATCCTCACCATACTTCGGAAAGGTGGGCTTTTCAGAGAATGATACCGAAGATGAGATATATGTGGGTAAGTACAGTCTCATAGATGAGGATGGCACTGAACCTCTAGTAGTCGACTGGAGGGCTCCGATTTCATCGCTCTTCTACAAGGGTTCCCTCGGTGAAGCCTCCTATGAGGCACCGATTGGGAAGATCGACGTTGACATCACGTTAAGAAGGCAGTTCATGATCAGGGACGGTCTTCTCAAGGGCGTGTTTGATTCTGAGAGCGACGTCAAGGACGAGATACTCATGGAAGTACTGTCCTCAAAGGCCGGAAGCAGGCTCAAGGATATCATAATGACCATCCAGGAGGAGCAGGATTCCATAATACGTGACAAGAGGGAAGGCGTTGTAGTAGTCAATGGAGTGGCAGGAAGCGGAAAGACGACCATAGCTCTCCACAGGACAGCATACCTCCTCTACAACTACAGGAAGATGCTGGAGCATAAGGTGCTTATCCTTGGGCCAAACAACATATTCATGGATTACATAGGCCATGTCCTTCCTTCACTGGGTGAGGAAGGAGCAAACCAGGATACCTTCAATGACCTTGCAATTAAGCTGCTTGAGATTGACGACGGAGATGTATTTTCTGGAGAGGACTTCATAGAGGCAATACTCGGAGGAGACGAGGAGCTTATCGCAGATACCAGGCGGAAGAGGGGAATGCCCTTCAAGAAAGAGCTTGAAGAACTTATTGCCGATGTTGAGTCAGGCTACTACAAGGCAAGGGATATTTCCTACCTTGAACGTGACATCATAAGCGCCGGAGACTGGGAAAGACTTCTTACCAAGGATTTCGGGACACTGCCATACTTCAGGAGAGGCCTCAGGCTCAAGAGGCTTATCCTCGGAAGGATGAGGGAGGCAAGGGATGAGAAGAGGTACGAGATCGATGCCAAATACAAGGCCCTCAGGCAGTCGCTGTCAAGCGATGAAGAGAGAAACCAGCTGGACCATGCCAGAATGACAGAGATAAGGGCACTTGTGGCAACCTTCGCAGACAAGAGGGAGGAGTTTTCCGACCTGTCCAGGCATGATGCACTTGAAATATACAGGAGGCTCATGACCTTCGACTTCCTTACACAGGAAGACCTAGCACCCATGCTTTATATGACAAACAGGCTTAAGGGGATAAAGCTTCCGTTCGAAGTCAGGCATATCGTCCTTGATGAAGCACAGGAGCATTCACCGTTCCATTTCCTTGCGCTGAAGGAGATAACCGGATGTTCATCCTTCACGGTTGTAGGAGACACCAACCAGATGCTGCTTGAAGGCGAAGCGGTAATGAATGACCTTGGATTCTGCTTCGATGACATCAGGTACTACCATCTTGAGAAGAGCTACAGGTCGACACAGGAGATAATGGAATACGCCAACAGGTTCGCTTCAGACAGGAGGATAGTACCGCTTGTAAGGAACGGAAGGCCTGTCGATGAAATAAGCTGCCAAAGCTTAGAGACAGCTGCGGATGAGATTACAGGAATCCTGTCTGCATACAGGGATATCGACCTTGGGACTTGTGCGATACTCACCAGGGACATGGAGACAGCAAGGAAGCTGCATTCGCTCCTCAAGGGCAAAGCTTCAATGAAGCTCATCGACACTGAGGATGCATTCCTTACAGGCAGCACCTACATAATGCCCTCATACTACGCAAGGGGACTTGAGTTCGATGCGGTGGTTGTGGTAACGGATAAGACTGAAGAGAATAAGCAGGACCTTGTAATGTACATCATGGCGACAAGAGCGCTTCATGCACTTGCCTCGATAAAACTAAACTGAACCAATGCGTCATAGTGATAATGTATTCTCTATGATTACTGATTAATGCCTCGATGTTCTTTTGAGAGAACTATGATGCCAATCAGGCACTGTGTGTGGTAAAGTTATAGAAGGAGCAATACCTGTATAACCTAAATAGCATATAAGGCTTTCATCCGGTAGCTAAGGAATAATGTTCTTAAGAAAGCAGGTGACTTAATTGGTTGAGAACAATCGTTTAGAGTTGAAAAGAGAATTGAACGATAGCTTGGAGAAGGAAGTTGTTGGTTTCTTGAATTATTCTGAGGGTGGAATGATTTATATAGGAATTTCTGATGATGGTGCAATTTTTGGTGTGGAGAATCCAGATGACACCCAAAAAAAGATTATTGATAGGATCAAAAACAATATATATCCATCAACAATGGGATTGTATGATGTCAGTACAGAAGATCACCATGGAAAATCTGTAATTAAAGTTACAATATCCAGCGGTCCTGAAAAGCCTTATTATATCAAGAAGTATGGAATGTCGCCTAATGGATGCTATATAAGATTAGGCACTACTGCTCAGCCGATGCCTACAGAAATGATTGATTTATTGTATTCGAGGCGAATTCGGAATTCACTGGGAAAACTCATATCTCCGCGTCAGGATTTATCGTTCAAACAACTCAAAATTTATTACGAGGAAAATGGATTTGACTTGAATGAAAAATTTCTGAGTAACTTGGAACTATTGACTGAAGATGGTAAGTTGAATTATGCCGCTTATTTGCTGTCTGACTCAAACGGAGTTTCCATGAAGGTGGCAAAGTATTCAGGAGAGAACAAAGTCAATCTGATCGAAAATGCCGAATTTGGCTACTGTTCTTTGATCAAGGCAACAGAGAACATCCTAAATAAACTGGATATCGAGAATATTACAAAGACAGAATTAACTTCATCGGTAAGAAAAGAGAAGAGGCTCATTGATACCACAGCTTTGAGAGAGGCGGTCATAAATGCCATTATTCATAATGACTACTCGAATGGCATTCCTCCAGTATTTGAAATTTTTTCAAATAAGCTCGTAATTACATCATCTGGAGGATTACCTCAAGAATTGACGCAGGAAGAGTTTTTTGAAGGAATTTCGGCTCCTAGAAACAAGGAATTAATGAGAGTGTTTAAGGATGTCAGATTAGTTGAACAGCTTGGATCTGGAGTACAAAGAATATTGAGCATTTATAGTAAAGATATATTTAAGTTCAGTGCGAATTTCTTGAAGGTTGTTTTTCCAATTGAAGTTTATGATGAAAATGCGGGGAAGAATGCGGGGAAGAATGCGGGGAAGAATGCGGGGAAGATTTCTGATATTGAACTTCCAAAATTGAATTCTACGCAAATCGAAATAATAAAATTAATTGGGAATGATAAGCACATTACTCAAGAAGAGATAAGCAATAAACTTGGCAGGCATGAGAGCACAGTTCAAAGGAATATGAAAAAACTGCAGGCTATGAACATAATTGTCAGAGTTGGATCATCAACAGACGGATACTGGGAACTCGAAAAGTTGAAGTTTGCCAATTGATCAGGTACTACATAGTAAAGCGTAACAGTCATTTTGATTCATAGGATGGAGTATCAGGATACGTAAACCCTGGTTTTGAGAATCAAATCAAAAGAAGGCATCATTCCACTATTCAATGGAAAGATGCCTTCTGCTATATCAACAATTGAGTTTCCTAAGCCTGCTTAGATGTCGTTCTTCCCTGGCTTGACCATTGTGAAGGTGACTACCATTGCAACTGCATACAGTGCAAGGATGACATAAAGCACGTTGTTGTATGAGTCGGTCTTCTTCAGGATAAGTGCGCTTATCTGGTTTCCTGTGAGACCTGCTATCGCCCAGGCTGAAAGCGCAAGGCCATGGATCGTGCTTATGCTCTTCATTCCGAACCTATCGGAGAGAAGGGTCGGAAGGTTTGAGAATCCACCGCCATAGCCTGCATTGATAACGCACAGCAGCGCTATGACAAGGGGTACTATGGCATTGTTTATTCCATCAGTCACCAGGACAAGACCTGCAAGTGACATTGAAATAGCGAATATTACCTTGTAAATTGTGTTCCTGTCCTTGAGCTTGTCAGCAAATGCTGAGAATCCAAGTCTTCCGCCTGCATTGAATATGGCTGTCAGTGAGCTTATGGCTGCAACTGAAGTGAATCCGATGTGGTGAAGGATACCCTTCTCCTGTGATATCAGAGCAAGGCCGCAGGCTATGTTGATGTAGAACATGAGCCAGATTCCGATGAAGGTCCTGTTCTTGAATATGACAAGGGGGCTTGAGCCGCCAACCTTCTTGGGAGCTTCCTTCCAGCCTGCAGGCTTCTTGAGGAGAAGGTGACCTGCGATCATCATTACAAAATAGACAACTGCCAGTATATAGAACATCTTGTATGTCCTTGTCGGGTCTGCAAGGCTTCCATCCGCGTTTACGGTACCTAGGAGCATTTCGATTACAGGGCTCGCTACGACCTTGGCAAGACCGAAGCCGGCGACTGCAATTCCTGTAGCAAGTCCCTTCTGCTTGTCAAACCAGAGCATCAGTGTCTTTACGGGTGAAAGGTAACCTATTCCGCACCCTATACCCATTATTACACCATATGTAAGGAATATTCCGGGGAGCGACTTCTGCTGTATGAAGAACCCAGTCCCAGCCATTCCAGCTGCAAAGAATATGGCAGCAATAAGCGAGGACTTGTGTATATCCTTCTCAACCACGTTGCCTGCAAATGCGGCAGACATTCCAAGGAAGAAGATCGCCAGGCTGAAAGCCCATTCGACTGAACTGGTAGGAGCTCCGATGTAGCTTGCTATGTTTCCCTTGACCAGGGACCAGCAGTATATCGTACCTATGCTGCAATGGATAAGCAGAGCCGGAATTGCCGCACGGGTCCATTTGTTTTCAAACTTTGACATTAGTTGCACCCCTCAAATTAAATATGATTCCAAGTGTTAATTTACAAACAATATACATCCTACTCCTTATTTTCATGAAAATCAATTTTTAAATGAAAATAATTATTGGGAAATCCGTTCAGAATCAAAGGAAATCGGTATCATCGACTGAAAAGTGAGTTGGTGAAAGATGAATCTATTATGATATCGTTTTAATTCAGTTGGGATTTTGAAATATGAACATAATATCATTATTTGGTTATCAGAAGTCCATGGCAATTGTGCACAAGGATTCCCAAATAATGATAGCCGGGAAATCTCCCGGCTATTGTCTAAGCATATTAAAGTATGGTCACATCAAGGTCGAGGGTTATGAATACCCTGGTATCAGGAAATTCTTTGCTTACCATTTCGGTGAGCTCATGCTTGATAGACAGCCTTTCCTTCTCGGAGAGGTTCTTCGAATCGACGACAGCCTCGAATATGAGCATCTTGTGGTCCTTGAGACCGGTATACCTGAAGTCATGGACCGAAAGGATCTTGGGGATCGAAAGAGCAAGCTCGGTTACCTTCTGCTGCACTGCCAGGAAAGCATCGTCATGGTCATTGAGTGGGTCGATATGGATCACAAGGTCAACACCAAGCTCTTCATGGACCTTCCTTTCGATCTTGTCTACAACGTTATGGATCTCAACCAGATTCATATCAAAGGGGACTTCAGCATGGATGCTGGCCATTGTCCTTCCGGGACCATAGGAATGTATGGCAAGGTCATGGACCGCATAGATATGGTTGTAGGAAACCACCTTCAGCTTGATCTTCTCTGCAAGTTCCATATCAGGCTTTTCACCGATTATGGTATTTAGTGTCTCCAGCGTCAGCATAAGCCCGTTGTAGATGATATATATTGCAATGCCTATTCCGACTACTCCGTCGATAGGCAGGGTGGTGAACCTTGAAGCTATGAGACCCAGCACAACCACAGATGTCGTGAACACATCGCCGAGGGCATCAGTAGCGGTAGCCTCAAGGGTCTGTGATCCGATCTTCCTTCCGAGCCTCTTGTAGAACAAGTGCATGAAGTACTTGAGAACTATGGAGAGCACAAGTATGAGGGTTGTTGACCACTCCGAGACCACCGGGCTGGGATCAACTATCTTCTTCCATGAGGACAGTATGAACTGGAAGCCCACGAACATCACAAGTACCGATATCGTAAGTCCTGACAGGTATTCAAGCCTTCCGTGGCCATATGGATGGTCCTCGTCAGGGGGCCTGTTGGCAAGCTTGAAGCCAAGTATCGTGATCACCGAGGATGTGGTATCAGTCAGGTTATTGAAGGCATCAGCCATAAGAGAGATACTGCCTGTTACGAATCCAAGGGTAAGCTTGACAAGAAACAGGATGAAGTTTAGGAATATCCCCACAAATCCTGCCTTTATACCGATTTTTTCCCTCTCATGGACATTGCTGTAGTTCTTGCCGTTGATAATCTTGTCTATGAATAAATCAATCATCTTTTCACCTTCTAGATAAATGGAAAGATTCCAGGATCCGCAGCTGCGGATTGGAATCCTTCATTCAATTGTATCACACTTGTGTTAGAATGGTAATATATTGAGTATTAAACATTGTAGGAGGTCATTATGGATAAGATGGAACTTGCAGGCAGACTGCTTGAATTCCTGCATGAATCCCAGACGGCATTCAATGCAGTTGAGGTTATGAAAAAGGAGCTTCTGGCTGATGGATATGTGGAGCTTGATGGAGAGGTAAAATGGAGCCTTAAGGAAGGTGACAGGGCTTTCTATACCAAGAACGGCTCTTCGCTTTTCATGGTAAGGATCGGAAGTGAACCTCTTGTCAGGGGCTTCAGGATGGTAGGGGCTCATACCGATTCACCGGGCTTCAGGATAAAGCCTGGTGCAGAGATGGTGAATGATGGTTTTTTAAGGCTTAACACAGAGACGTATGGAGGACCTATTCTTTCTACCTGGTTCGACAGGCCTCTTACACTCGCAGGAAGGGTCGTACTGAAGGGGGACAGTCCGCTTAAGCCCAGAATGGAGACTGTGAACTTCAGAAGGCCCATGCTTGTCATTCCGAGCGTAGCGATCCATTTCAACAGGAATGTGAACGAAGGGGTGGCGATAGACAAGCAGAAGCATGTGCTCCCTATAATGTCCATGGCCGGTAAGGATTTTGCAAAGGAAAACCTGATAAGGGACCTGATAGCGGAAGAGATGAATGTGCCGTCAGACGATATTCTGGATTATGACCTGTTCCTCTGCGAAGCAGAGAAGGGGATAGTAATGGGCCTTTCCCATGAGTTCATATCATCAAAGAGACAGGATAACCTGAACAGCGTGCATGGGGCAATGGAAGCCCTTAAGGCAGCTGAAGGCGGAAGCGGAATAAGGATTGCTGCGTTCTTCGACAACGAGGAGTGCGGATCAAGGTCGAAGCAGGGTGCGGACTCCGTACTGCTAGCAAATCTGCTTGAGAGGGTTTACTACTCCCTTGGCGGAGACAGGGAAGGCTTCCTCAGGAGCCTTGAGGGATCTTTCATGATTTCAGCGGACCTTGCGCACAGCGTGCATCCTAACTACGCTGACATGCATGATCCTGTAAACAGACCGCTGCTCAACAGGGGACCGGTAATAAAGCTTTCAGCGAACCAGAAGTATACTACGGACGGAGATTCAGCTGCAGCCTTCAGCGAGATCTGCAGAAAGGCGGAGGTTCCATTCCAGACCTTCGTAAACAGGAGCGACCTTGCAGGAGGTTCAACCATAGGACCGGCTGCAACATCTCACCTGCCGATAAGGAGCGTGGACATAGGAACACCACTCCTTGGAATGCA
Organism: Youngiibacter fragilis 232.1; assembly: GCF_000495435.3. GTDB lineage: Bacteria > Bacillota > Clostridia > Clostridiales > Clostridiaceae > Youngiibacter > Youngiibacter fragilis. Next base: position 54,586 of record NZ_AXUN02000203.1, on the reverse strand, counting down.
CTCGGTTAGGGAGCTTGGAGGAGTAGATGACCACATGTATCTTGTGAAGGCGCTGAAGGTATTTTTCGAAGAAAACTGAAAATAGGAGGTTTGTTTTACATAATATTATAAATGTAAAGCGAATGTACCTTAAGGACAAACAAAAATGCCGTTGTGATTTTCACAACGGCATTTTTTTAGTCTACCTTTCCTACATCAGACAGCACAAGACCCTTGTTATGGTTGAGTGCCCAGGTTATTCCCCAGTCATTCTGGAAAATCAGGATGTCCCTGTCCTTCATGTCCTTAAGGAGCCTTGAATCTGAAGTTATGTTAAGTTTCGAGGTGTCATAGTCGTCATTTTCAATCCATCTTACGAACCTGTATGGCAGTCTGTCCATCTTCAGGTCGACTCCATATTCATTCTTCAGCCTGTATTCAAGGACTTCAAGCTGGAGAACTCCGACTACTCCGACAATGATCTCCTCCATTCCGATATGGAGCTCCTTGTACACCTGGATTGCCCCTTCCTGTGCGATCTGGGTTATGCCCTTTACGAACTGCTTCCTCTTCATGGTATCCTCTGGCCTTACTCTCGCAAAATGCTCTGGAGAGAAGGTAGGGATTCCCTCGAACCTGAACTTCATTGAAGGGTCGGTGAGCGTGTCACCAATCGAGTATATACCCGGGTCGAAGACTCCTATTATGTCTCCGGCATAAGCTTCTTCGATGATCTCCCTGTCCTGCGCCAGGAACTGCTGTGGCTGTGAAAGCTTTATCTTCCCGTTGCCCTGGTAATGGAAGACCTCCATTCCCTTCTCATACTTTCCGGAACAGATCCTCATGAATGCTATCCTGTCCCTGTGGGCTGGATTCATGTTTGCCTGGATCTTGAATACGAACGCGGAGAACTTGTCACTGAAGACGTCAATCTCATCACCGTCTGAAGTGTTCCTTGACAGCGGCTCGGATGTCAGCTTCAGGAATTCCCGGAGGAATGGCTCAACACCGAAGTTGGTGAGGGCGGACCCGAAGAATACCGGAGTAAGCTCTCCCTTCTGGATCTTTCCAAGGTCGAAGTCGTCTCCTGCATAATCGATGAGCTCGATGTCCTCCATAAGCTTGTCATGGAGAGGCTTGCCCAAAAGGTCCTTGAATACGTCATCCTCTACATTTCCGACGACCGATTCGACCTCAAGCTGTCCATGCTTTCCGCCTGCGAATACATGTATGGTGTTGGTGTCCCTCTCGAAGACTCCCCTGAAGTCATTTCCTGTCCCTATGGGCCAGTTCATGGGATATGACTTTATTCCAAGCTCCCTTTCTATCTCCTCGAGAAGCTCGAATGGATCCCTTGTCTCACGGTCCATCTTGTTGATGAATGTGAATATGGGGATTCCCCTGAGTGAACAGACATGAAAAAGCTTCCTGGTCTGCTCCTCCACTCCCTTGGCTCCGTCAATTACCATCACTGCTGAGTCGGCAGCCATAAGGGTCCTGTAGGTATCCTCAGAGAAATCCTGGTGTCCCGGTGTATCCAGGATGTTTATGCAATAGCCGTCATAGTTGAACTGCATGACGGATGAGGTTACTGATATACCCCTCTGCTTCTCTATCTCCATCCAGTCAGAAACTGCATGCTTTGACGCCTTCCTTGCCTTTACAGATCCTGCAAGCCTTATGGCTCCTCCGTACAGGAGCAGCTTCTCGGTAAGTGTTGTCTTACCTGCGTCAGGATGCGAAATTATCGCAAACGTCCTTCTTTTTTCTATTTCTTTCCTTATCGATTCCAAAAGTGCCTCCTGGTGGCCATAAGCCGGTCATCATTCTCTTTCCGTAACAACTAATTATTATATAACATAATCAGTGAATGCTCCATAGTTTTTCAGTATGAAATTCATTGAATTTCATGCGCTTTTCCCCGGGACCTCCTGATTGCCTTTCATTGATTCCTGTTCCGGAGGAGTGTCAATAGATGGGATCTGAATGTAAGCTACGACTCAAGGGTGACCTGACTCCTTAATACCGAGGGTGATTTCCCAAGCAGCTTCCTGAACTGCAGCGCAAAGATTATGGACGTTACCGCAACTGCTATGAAATCAGCTATCGGTTCCGCAATGAACACTGCAGTGACATTGTCCTCAATAAACAGCGGCAGGACAAATATCAGCGGAATAAGGAGGAACACCTTGCGCAGAAGTGCAAGGAATATTGAGATCCTTGCATTGCCCAGTGCGATAAAGGTCTGCTGGCAGCTGATCTGGATCGCAAGCAGTAGGGATACTGCCATGTATATACGAAGTGCTGAAACTGTTGCAGCAATGAGGCGTGCATCGCTTGTGAACATGCTTGCGAAAACCTGCGGGAACAGCATTACAGACAGCCAGAGAAGTGTGGAGTAAACAAGCGTGCTCTTAAGAAGAAGGATAAATGTATCCTTCACCCTTGAAAGGTTCCTTGCTCCATAGTTATAGCTTATTATGGGCTGAGCACCCTGGGTGAGACCCATGATTGGAAGTATGGAAAACTGCATGACACTTGAAAGGATGGTCATTGCCCCGACTGCCAGGTCACCGCCATACCTCTGCAAGGAGGAGTTGAAGGTTATTACAATGATGCTCTCTGTCGCCTGCATGACGAACGGGGATAATCCCAGTCCAACACAGGGTAAGAATATTCCGAGGTCGATCTTGAGGTATTCCTTCCTGATTGCAAGAAGGCTATTCTTACTCAATAGGAACCTTAAGACCCACACAGCTGAGATTGCCTGTGAGATGATCGTTGCCAGAGCGGCACCCTTGACACCCATACCGAATCCGAACATGAGGATGGGGTCCAGTATGATGTTCGCTACAGCACCTATTGTTACCGTGAGCATGCTGGTCTTGGCGAAGCCCTGAGCCGTGATGAATGCATTAAGTCCAAGTGAAAGCTGGACGAAGATGGTTCCCATTGCATATATACGCATGTAGTCCAGCCCATATCCGATCGTGTTTTCACTTGCGCCGAACATCATCAGCATTTTTTCACCGAAAACAAGCACCAGGGCTGTAAGGATGACTGCTACGATAACCAGTGCGCTGGTGCTGCTGCCAAGTATCTTTTCAGCAGAAGTCTTGTCCTTCATTCCCATCATTATGGATGCCCTTGGAGCGCCTCCCATGCTTACAAGTGCGGCAAAGGCTGATATTACCATTATGAGCGGCATGGTGACGCCGACCCCGGTCAGGGCATCAGCACCGATCTCAGGGATGTGTCCGATATACATCCTGTCCACTATGTTGTACAGAACGTTTATTACCTGCGCTATGATCGCGGGAAATGCCATGCCAAAGAGCAGCCTTCCTACCTTCTCGGTCTCCATCTTGTTCTCTCTTGTCACTCCCACTTTTGTTTTCCTCCATTTTCATCAAGCTCTTTTGAGATGTTGTCGCTTATCTTGTTGAATATCCTCTTCATCACCGCATATTCATCCTCTGTAATGTCAGAGAACAGGGACCTTAAGATGCCCTTCTGGACTTCTGCCAGTTTTTCAACCTTCGGAACGGCTTCCTGTTCGATTGAAAGGTGTATGCTCCTCTTGTCAGACCTGTCTGTTTCGCCTGAAAGGTAACCCTTTTTCAGCAATGAATCCAGTGACTTCGAGACCATTGATTTTGAGATGGACCTGTATTTGGCAATGTCCTTAGCCGTATCAAGAGGTTTGTTATTGAACAGGAAAAGGAGGACATCGATCTCTCCTTGTGTCAACTGTAGTTCTCTGGTTGTCGGATAGAATGCCTTTTCGTACATCTTCTTGAATTTCCAGCTGGACAGAATGAATATGTTGTCTTCCCTGATATCTATCTGCATGATGAATCCTCCGCTTGAAATTAGTTCACTATTGAACTAATTTATTCTACTATGTAAAAGCATGGATGTAAAGCAATGAAAATTGAAGCTTATGGAAAAAGTCACGCATGTGCAGGCATACCCTGAATGATTAACGCAGCAAAGCCAGCACTTTTCACCAACCATGTTTAAACATTGTTAACGTGTAGGTGAAAAGAAATGAAACAAAATAATGATATAATTAGAAGATGAGTAAATGGAGGTCGGATATGGTTAGACTAGTGGCCCTGGATATGGATGGAACACTGCTGAACAGCAGGCTTGAGATAAGTGAAGCGAACAGGAAGGCTATTGCGCTTGCATGTGAAAACGGGGCAAGGATAGTGCTGTGCAGCGGAAGGCCCATAAAGGGGCTTGTCAGATACATCGAGGAGCTGGGACTTTACAACGACGAGGAATTCCTGATCGGATTCAATGGCGCCCTGGTGGTCCAGGCGAAGTCAAAGAAGAGGGTATATGAGCAGGGGATGTCTGGAAAGGATGCGAAGGTCCTTGCAAGGACTGCATCCGAAATCGGAGCCAACTGCATAATCCACTTTGCTGACCATGCCATGACTCCTGTTGAAAATTTTTATTCCACACTTGAGGCTACAGTCAACGGGATCCCGCTTGTGATAGGTGATCCTGAAACCATCGATGACCATGCAACAGTTATGAAGGTCCTGTTCCTAGACTATGAGCACATACTCGAGGGATACCTTCCCAGGATACCTGAAGCTATAAGGCAGAAGCATGAATTAGTAAGGACAGCCCCATTTTTCCTTGAGTTTCTGGACAAGGGCCTCAGCAAGTACAGCGCCTTGTCAGCTCTCGCAAGGGAGCTTGGCATAGGCAATGAAGAGGTTATGGCGATTGGGGATTCGGAAAATGACTATGAAATGATAAAGTATTCTGGCGTTGGTGTAGCCATGGGAAATGCCGCCGATGAAATCAAGAAGGCCGCAAAGCTTGTCACACGGACTGAAGATGAGGACGGAGTCGCGTATGCGCTTAACAAGGTTATGAACCTCGGAATGGAAGAATTCAAAGGAGGTTGAACATGGATAGAAGATTTATCCGCAAGACCGTATGGATAGGGGTGCTCCTCATCTTATTCCTTTTGCCCGTCTTCAGGGCAGATGCCTCGAGCGGGACCTATGATATAACATCTTTTGAGGTTATTGTTGAGATCATGGAAAATGGAGACGCCAGGGTAACTGAAGCCATTGAGTATTCATTTTCAGGGTCATTCAATGGAGTACTCAGGGACATCGATTTTTCAAGGACATCAGGCATAAGCGATGTGACGGTCAGGGTGTCACATGACGGATCTGAAAGGACTTTCAGCGAGGCTGCCACAGGAGCCGCCAACACGTACGAGGCGGCGACCTCCGGAAACCTCATGAAGCTTAAGGTCTATGAGAAGTCAGGGTCAGATACGAAGACGTTCCTGTATGGCTATACACTGAAGAACGTGGTTGAAAAGTACAACGACATAGCAACCTTCAACAGGAAGATAATAGATGCCAACTGGACAGTTCCACTTGAAAACGTAAGGATCATCATAAGGATCCCGGAAGGGGCATCAAAGGATGACCTTAAGGTGTTCGCGCACGGACCGCTGACAGGGACATCATCCATCAAAGACAGCAGCACCTTCGAATTCACTGTTCCTCTTGTGCAGGGGACATTCGTCGAGACCCTTGCAATATTCCCGCCGGAACTTGTTCCGGGATCAACCAACACATTCAGCAGGGATGAGCTGCCGGCAATACTCACAAACGAGCAGAAGCTCGCTGACGAGGCCAACAAGCTTCGAGAGGAAGCAATAAAGAAGCTCGAACGGGAAAATTTCCTTAAGAACCTGAAGAGCATTTTGAATCCGGTCTTCATACTCGCTGCGATATTCGGTCTGGCTGCAACTGCATATGGCAACATGAAATTCTCCTGTGAACTGAAGCCTCAGTTCGAGGGGGATTACTACAGGGAGCTTCCGGGTGACTACTCTCCTGCTGTAATGAGCTATCTCATGACCAGAGGAAGCACAAAGCCGGAAGACATCATGGCGACACTTCTTGACCTTGCAAGGAAAAAGGTGGTCAGACTGACCCTTGTTTCAACCACTGAAAAAGGGCTTCTTTTCAAGTCGACAGATGAAGTATACAGGCTTGAATGGCTGAACAGGGAAAAAATTGATGAGCTTCTGCCTCACGAAGCATTCCTTGCTGAGTGGTTCATAGACAGGATAGGCGGTGGAGAGTATCTGGATATTGACGACCTTGAGAAGATGGCCAAGAAGAAGACATTCGCACGGCAGTTCGCCAAGGACTACGAGAAGTTCAAGGCCTACGTCATTGATGAAGGTGAGAATAAAGGCTTCTATACAGGGAACAAGACCAATGGAATAGGTGTATTCATCGCAATCGGATTTGGTCTTCTGATAATCGGTGGCCTGGCAACCTTCCTCCTCGGACCGGGCTTCGGCATAGCGGTAGCGGTATCAGGGCTCCTACTTGTGACATCGATGGGTATCCAGTCGGTTAGGAAGAAGCTCACTCAGTATGGAGCGGAGCAGAAGGCAATGTGGGATGCTTTCAAGAAGTTCCTCCTTGACTTCTCGAACCTTGAAAAGGCTGACATACCGGCAATAACCATCTGGGAGCACTACCTCGTATATGCTGTTTCCCTGGGAGTTGCAAAGGAAGTCATAGACCAGCTGCCGAAGGTATTCAGTGACAGTGACCTTTCAGATCCAAACCTTACATATATGAGAGGGTACGGAAGCTACAACTCGATGTATATGATGAACCATATGGTGAGCGATACGGCAAGAAGCGTAGCTTCTGCTGTAAACACAGCCAACATCGCATCTTCTGCAATGTCTTCCGGCTCCGGCGGTGGGGGAGGTTTCTCTGGAGGGAGCTCAGGCGGCGGTGGCGGCGGCGGTGGCGGCGGAGCATTCTAGATTAATATTTAGGAGATGATAGTATGAATAATGGAAACTGGACACTGCCGATCATACTGGGAATAATAGCAGTTATACTTCTGTACGCGGTCTCGGTATACAACGGCCTGGTAAGGCTGAGGAACAGAGTCAGGAACGCATGGGCTCAGATAGACGTACAGCTCAAGACCAGGGCAGACCTCATCCCGAACCTTGTTGAGACTGTCAAGGGCTATGCCGCACATGAAAGGGGCACCTTCGAGGAAGTAGTAAGGGCAAGGAACCAGGCTGTCAGCGCAAAGACAGTCCAGGAAGCCGCAGATGCCAACAACAACCTTACGGCAGCCCTTCAGCGCTTGATGGTGGTCGTTGAGGCATATCCACAGCTCAAGGCAGACCAGAACTTCCTGTCACTTCAGGCAGACCTGAAGGACACGGAGGAGAAGATCAGGTACTCAAGACAGTTCTACAATGACACGGTCATGAAGTACAACACGGACATCGAGATATTCCCGAAGAACATCTTCGCTGGAATATTCAACTTCAGGCAGGAGCCTCTTTTCAAGATAGCAGAGGAAGAGAAGGCGGTTCCAAAGGTACAGTTCTGATAAGTGACTTTAATACAGGTAACAAGAGAGGCAGTCATATCGAAAGATGACTGCCTCTCCAATTCAAATCTATTAGTCTTCATTACAGAGCCTTAAGAGGAACGCTGAAACATCTATAGCTCTATCTGCTTCTAAGAAATACAGGGATTTCTAACTTCAATAGACCTTCCTCACCTTGTAGCCCATCCTCGAGAGTTCACACTGTATTTCCTCGATGTGGGCGTGACCACTGGTCTCGCAGGTAACTTCAAGCTCAACGTTCATGAAGCGGTCTGTGTTCTTGAACTGGTTGTGGTCAAGGCCTATGACATTCGCATTGAGTCTTGCCAGGACTTCTGAGATCCTCAGGAGCTCTCCAGGCTTGTCAGGCAGCTCCACGCTGAAGCAGAACAACCGTCCGCGGGAGACAAGGCCCTTGTTGATCATGGTGGAGACTGTCACCACATCGATATTTCCTCCGCTTACTACACAGACGACATTCTTGTTGATCATATGAAGCCTCTTGAGGCCGGCTAAGGAGACAGCGCCTGAGTTCTCAGCTATCAGCTTATGCTTCTCAAGCATCATGAGGAAGGCTTCCATGATCTCGCGGTCGCTGACGGTTACGATCTCATCCACATATACCCTGATTATGTCAAAGGTCAGGTCGCCGGGGCGCTTGACTGCAACTCCGTCAGCAATAGTGTCCACATGGGAAAGGCAGACTACCTTGTCCTCATTCACGGAAGACTTCATTGCCATGGCTCCTTCGGGCTCAACACCTATGATCCTGATCGAAGGCTTCAGGGCTTTCATTGCAAGTGCGATACCGCTTATAAGGCCTCCACCACCTATAGGTACCAGTACTGCATCAACAGAATCAAGCTCATCCAAGATCTCAACACCTATGGTTCCCTGTCCCTCAATCACATCCAAATCATCGAATGGATGGATGAAGACGCTATCCTGCTCTTTCTGGAGTCTCAAGGCTTCTTCATATGCCTCATCATAGCAGTCACCTGCAAGGACAACATCCGCACCATGGCTTCGGGTAGCCTCGACCTTTATGATCGGGGTCGTCTTGGGCATGACGATCGTAGCCCTTACACCAAGGAGCTTGCTAGCCAGCGCCACACCCTGTGCATGGTTGCCTGCGGACGAAGCGATTACACCCTTGGACTTTTCAATGTCACTCAGCTGAGAGATCTTATTGTATGCTCCGCGTATCTTGAATGCTCCGGTGACCTGAAGGTTCTCTGGCTTTATGAAGACCTGGTTGCCGCATTCTTCGCTGAAGACCTCGCTGTGGATAAGAGGTGTTTCACGGATCACAGGCCGGAGTGTTTCTCTTGCGGCATCAAAGTTCATGTATTCCTGATAGTTCACTTTTTTTCTTTCGTTAAGCATTTCCATTTTCTTACCTCCAATGAATAGATGAATGACAGTATTGCCAGACTGCGCCACAGGTAATGGTCACGAAGGGACTTTTCTGTAAAAAAAAACCGTCCTCTCAGAATTGAAAGGACGGATAAATCCGCGGTACCACCTTAATTGCACGAATGCCACTCAAAAGCTCAGACAAGCTTCGGGCCGTTAACGGAGCCTTCCGGGGATACTTACTTGCGACAGGCGCTTTAGGCATTCCAGCTCAAGGATGATTTCAAAATACCCGTATCGCGTCTGCTTTCACCATATGCAGACTCTCTTTAGCGACCGTTTGAATTTCTCTTTTCCTATCATGGCGATGGAAATATTGTTATATTGTTATGAATGTTAGCAGAATCTTTGGATAAGTGCAAGAGATTTATTTATTTTCAAACTATTTGTTAAAAAACGGATTATGATTTCGAAACATCATGTTCATCGGGCAGTCTTGTCCTGTGCGATTAATCATGATCCGAAAATTATACATTCCATTCATCAATGATCAGGGAAGAGGCAGCCAGACCGGTTGACTCTTCCCTATACATCCTGAACCTGCTTTATCGAAGAGTTCATGAATAATGAAGGTAATGGCAGGAGCGGCCTACCTGGGAACCAGGCCTATCTTCTTCTGCATCTTCCTGAGGGTCTTCTGTGCCTCATAGGAAGCCCTTTCAGCGCCCTTCTTGTATATCTCCTCGAGCTTTGACTTCTCTGAAAGGAGCTCCCTTACCTTGGCCTGGACAGGTGTGAATTCATCGACCAGTGCCTCTGCAACAGCAGACTTGAATTCAGCATAACCTTTTCCTCTGAACATATCCACTACTTCATCAGGCTTGTAGCCCTTAAGTGCGCAGAGTATGTTTATGAGGTTCCTGACTCCGGGCTGCTCATCGGTATAGTTCACGACTCCTATTGAATCAGTGACTGCCCTTGAGATCTTCTTCCTTATGACTTCCGGCTTGTCCATTATGAGGATGAAGGAGTTAGGGTTGTCATCCGACTTTGACATCTTCCTTGAAGGGTCCTGGAGGTCCATTATCTTCGCCGCTTCCTTCGGTACTATGACATCAGGCAGCACGAAGGTGTCAGAGTATGTGCTGTTGAACCTCTGGGCAATGTCCCTTGCAAGCTCGACATGCTGCTTCTGGTCGACACCTACAGGTACGGCATCAGCCTGATAAAGGAGTATGTCAGCTGTCATAAGCACAGGATAGTTGAACAGACCTGAGCCTATAGCCTCATTGTCCTTTACCTTAGCGGTCTTGTCCTTGTACTGGGTCATCCTTGAAAGCTCACCCATATTGGTGTTGCAGGTCAGAAGCCAGGATGCCTCTGAGTGTGCGGGCACGTGTGACTGGATGAACAGGGTGCACTTCTCAGGATCTATTCCTGACGCTATGTATATTGCAAGGATCTCAAGAGTCCTCTTTCTCAGCTCAGCTGGCTCCTGCTTTACGGTTATCGCGTGCAGGTCGACGATGCTGTAGAAGCATTCGTATTCCTCCTGGAGCGTAGCCCAGTTCTTTATCGCCCCCAGATAGTTTCCTAAAGTAAGATCCCCTGACGGCTTTACTCCGCTGAAGATCCTTTTCTTCCTAGTTTCCATGAAATGCCTCCATATATAAAATACTTTTCCTTACCAATATATATTAACACCTGTTAAGTCTGCAGACAACCTGATGAAAGCCCTGCATAGGCAACAAAAAAACGGCCAGTTACTGGCCGTTTCCGATTACTATCTTCTGTTGTCGAACTTCTGGGCTTTTCTTGCTCTTCTGCAGTCAGGACATCTTACCGGTTCGTTCTCGAACCCCTTTTCCTTGTAGAATTCCTGCTCACCAACGGTGAATACGAATTCCTGGTTGCAGTCTCTGCAGATGATCTTCTTGTCTTCCATTTTTCTTTTCCTCCTCAGCGACAGTATTTCTTAGAATTACCTGACGCTGAGGTCTATGGATTAATTCCTGGAAATGAACTGTACTTTGTGATATTTTTACCCTAATGGGCACCTTAATTATATCAGATTGAGAAAAACATGTGAAGATAAAACGTGAAAAATATGACATTATTTGTTTGCGCTGTTTTTCATTATCAATTGGGGATATTTGATAAAAAAATCAGGATTTGCTGACTTCATCGGCAAACAATAACCTGAAATATTCTCATTTTGAAATTCGATGATGATATTGGTATACGATTTCCTGACAGCATGAAAAAACTGAATTGAGAATTGGTTTCATTATTTTACTGGGAAAACAGGGATCCAAAAAACTTCCGAAAAGGCGGCTTCCGGTTTGACTTAATTTTCTGATAATCATATAATGTTAGTAAGGTTAAAGGTTTACAATCAATAAAATAATTTAAGGGGTGTGGTTGACATGATACAGGTTATTTATGGCAAGAGAGGCTCGGGGAAGAGCAAAAGAATGGTATCTCTTGCCAATGAACAGGTAAAGTCGGCAAAGGGGACGATAGTCTACATTGACGATGACAACAGGGCGATCCACGAACTGGACAGGCACATCAGATTCATCAATACCGAAGATTTCGAGCTAAAGGACTATAAGGCGATATACGGATTCCTTTCAGGGATAATTTCAACAAACTACGACGTTGAGACCATATTCGTAGACGGTCTCTTCAACACGCTGGACAAGAAGGATGAGACAACAGAGAAGGTCTTCAACAAACTCCAGCAATTTTCGGAGAAACATAGCGTGAACCTCATGATTACAATGCATGACGAGGGTGAACTCGGCACAAGTGATTTGGAAAAGTTCAAGGTCATCTGATCCTTTTTGATAAAAAAGCCCGTTTGGGCTTTTTCTTTTGCATGGAATGCGGAAAAACCGCCGGTTCTGTTCCTCTCCTCTCAAATTCATTGGGTTCCAGGCGGTACTGATCACCATGTGCTATTCACAAAATCAGGTTTTGCAGATATACTATTAAAGATAAAGATAGCTTAGGAGGAATGAAGATGAGCGTTTTCGAGGAGCTTCAGAGAAGAGGCTACATTAAACAGATGACTCATGAGGAAGAGATAAGGGACCTTTTGGAAAATGACAGGGTCACTTTCTATATAGGCTTCGACCCGACAGCAGACAGCCTTCATGTCGGGCATTTCATAGCCCTGATGTTCATGGCGCACATGCAGAGGGCTGGTCACAGGCCAATAGCGCTTCTTGGAGGCGGTACCGCCATGATCGGGGACCCATCGGGAAAGACCGACATGAGGTCCATGATGACGAAGGAGACCATAGCGGCTAATGCGGCTTCAATAAAGAAACAGATGGAGAAGTTCATAGATTTCTCCGATGACAGGGCCATTCTCGCTAACAACGCAGACTGGCTGCTCAACCTTAACTATGTGGATTTCCTGAGGGATGTTGGTGTACATTTTTCAGTGAACAACATGCTGAGGGCGGAGAGCATAAAGCTCAGGCTTGAGAAGGGACTGTCCTTCCTTGAGTTCAACTACATGCTGATGCAGGGCTATGACTTCCTGTACCTGAACCAGAACTATGGCTGCACAATGCAGCTTGGCGGCGATGACCAGTGGTCCAACATGCTTGCCGGTGCCGACCTTATAAGAAGGAAGGAAAGGAAGAGCGCATACGCAATGACCTGTGCTCTCCTTACCAACTCACAGGGCCAGAAGATGGGCAAGACAGTAAACGGTGCGCTCTGGCTTGATGCTGAAAAGACCTCGGTCTACGACTTCTACCAGTACTGGAGGAACGTTGATGACGCGGACGTGTTCAAGTGCCTGAGGCTTCTTACATTCGTGCCTGTTGAGGATATCGATGCAATGGAAAGCGCAGAGGGAGTGAACATAAACGAGTTCAAGAAGGTCCTCGCATATGAGATAACAAAGAACGTACACGGGGCGGATGAGGCCGAAAAGGCCAAGGGCGCTGCAGAGGCATTATTCGAGAAAGGCAAAGACATGACAAATGTCCCTACCATAGAGATAACCGCTGAAGACCTTGAAGGGACGCTCCTGGACATCCTTGTCAAGGGCGGTGTTTTCCCGTCGAAGGCAGAAGGAAGAAGGAACATCGTACAGGGCGGTGTGACACTTAAGGAAATGAAGGTGTCGGATCCGATGCAAAAGCTTGCCTTGGATGATTTCGAGGAGGATTCCGTGCTCGTCAAGAAGGGCAAGAAGCATTTCTACAGGATCCTTTTGAACAGATAATGGCGCTGTATGCAATCTCCGACCTTCATCTTTCATTGTCAGGTGAAAAGCCAATGGATGTCTTCTCCGATGTCTGGAAAGATCATCAGCAGAAGATAGAGGACAACTGGAGGGAAATAGTTAGGGATTCCGATACGGTCCTTATGGCGGGAGACCTTTCATGGTCACTCAGGATGGATTCCGGAAAGCAGGACCTTGACTATCTGTCAGGCCTTCCCGGAAGGAAGATCCTGATTAAGGGCAACCATGACTACTGGTGGAAGGGCATTACAAAGCTAAACAGCATGTATCCTGACATAGACTTCATACAGAACAACAGCTTCCTGTGGGATGGATATGCCATATGCGGATCCAGGGGCTGGATGATCCCTGGAAGCTCTACGTTTGACGAGGAGAACGACAGGAAGATATTCGAGAGGGAGCTGATAAGGATGAGGCTCTCCCTTGAAACCGCAAAGAAGAAGGCTGATATGGGAATTATCGCTATGATCCATTACCCGCCGACCAATGAAACATTTCAGGATTCAGCCTTTACCGACCTCTTCGAGGAGTACGGCGTGGAGAAGGTGATCTACGGGCATCTTCACGGGAATGCCCTCAAGAGGGTGATGGAAGGAAACCGCAAGGGTGTGGAATACATCCTCACTTCCTGCGACCATATCGGATTCAGGCCGGTATTGATAAAGGAATAGGCATTTGTAGTGGACCTCTGTTTCTATAATCAGGGGTCCTTTTCTTATCTGGCTTCAATTGAATCATTTCACAAATCATATGAATTTTTCTGAAAAAAATTGCCAAGCTATGATATAATAGTTCTGGATTACACTCGTTTACTGAAAAAAATTTCTAATATCGATACGGAGGATGAAAATGTTTAACGAAAAAGACACGCTTTCAATCAATGCCGTAAGGGCACTGTCAATCGAAGCAGTACAGAAGGCAAATTCAGGACATCCTGGCCTTCCGCTTGGAGCAGCACCCTTTGCCTACGTACTGTGGACAAGGAGCATGAACCACAATCCTAAGAATCCGACCTGGTTCAACAGGGACAGGTTCGTTCTTTCTGCAGGACACGGCTCTGCACTCCTCTACAGCCTGCTTCACCTTTCAGGCTATGACCTTTCACTTGAAGAGGTCAAGAACTTCAGACAGTGGGGATCGAAGACCCCGGGACATCCTGAATTCGGCCATACTGTAGGAGTAGAAGCCACAACAGGACCTCTTGGGCAGGGAATCGCAATGGCTGTCGGAATGGCAATGGCTGAAAGCCATCTTGGAGCAAAGTACAACAGGGAAAACTTCAGCGTGGTAGACCACCATACATTCGTGCTCTGCGGAGACGGAGACCTTATGGAAGGGGTATCAGGCGAAGCCTCATCACTTGCAGGACACCTGAAGCTAGGCAAGCTGGTCATACTTTACGATTCGAATGACATCTCACTTGACGGAAGGCTTAACAAGTCATTCTCCGAGAACATCAAGGGACGATACGAGGCATATGGCTGGCAGTACCTGAGAGTCGAGGATGCGAACGACCTCGAGGGTGTTGAGCATGCGATAGCTCTTGCCAAGGAAGAGACAGAAAAGCCTACAATAATAGAGATAAAGTCCGTAATAGGAATCGGCTCACCTGATGCAGGCACATCGAAGGTACACGGATCACCACTGGGAGCTGAAGGAGTAAAGAAGACAAAGGAATACTTCAACTACAACTACGGTGAGTTCGAGGTTCCTGAGACTGCATACGAGACATTCGCAAGCAATATCGAGTCTCTCGGAGTGAAGGCCAATGAAGCCTGGAACGACCTTTTCACCCAGTACAGGGCAAACTATCCAAAGCTTGCTGAAGAGCTTTCAGCTGCAATTGCTGGAAAGCTTCCAGAGAACTGGGAGAAGGAATTCCCGATGTATGAGGTTGGCAAGAAGGTAGCTACAAGGAATTCCTCAGGCGAGATAATAAACTTTATCTCAAAGAAGGTTCCAAGCTTCTTCGGAGGTTCAGCAGACCTTGCCGGTTCTAACAAGACCAACGTCAAGGGAACAGCTGACTTCTCAGCTGAGAGCTATGAAGGAAAGAACATCTGGTTCGGAGTAAGGGAATTCGCTATGGGAGCCACCATGAACGGTATGGCACTCCACGGCGGACTAAGGGTATACGGAGGAACATTCTTCGTGTTCTCAGACTACGTAAGGCCTGCAATGAGGCTTTCAGCCCTTATGGGACTACCAGTGACCTACGTCTTCACCCACGACTCAATAGCGGTCGGTGAAGACGGACCTACACATGAGCCGGTAGAGCACCTTCCATCGCTGAGAGCGATGCCGGGACTGTCGGTAATAAGGCCTGCAGACGGAAACGAGTCCATAGCCGCATGGAAACTGGCGCTTGAGTCAAAGGACCAGCCTACAGTGCTTGTCCTCACAAGGCAGGACCTGAAGACACTCCCAGGCACTTCTGAAACTGCAATGGCAGGAGTTGAAAAGGGAGCATACGTCGTATCCCCTGCAACTAAGGAAACAGCAGATGCAATGATAATCGCAACAGGCTCTGAGGTTCCTCTTGCATACGAGGCTCAGCAGGTTCTCCTTGCAGAAGGAATTGACGTATCAGTGGTATCCATGCCTTCATGGGACAGGTTCGAGAAGCAGAGCAAGGAATATAGGGACTCTGTCATCGATCCTAAGGTCAGGAAGAGGGTCGGAGTTGAGATGGCAAATCCTCTAGGATGGGAAAGGTACATCGGGGACGAGGGAGTCATGATCGGGATAAACACCTTCGGAGCATCTGCACCGGAGAGCATAGTCCTTGAAAAATATGGCTTCTCAGTAGCAAATGTTGTTGATAAGGTCAGGTCACTCGTAAAATAATATATTCTGATTCAAGGACCCCGCGCGAGCGGGGTCTTCAATTTTGTCCTGTTTTCATACTGCAGATATACTGATTATGGCGAACGTTCAGAAATCGTTTATTTTAATCCTTCTGGAAGGAGGGATATAATGGTGGTGGGACATGGATTAATAAGGGGTGGGTTGAAGTGGGACATACAATGATTACCGGAGCGACAAGCGGGATAGGCTACGAGCTCATGAAGCTGTTTGCGAAGGATGGGAATGACCTTGTGCTTGTTGCCAGAAGCAATGACATGCTTGAGAGAATAAAGGGCTTCTACAGCAGGAAGTATGGGATCAATATTGTGACCATTGTCAAAGACCTGTCTAGGATAGGTTCAGCCAGGGAGGTTTTTGACGAAGTATCGGCGATGGGGATAAAAATTGAGAACCTTGTTAACAATGCCGGGATAGGATGCTATGGACTGTTCCATGAGCTGGACCTATCAGAAACAACAGCCCTTCTTAATCTTAACATCATTGCCCTAACTGAAATGACAAGGCTGATCCTTCCAGGTATGGTTATTGAAGGACGGGGCATGGTGCTTAACATAGCCTCGACAGCAGCATTCCAGCCAGGGCCGCTCATGGCGTCATACTATGCATCCAAGGCATATGTCCTCAGTCTGTCCGAAGCCCTGTCACACGAACTTGAAGGCACTGGAGTCACTGTCACAGCCCTTTGCCCGGGGCCTACCACCACTGATTTCCAGAGGAAGGCTAAAGTGTCGAGGACCAATGTGGCGAATCATTTCAAGATGTCTGCAGCTGCTGTTGCAGAGGAAGGATACAGGGGCATGATGATGGGAAAGAGCATTGTTGTAGCGGGTCCGTTCAACAAGGCGATCCCGGTGCTGTCGAGGTTCGTACCCAGGTTTGTAGTTACACGGGCAGTGAAAAAGCTGAACACATGATGCGATTCTGCTGATATGTCAAAATACAGGGACGGTTGTTGAATATTTATATGAGAATAAGGCTGTAATTTGTGAAAAAATTACACGTTAAAATGTTGACAAATATATTTAAAAAACGTAATATTATAATGTACTAATTGAGGGAGAGGGGATATATGGACAACAACCTTGATCAGCTGGAAAGACCGGCAGAGATAATGAGGGTATTAGGACATCCGGTAAGGCTTTGCATAGCAAGGGGACTCATAAGGGAGAACGGGTGCAACGTCAGCTTCATGCAGGAATGCCTGGACATACCGCAGTCTACCATCTCTCAGCACATAAGAAGCCTTAAGGCCGCGGGTATCATCGAGGGCGAGAGGAAAGGCACGGAAATAACGTACAGGGTCGTAAGTGAGACGGCCAAAGATATAATAAGAATACTTGATCTGGAGGAGAAGAAATGAGCAAGAAGACAGTAATCGTAGGTGGAGTAGCAGGAGGAGCAACCGTTGCGGCAAGGCTTAGAAGACTTGACGAGAACATGGAGATAGTGATGTTTGAGAAGGATGAGTTCATATCCTTTGCAAACTGCGGACTCCCATACCATATCGGAGAGGTCATAAAGGACAGGAGCAAGCTCCTGCTTCAGACACCTAAGGCGATGAAGGACAGGTTCGAGCTTGACGTAAGGGTGTTCAGCGAAGTGGTGAAGGTTGACCCGGTTGCGAAGACAGTGACTGTAAACTCCAAGGACAGGGGAACCTACGAGGAGTCATATGACTATCTTGTACTTTCACCAGGCGCATCACCGATGAAGCCTCCAATCAAGGGAATCGACTCAAAGAAGGTCTATTCACTGAGGAACATTCCTGACACTGATGCGATTAAGGCTGAAGTTGACAAGAATACCAAGGCAACTGCGATCGTAATAGGCGGAGGCTTCATTGGAATCGAGGCTGCTGAGAACATGGTGGAGAGAGGACTGAATGTTATCCTCGTAGAGGCTGTACCGCATATTCTCGCACCATTTGATTCAGAGCTTTCCATGATTGCCGAGGCTGAGATGGAGTCAAGGGGAGTGGAGCTTCACCTTGGAGACGGAGTAAGCGAGTTCATTGAAGAGGGAAACAAGATATCAGTAAAGCTTGCTTCCGGAACTGTACTCACAGGAGATTTCGTTGTTGCCGCTATCGGAGTAAAGCCTGAAACAGGCTTCCTGAAGGATTCAGGCATAGTACTCGGGCCAAGGGGACACATTGTAACAGATGACCACATGAGGACAAACTTCGAGAACGTGTATGCAGCAGGAGATGCCGCAGAGATAGTTGACTTCATGACTAAGGGAAGGACGGCGATCCCTCTTGCAGGACCTGCAAACAGGCAGGGCAGGATAATTGCCGACAACATAGCGGGAATCGACAGGAAGTATTCAGGATCCATGGGAACCTCAATACTCAAGGTCTTTGACATGACTGCAGCTGCTACAGGAATGAACGAAAGAAATGCGAAGAGGGCTGGTATACCTGTAAAGGCGATATTCATCCACCCGAACAGCCATGCTACCTACTATCCCGGAGCAACCCAGCTTTCCGCGAAGCTTGTATTCACAGAGGACAGGAAGGTCCTTGGAGCACAGGCAGTAGGATATGACGGAGTAGACAAGCTCATAGACGTTATCGCGACAGCGATAAAGTTCGGAGCTACAGTAGACGACCTTGCAGAGCTTGAGCTTGCGTATGCACCTCCATTCCTATCAGCAAAGTCACCAGCGAACATGATGGGATTCGTAGCCCAGAACACGCTGGAAGGGCTTGCGGACAACAGGACAATCGATGAGTTCAACGCTGAGTATGACCCGGCTGCAATGGTACTTCTTGATGTAAGGGACAAGATCGAGGTTGAAAACGGCAGCGTTGACGGCATGGTGCACATTCCTCTCAACAGCCTCAGGGCAAGGATGTCGGAGCTTCCGAAGGACAAGCTCATATGGATCTACTGCCAGGTCGGACTTAGAGGCTACATAGCTGCAAGGATACTGAACCAGAACGGATATATGACAAAGAACCTCTCTGGTGGCTACAAGCTCATAAACTTCGCGAAGTTCAAGCCTTCAAAGAAAGATGGAAATGATGGCGGAATTGGCGGAGGAAAGACCGGCCCTTTTGAGGAAGCCGGGATCGGCGCCCCCGGCGTAAATACTGAGGAGCCAGACAGGATCTCAAAGACAGTAGAGCTTGATGCTACAGGACTTTGCTGCCCTGGACCTCTCATGAGGGTAAAGTCTTCAATTGACAGCATGGATAAGGGCGACAGGCTTGATATAACCGCATCAGACATGGGCTTCTACGAGGACATCAAGGCTTGGGCCAAGAGGACCGGAAATGAATTGATCTCAGTCAAGAAGGACAAGGGTCTCATCAAGGCCAGCATCAGGAAGGGACTTTACGAAGATGACAATGATACGGAGATAGGCTGTTCAGGATCCTATGCTGCAATGCAGCCGGTGAAGGACAACAAGACCATGATAGTCTTCTCAGGTGACCTGGACAAGGCCATAGCATCCTTCATCATAGCAAATGGAGCAGCTTCCATGGGCAAGAAGGTGACCATGTTCTTCACATTCTGGGGAATAAACATCCTCAGGAAGGAAAACGCCGGACCTGTAAAGAAGACCTTCATTGAGAACGCATTCGGCATGATGATGCCAAAGGGCTCAAAGAAGCTTGGACTTTCCAAGATGCACATGGGCGGACTCGGACCGATGATGATCAGGAAGATCATGGAGGACAAGAACGTACACTCCCTTGAAGACCTCATCAAGTCAGCGATTGAGAGCGGAGTTGAGGTAGTCGCATGCCAGATGAGCATGGACCTCCTTGGACTCAAGGAAGAGGAGCTCATAGACGGGATAAAGCTCGGCGGAGTAGGCTACATGCTTTCAGAATCAGAGGATTCAAACGCCACACTATTCATATAGCATTTTAAAGACTCTCCGGAACACAGAGGTTCAGCCTCTCTGTGTCACCGGAGGGTCTTTTTTTGTATGCATGTTAAAACAATTGTCAAAGTTTGCTATAATTGAATGAGCAAGTGATGTTAGGCAAGGAAGTAAAGAGGTGATTGGGATGTCCGGGACGGATTGGAAGACCTTCTTGATACCATACGACCAGGCTGTTGAAGAGCTTAAGGTCAAGCTCAGGTCGATAAGGACCGAATACAGGAGGAGGAATGAATATTCACCAATCGAATTCATAACAGGAAGGGTGAAGGAGATATCCTCAATGCTCGAAAAGGCGAACAAGTTCAACATCCCCCACGACAGGCTGAGGTTCGAGCTGGAAGACATAGCGGGTATAAGGATCATGTGCCAGTTCGTGGACGACATAGAGACTGTTGTGAACATAATTAGGAAACGGAGCGACATGCAGATCATGTACGAGAAGGATTATATCAGCAATGTGAAGCCTTCAGGCTACAGGAGCTACCATGTCGTGATAAAGTATCCTGTAAACATGGCTGGAGGGGTTACGGAGATCATTGCAGAGATACAGATAAGGACTCTTGCAATGAATTTTTGGGCGGTGACCGAGCATTCACTGAACTACAAGTACAAGGCCCACATTCCCGAGCAAATACGGGGCAAGCTGAAGACAGCGGCAGAGTCGGCGTATCAGCTGGACCAGGTAATGATGGACATCAAGGATGAGATAAAGGATGCCCAGAAGCTTTTCGAGGTGAAGTCAGCGATGATATCGTCGATAATGAGTGACATACTGTCCCTCATGTCCATGGGCAGGTCACAGGAGGCTGCAAGGTTCCAGGTGACATTGAACAAGCTGATAGAGTACGGTGGAGTCACAGAGCTTAATGAGCTGCAGGAGCAGGTGAAGAGGGAGCTTGAGAGGCACAGGCAGTGACTATTGGTAATGACGGCAGAAATGCCGTTTTTTCACGGTGCCACTTCAATTGTATCCAATTAATTGATATAATGATGGCGGATAATACATTGAAAGATAGGATACAGAGGAGCAGTTCATGAGAAACGAGTCAGAAGACATAGAGAAAGTCAGGAAAAACGGAAATGAGATCAGGCATATCATGGACCCGGGCCTTGAAACCATGAGAGAGGCGGTGAGGAAGACTCCCGGCTCAATAAGGCACATCAAGGATGCGCCGGAGGAGGTAAGGCTTCTTGCGGTGAGGGCAGGTTGGAACAGCCTGAAGCACATCAAGGACCCATCATACGAGGTCATGATGGCGGCAGTTGAGAACAAGGGCTGGGCCATACAGTACATAAGGAGACCCGACCTTGCGCTTAAGCTTGCAGCAGTCAGGAGAGACTACGACGCCATTCAGTACATAGCTGACCCGGAGTGCGAGGTTCAGGTAGCTGCAGTCAGGAACTACTGGAGCGCGCTCAAATACATAAAGGAGCCCTGCCTCGAGGCAAGGAAGGAAGCGCTGAAAGCCAGCGAGCAGGCAATAACCTACATCAGGGGGTATGACGATGAGGAGCTGAGGGAGTACCTCAGGCTTAACATAAGGATCGCAAAGTACCTGTACGACAGCCTGGACATGGACTTCCTCCTGGAGGTCCTGACCGGTGTGTTTTCAAGGGACGATGTCACAGAAAGGTATGTAAGGGACTTCATGGAGCTTCAGGTCCTTGACATGAACAAGGTCGATTTCATAAACGAGCACGGGTCGAAGGCTGCTAAGATGAAGCTCATCGACTACGTGCTGTCGAGATAGGAGGACGGGGCATGAACTACAAGGAGACTCTTGAAGCTCTGGACCTTGCGGTCCTATCAGGGGCGGTGCCCCTTATCATAGGGGAGAGCGGAATAGGCAAGACATCCCTCATCAGGGAGTATGCTGAGGAAAAGGGACTGTATCTGGTGAACATTGACGCAAACCTCCTCAAGGAAGGGGAGATAGGCGGGCTTCCCACAGTGGTTGGTGGAAGGACCAGATACGCCACACATCACAAGCTTACTGAAATAGACGAGTATCTGGAGAAAAGCGAAGGCTCTGTCCTTCTATTCATTGACGAGATCAACAGGTGCGACCATTCGGTTCAGCAGGAGCTCATGAACCTCATACTCAACAGGGAGATCAACGGGTACAGGCTTTCCGGACGCGTGGTTGTCGCGGCTGCAATGAATCCCTCGAACAGGATGGAGGATTTCTCGGAGACAGACTACCAGGTCGTTGACATGGACCCGGCCCAGGAAGACAGGTTCGTATGGTTCAACATGGATTCTGACTCAAGGGAATGGATAACGTGGGGCATGGAGGAAGGTGAGATACATCCTCTTGTCATCCAGTTCATATCGCAGTTCAGGGAATACCTGAACTACAAGCCTCAGGATGAATTCATAAGGTCTACCCCAAGAAGCTGGGAAAGGGTCTCCAATGCTCTCAAGGTGGCAGAGATCAGGGATATCGACCAGAAGACACTCTACAATGTGGTGAAGGGAAACGTGGGCATGAAGGTGGCCCAGGATTTCATGGCGTTCATCGAGGACAACAGGAATCCGCTCGTATCTCCTGATGACCTGTTCTCTATGGAGGTCCTGAGCCAGTTCGTGAAGGATGAGATCTCCCAGGCAAGCCATTCAAGGCTGTACATCCTTGCGAAGAACATGATCCTATACCTCAGGGACCATATGGAGCCAGGTTTCGCTGACAGGTACTCAGAGGTCCTGAACCTCATGCCAAAGGACCTGAGGATATCAGTCATGAAGGAGATAAGGGCTGACTATGGAGATGTGTACCCTATTCTCTTGAATTCCGACACCTTCATAGAAGGCTTCTTCCAGTGCTATGGCAGATCTTAACTTCCACAAGGACCTGAGGGACAGGGATGCCATATCGGCAAGGAGAAGGGAGCTTCTTTCCGATGCGGTGGATTTCACAGAATCAGGAAGCCTGAGGAAGGGATTCAGCAGGGATTTCCTTAAGTACCTGGATGAGCTGTCATTCAGGATGGTGACTGGCGGTGAGGACTACTATGCCCTTTTCCTTTCAAGGACAATCAGGGAGATAGACTTCACTCTGACCTACCCAACGGCAAGCGTTATGAGGAAGGGCAGCGTCGTGTTCATGTTCAACCCCTTAAGCTTCCTGTTCCTCGAGGAGCTTGAGGCAAGGGCAATGATCAAGCATGAGATATACCATATAATCCTCAAGCACCATTCAAGGGAGAAGGCTCTCAAGAACAAGTACCAGAAGCTTGCCATAAGCCTTGGCATGGACATATCAGTGAACCAGTACATAACGAACCTTCCGCATTTCGCGGAAAGGATAAATTCCGTAAACGTCAGGTTCAACCTGAACCTCCGTACAAACGAGACCCTTGAGTTCTATGTTGAATCCATACATGATGCCATGATGAAGATGGACAGGAAGTCTCTGGACCTGAAGAAGGACAACGGCATCGACATCGAGACCGCCCATGACAGGTGGGCTGAGTCTGAAACCGAGGATGAAGACAGGTCCAGGGAGACGATCAAGGCGATACTTTCCCATGCAGGTGACAAGGGAGTACCGGGAGAGATCCTGAAGATACTCGAGACCGGCGGAAAGGGAAGGATAAACTGGCAGAGCAGCGTGAGGCGGGCCTTGAGGACAGTACCCAAGGGCAGAAGGAAGACGGTCGCAAGGCTTGACAGGAGGCAGCCTGACAGGCTTGACCTGAAGGGGGAGCTAAGGGATTTCGCACCGGACATAACGGTCGCACTGGACATCTCTGGCAGCATAAGTGACAAGGACATGAACGGCTTCCTAACCGAGATGCTTATGCTCACAAGGCAGCATGATGCTCCAATAAGGGTCCTCGAGTGCGATAACGAAGTCAGGCGGGACTACATGATAAGGAGCATAAAGGATATCAGACCGCTCCTTGAAAGGCGCGGAGGCACCAGGTTCTCCCCTGTGTTCGAGTACATCAGGGAGAATAACCTGAGGTCAACCTTCCTCGTTTACTTTACAGACGGTGAAGGCGAGGACCGGCTTTCAATGTCTCCTGTGCATTTCAGGACGCTGTGGGTGGTACTTGGGACCTCCATATCCCTAAAGGACCCGAGAGGTGATGTGTTCATACTCAAGGTGGACAGGGAAGAGGTCGACAGGACCTACGGTCTCCAGGTCATGAGGACACTGTTGCACGAGTGGGCAAGATAGAATAGACTTAAAGAAAAGATGTTTCAGGAGGTAACCATGAGGATAGGAGCAATCGAAGCTGGCGGAACCAAGTTTGTCCTTGCTATCGGCGACGAGAAGGGCGAAATCGAAAGAAGACAGGAAATACCTACTGAAGAACCGGAAAGGACAATGGCCGGGGTAAGGGAATTCTTCAGCGGAGAGGAACTTGATGCCATTGGAGTGGGATCATTCGGTCCTATCGACCTTGACAGGGATTCACCAACCTACGGGTCAATAACATCCACCCCAAAGGTCAAATGGCAGAATTATAATCTGATCGAAGAGCTTAAGACATATATTGATGCACCTATGGGATTCGATACGGATGTCAATGGCGCAGCCCTGGGAGAAGCCTTCTTCGGATCCTGCAGAGGGCTTGATTCCTGCCTGTACATGACTATAGGCACAGGAATCGGTGCGGGTGCCATGGAATCCTGGAAGCTCATCCACGGAATGCTGCATCCTGAGATGGGGCACATAATCCTCAGGAAGCACAAGGATGATGACTTCAAGGGGGTCTGCCCGTTCCACGGGGACTGCTTTGAAGGCCTTGCAGCAGGTCCGGCACTTGAAGCAAGGACCGGAATGAAGGGCAGGGACATACCTGATGACCATAAGGTGTTCGATATTCTCGCATATTACGTGGCTCAGGCCCTCGTAAACTACATACTCATCCTTTCGCCGAAGAGGATAGTCGTAGGAGGAGGAGTAATGCACAGGGGACACGTGCTTGGAATGGTGAGGCGTTATGTCAGAGAGCTTCTCGCAGGCTACATCAGGACTCCTGAGCTTGAGGACCTCGACTCCTACATCGTGTACCCGGAACTCGGGAACGATGCAGGGATAAAGGGCGCAATAGCCCTTGGGCTGTCAGCCCTCGAGGATGAACAGAGGAAGAGATAGGGACAGAAACTAAAAACATACCCGTATTTTGGATACGGTATAAAGAGGATGCATCGGCTGCAATATTGCAGCTGCAGCATCCTTTTTGCTGTTGACAACATACATGCGTTACTCTACTATTATGTTATACGATATATCGCTATACATAATAACGCGACGCATAGCAAGACTGGAGGTGAAGAAATGCCATATCAGGGAGGTCCGATGACAGAGGCCATGTTCTATGTTCTTCTTTCACTCATGAACCCATCCCATGGATACAGGCTCATGGAGGCCATAGAGGAGGTATCCGGAGGCAGGGTCCTGATGGGCCCGGGAACCCTTTACGGAGTCCTTGCAAGGCTTGAGAAGGA
The DNA here is from genome assembly GCF_000495435.3 of Youngiibacter fragilis 232.1. Lineage (GTDB taxonomy): Bacteria > Bacillota > Clostridia > Clostridiales > Clostridiaceae > Youngiibacter > Youngiibacter fragilis. Next base: position 29,336 of record NZ_AXUN02000203.1, on the reverse strand, counting down.
TAAGCTGATATCCGTGGTTAAGGAAGACAACAGGAGGAAGACCTACCAGCTGACCATTGACGGAAGGCATGCCCTTCAGGCCGAGCATGACAGGATAGCGATGATGCACAGGGACTTCGTTGCAGTTGAAGGAGGCAGGGGATGGGCACCGTAATAAGAAAGATAATGCCATCAGGGATGTACAGGACAGGGATGCTTGAGGCCTGGTTCCACGACATGTCGATGGACGGCCTGCATGTCAGGGATTTCGGATACTATTACTCAGCCTTCGAAAAGGGAGAGCCAAAGGATTATAGGTATTCTATGGATATCATGGCAAAGGATCCGGGGAAGGATGAACTTCAGGTGTTCTCTGACTGCGGCTGGGAGCATGTAGGCTACAGGAGGGATGTCCATCTTTTCAGGACTTCTGGAAGTTCAGGCGCAAGGCCCCTCCATACTGATATGTTCGACAGGTCGATATCCATCAAGAGGCTCCAGAGAAAGATGAATACTGGAATTATCCTTGCTCTCACTTTGATAGTATCAGGAATCGCTGCGCTAGTGTTTTTCATAATGACTGATATGGATTTCTATCTTAGAATGCTTGACAGGGGGACAATGAACAGAATAAACCTGGCGCTCCTTGCAATATCATCTTTCAGGGCTTTTGAGGAATACGTTGGAATAAGCGAGCTGAGCAGGTATCTGAGGAGAGAAGGCAAGCAGGATATGCTTTGGAGGAAGGCCCTTACAAAAAGGATCGCTTCAGTTGCTGTCCTTACTGCAGGTGTTGCATGGTGCGTATTCGCTGACATCGGTGAGATCATAGTAAGTGACCAGAGGATCATGCCTTTGTATGAACCTTCATCTGATATACTAAGGCTTCCTGACATAGAGACAAGGAATGACCTTGTATCAGAGGAACTTCCGTACTACCATGAACCAGGCTCGTTGCTGACAGACAGGATGTACACCGGCTCAGAAGTCTGGAAGTCTTCAGATGGATACGAGCCCCATCTTTTTGTCAATTTCTATGACCTGAAGATCCCTGATCATTCAAGATTGGTAACAGAAGGTTGGGAATCAAGGCTAAGCAAAGGCAGTCTTATGATTTCGGAGGATGTCTGGCTGGATTATCTGTCCACAGAGGAAAGGTGGAATGGCTGTCTTGTGTTCGCCTCAAAAGGTGACCTGGTGCTTGTTGCAAGCTACACAGGAGAGGAAAGTGTAATTTCCGTTGTGGACTCTATAAGGGAATACCTGATTAGTATCGATGAGGGAAGGAATTAATACGATAGCTGATTAAAAATATTGAAGATGTCGAACTCCAATGCTTATGAAAAATGCTCCATTCACGTAAGTGAATGGAGCATTAGTTTTTCTTTTTAGCAGCCTGAGCAGGATGAGCATCTGGTGGCTCTGCCGTCTACATTGCTTGGCGCAAGGAATGACTTGAATTCGCTGTATGCGCCTTCACTTAGAGTGAGTACTTCCTTCTTTGATGTTTCATAGATTTTCTACCTAAACTGCACATCAGGATGCACAAGTTAAGCATCCTGATGCTATGTCTGTGTTTCTAGGATTAAGTGCCATTCCGCCGCCGTAATTATCGTCGTCTGATATCACTTTGTGGCCATCATAATGTTCATAGAACTCTTTTGCAACGTGGTTCATGCCCTCGTAAACTTCATCCTCATCCTTTCACCAAAGAGGATAATTGCTGGCAGCGAAGCCATGAGTAGGGGGCACTTACTCGGAGCGGTGAGGCGTTATGTGAGTGAGCTCCTTGCAGGCTAAATAAGGACTGCTGAGCTTGAGGACCTGGACACTTACATCGTGTACCAGTACTCGGATAGATGCAGGGATAAAGGGCGCAATAGCCCTTGGGATGTCTGCACTCGAGGACGAACTGAGCAAGATGTAAGGCTGGAAGGATTACGAATTTACCTAAATAAAAGAAATAATGCTGATTAGATTTATTATTGCCATCAGGGGATTTTTGGGTCAGGGAAACCACTAGATGCAAAAATCAACATATCGGAAAGGAAGACATATAATCTCGTATATTCAACTCTGTAATGTTGTATTATACGAGATTATATGCTATTATTAAAAAGATGAGAGGAGGAAGCTTGATGGAATGGATTGATAGAGCTATCGAGGACTACCTTGTAAAAACGATAAATACTTTCCCGGCAGTATTGGTAACTGGCCCCCGCCAGGTTGGAAAATCATCTTTGCTGCAAATGGTTGTTGATGACTTTGAATATATCACTTTTGACAATCCTTTTGTTTTACAGCAGGCTAAAGAGGATCCAGAACTATTTTTTATGAATCATTCTGCAAAATTGATCCTTGACGAAATACAATATGTGCCAGAATTGTTTCCTTTTTTGAAAATTAAGATTGATGAGATGAGGTTAGCCGCCCTGAAGGACAAAAGTACAGAAAAATGCCTGTTTCTGTTGTCTGGTTCACAGGCTTACCATCTGATGGAGAATGTAAGCGAATCACTGGCAGGAAGATTGGCAATACTCCCGCTTCAGGGAATTTCTTATCGTGAGCAAAAAAACATTAAATGTGCACTGCCCTTCGTACCGACTGATGAGTATCTAGATATCCGAAAAAAAGAGAGTCTAAATACAGATGATCTCTGGACCATGATTCACAGAGGGTATATGCCAAGGCTTATTGCCTCTCAGGATGATTGGGAAACGTACTACTCGAGTTATGTGACAACATATATTGAACGCGATGTTAACCAACTGACCAAGATATCTGATAAAGGCGATTTTGTGCGATTCATGGCAGCAGTAGCTGCGCGAAGCGGGGAGCTATTGAATTATGACAGCATTGCAAGGGATGCAGGGGTATCTGCGACAACTGTGAGACGGTGGCTTCAGATCCTGGAAAGTTCGGGCATCATACTGCAACTGAATCCATACCATAATAATCGTTTGAAACGCGTGATCAAGACGCCAAAAGTATTCTTTATGGATACAGGACTGATGGCTTGGTTGACAAGATGGATTACACCAGAGACAATTCAATTCGGGGCAAAAGCTGGACAATTCTTCGAAACCTGGGTTGTCTCAGAGATTGTCAAGTCATTTCTAAATGCTGGTAAGTCGGTGCGCGATCTCTATTTTTATAGAGATGCAGATCAAAGGGAAATCGATTTGGTTATGGAAATTGGCAGGACAGTGTATCCTGTTGAAATCAAAATGACTGCCAGACCGAATAAGAATATGGTACAAGCATTCCATCTTCTGGAACCTGTAACTGAAGCAGGGGATATGAAGTTAGGGGCGGGAGCATTGATTAACCAAAATCCTGAATTGATATACCTTGACAAGGGCACACGAGCTATACCTGTAGGGTATCTTTAATGGGCATCGTGGAAATTGAGAACACTTCACTTTTAATGGACTGTAAATCTGAGATAACCGTCAATTTGATTGAGCCAAATCAACACCTTGAAATGCAATTTAGTCCACTAATCTGCCTTAGGGCATTCAGTGAGGAGTCCTTTCATAAAAAAATGCTCCATTCACGTATGTGAATGGAGCATGAGTTTTTCTTTTTAGCAGCCTGAGCAGGATGAGCATCCGCCAGCGCTGTCGTCTACCTTGTTTGGTCTTAGGACCATACCCTGTCCGAAGTTCTCTTCGCTTGACAGGATCTGGAATCCTTCGAATTCCTCGTACAGGTTCTTCTCGACTATGAAGTTGATGTCGTTCACTGTTGCTACCAGGTCTTCAGCTCCGGGTGCATCCACCATGAGCCCGAACCTTGGTCCGCTGCATGCATAGCCTGCAAGGCTTATCCTTATGTTGCTGTCAGTTACGTTGTTTGACGCAAGGAATGACTTGAATTCGTTGTATGCGCCTTCACTGAGCGTGAGTACTTCCTTCTTTGTTGTTTCCATTGATTTTCCTCCTAAACTGCACATCCGGATGCACATGTTGAGCATCCTGATGCTGTGTCTGTATTTCTAGGTCTCAGTGACATACCGCCGCCGTAGTTCTCGTCGTCTGATAGCACTTTAAAGCCATCATACTCTTCATAGAGCTCTTTTGCAACAATGAAGGTGATGTCCTCGTAAACCTGCACCACGTCACTTGCACCCGGTTCATCCATCATAAGTCCGAAGCTCGGGCCGCTGCATCCATAGCCGGCAAGTGCGATCCTGACGATTTTCGGCTCTATCTCATTGATCTCGAGCAGATCGAAGAATTCGCTGTATGCCTCCTCGCTCATCTCGATGATGCCGGTCTTTACCGTTTCCATCTATATGACAACTCCTTTTTTAAATCATAGTAATTTAATCAACATTCTGGATATATTATATAACAGCTTCCCTGAGCTTTCAAATTATTTTTTCCTTAAGTGAAATTGAAGCTGGTCTATCTTGTGGCAGGGTGATTCCGGCTATTTTACATGTAAGCTACCCTCCGGTGTGGTAGAATGTAGGTGAGGAACCCCCAAAAAAAGATGAAGGCCGATTCGGGGAAAATCGGCCTCCACTGGTAAACACAATCGCATAAAAGGGGGAAATATGAAATACTTCTTAGGGTTCAAAGCATTTGCATGTGTAGTGTGTCTAGTATTATAATAGCATGGATTGGATGCAATTGAAAGTGATTATCAATTAAAATTTGAAAACATTTTGTGAACACAGTGAGGAAAAGATGGATAAGAAGGGTGTGCATTTCGGAGCCAAAGAAGAGCTCATAAGGGTCATATTTTCGCCTATCAATCTCAATCTGCGCAAGGAAGTTGGGAAATCGCTGATAGAGGTGCATGAGGACGGGAATCTTTTCGTTTCCTTCATAACAGGCGAAGGATCCATAAGGGTGAAGCTGAACGAGAAAAGGATGGTCATTTATGAGTGGACTGTCGATATTTCATTGGACCTTACCAGGTATATTCTGAAAAGGTTCTGCCTTTTCCTGAGAAGAAATGACATAGGAGTCCTGAGGGTACTCGATACAGCTGAGGTCAGGCCGCTTGTTACATATATAAGGACGGAGCTTAAGGATGTAATATTCGAGTCCATGGGAGAGGTATGCTATCTTGAACTCAGGGTCCTGGACTATCTGAAGAACGAAACCGGAAGCGCATACGGAGATGGAATATAGGCTGCTGTCAAGGCAAGGAATATGTAGAACGGACTAGGAAAAGCCCGTTCTTTCATTTTTTTTCGGGGAATTTTGGACATATAGCAATTCACAAATGTTGACCCGATTTTTTTTGTGCTGTATCATTGTATGGACCACAATATATAGATAAAATGAAAATATATGACACAAGATGTAGTAAAGGGGCGGACATATGATCACGGAGGTCAGGAAAAGGGACGGCAGGATAATACCATACAATTCCGAAAAGATAACGCGCGCAATATTCCTCGCAGCAAAGGACGTTGCTGACAGACTGGGGGAGACTCCAGATTATGGGATGGCAGAGAGGATCACGGGTGATGTGGAGAAGCTCGTACACAGGAAGTTCCACGGAATTACCCCTACGGTTGAGGACATCCAGGATTCGGTAGTAAAGGTGCTGATCGAAGGCGGACATGCAAGGACCTCCGAGGCATACATACTATACAGGGCAGAAAGAAGCAGGATAAGGAATTCAAAGACAAGGCTCATGAAGAGCATTGAGGACGTCACCTTCCTTGATGCCAAGGAATCGGACCTTAAGAGGGAGAATGCCAACATCAACGGAAATACTGCAATGGGAACCATGCTGCAGTATGGAAGCATCGTATCAAAGGAATTCTGCAGGGATTTCGTCATTTCCTCAGCCCATGCGTCAGCGCATGACAAGGGCGAGATACATATACATGACATGGACTTCCTTAACATGGGAACCCTCACGTGCTGCCAGATAGACCTGGACGAGCTGTTCAAGGGAGGCTTCTCCACAGGCCACGGATTCCTAAGGGAGCCACAGGACATTACAAGCTATGCTGCACTTGCGGCAATAGCCATACAGTCGAACCAGAACGACCAGCACGGCGGCCAGTCAATACCTACCTTTGACTACAACCTGGCAAAGGGTGTTGAGAAGACCTTCAGGAAGCTTTATGGTGACAACCTAAGGAAGGCCTTGGCAGTGATGGGAATAACGGCTGATAAGGAGGAGCTCCTGGAGCTTGTTGACAAGAATAATGCCGGCAGGATGAAGGACGGCCTGACAGAGAAATCCGCTGTAATTCAAGCGGTATCCATCAGGTATGAGATTTCAGGAGCGGATGCCGCAGGTGCTGTAGGCTTCGCATTCGAGGAAGCCCTCACAGAAACAGACAGGAAAACCTTCCAGTCCATGGAAGCCTTCATACACAACCTTAACACAATGCATTCAAGGGCAGGGGCTCAGGTTCCCTTTTCAAGCGTGAACTTCGGAACCGACACCTCCGAAGAGGGAAGGATGGTAACAAAGAACCTTCTCCTGGCTCAGGAAGCAGGACTCGGTAACGGAGAGACTCCGATATTCCCGATACTCATATTCAAGGTCAAGGAAGGCATAAACCTCAATGAAGGCGACAGGAACTATGACCTGTTCCACCTGGCCATGAGGGTTTCATCAAAGAGGCTGTTCCCTAACTTCAGCTTCCTTGATGCTCCATACAACCTCAAGCACTACGTTGAAGGCAGACCTGAGACTGAAGCTGCATATATGGGCTGCAGGACCAGGGTCATCGGAAACGTCAACGGTGAGGAGCAGGTCCTCGGACGAGGGAACCTCTCGTTCACGACCATCAACCTTCCAAGGATAGGCATAAAGCACGGTATTGCCCTAAAGGAAAGGTCAAGGATGGACCTTGAAGGATTCTACAGGGAACTTGACGGGAGGCTTGAGCTTGTATGCGCACAGCTTCTTGAGAGGTTCGAGGTCCAGGCCATGAAGAGGGTCAAGAATTTCCCGTTCCTCATGGGACAGGGTGTCTGGAAGACCGCAAGGGGGCTCGACTGGAACGACGAGCTCAGGGAAGCCATAAAGAGCGGAACACTCAGCATAGGCTTCATAGGACTTGCAGAATGCCTGACAGCGCTTACCGGGAAGCACCATGCGGAAGATGAGGAGTCGAGGAAGCTTGGGCTTGAGATAATCGGAAGGATAAGGAAGTACCTTGACGAGAGGAGCAGGAAGGAGCAGCTTAACTACACTCTGATTGCCACTCCTGCTGAAGGCCTCTCAGGAAGGTTCACGAGGATCGACAGGAAGGAATTCGGGAATATTGAAGGCGTAACCGACAAGGAATACTACACCAACTCATTCCATGTTCCGGTTGGCTACAAGATAAGCGCCTACAACAAGATAAGGCTTGAGGCTCCGTACCATGAGCTTACCAATGCAGGTCACATAACCTACATTGAGCTCAACGGCAACCCTTCCTCAAACCTTGAAGCCTTTGAAAAGCTGATCAAGGCCATGAAGGAAGCAGGAGTAGGATATGGAAGCATCAACCATCCTCTTGACAGGGACCCTGTCTGCGGATTCTCAGGTGTTATCGAGGATACCTGCCCAAGCTGCGGAAGGCAGGAGGGTGACATTCCTTTCGAGAGGATCAGAAGGATAACCGGCTACCTTGTGGGGACACTTGACAGGTTCAATGATGCAAAGCAGGCAGAGGTTCGCGATAGGGTGAGGCATTCATAGAATGGAGATAAGGATAGCAGGTATTGAGCCGGAAAGCATAGTAGACGGTCCTGGACTCAGGTATGTCATATTCTCCCAGGGGTGCACGCACAACTGCCATGGGTGCCATAATCCGGAAACCCACAGCTTCCTTGGCGGAACTGTGGACGAAACATCCCGCATTGTGGATGAAATCCTGGAAAACCCCCTGTTATCAGGAGTGACCTTCTCAGGTGGAGACCCGTTTTCTCAACCTGAGCCCTTCATCGACATCGCTGAAAGGCTGAAGGGAAAGGGACTGGGAATCTGGTGCTACACAGGCTACACCATGGAGGAGCTGATGGAGAAGGGAACCGGAGCCCAAAGGAACCTACTGGCTCATATCGACACTTTGGTAGACGGAAGGTTCATCCTCTCAAGGCGGACGCTATCCATACCTTTTGTTGGGTCATCGAACCAGAGGGTCCTGAATCTGACCGGTATGGATATCCTGAGTGGAAGTAAAGATGAACTGGACGGGAAGGCAGTATGAATGAAATGGCAGAGAAGCGATTCCCTGCCATTTTTTTGAGTCCTCTGGCAGACAGTCAATCTGATTTTTCCTGGTAAATCTTACGTATTAAGGGTATCCTTGAATCAGGGGCACACATGTTACGGTATTCCAGAAGATACGGGAGCGTGAGGTTTATGGGTGACAGGATCAGAAGGGAACTGAAGACTCTGGAGACTATGGTCCATATTTACTGCAAGGATGAAGGGCACGGAACCAATGCCCTCTGCGATGAATGCCGGGAACTTCTAAGCTACTCAAAAAAGAGGCTCACGACCTGCAGGTTCGGTGAGAAGAAGAAGGTTTGCGGAAGATGTACCGTTCACTGCTACAAGGATGAGTTCAGGCAGAGGATAAGGCTTGTCATGAGGACTGTAGGCCCTAAGATGATATACAGGCATCCTTTAATGCTCCTTGGCCATGCTGTAGATATGCTGAGGTACTGAACTGGACGGGAAGCTGAGAAGTGGCAGACTGAACATGCAGATGGAAGATTGTTTTCATAAGAAGAAGCTCCATGCGGGATAATCCGCATGGAGCTTTCAAACCTTCCATTGCCAATTTGAAGTTCCGGTTACTTGACCACAATGTTTACAAGGCTTCCCCTGACTACGATGACCTTCATTATGGATTTTCCATCTGTAGCTGACCTTGTGAAGTCAGCGGCAAGGGACATTTCCTTTATCATGTCTTCTGTGGCGTCTGATGGTACCATGATCCTTCCTCTGATCTTTCCGTTGACCTGGATTGCAATCTCGATTTCATCCTTGATGAGCGCTGATTCATCCCATACCGGCCATGCTTCATCGAATATGGTGAAATCCATTCCCAGAAGCTGCCAGAGCTCTTCGGAGAAGTGGGGGGCAAACGGTGCGATTATCCTTGTATAGTCCTTAAGTACATCAATGAGGACTTCCTTGTTGACATCGCCGTCCTGGATATACTTTCCTATAGCGTTCATGAGCTCCATGGTCCTTGCGATCGTGGTATTGAACTGCATCTTGGATGCGTCTTCTGTTGCTCCCTTTATTGCATTGGCTCTCCAGTACAGAAGCTCCTTTTCCCTCTTTCCGGTTTCAGTCCTCGTCGCTGATTCCATCAGCTCAAGGGATGTCTGGAAGTTCCTCTCTATCCTGTCCACATATCTCGCTATGGACTTTATTCCATCGTCAGACCATGCTCCGCCTTCAGAATATGCGAATCCGAACATAAGGTAAAGTCTGAATACGTCGGAGCCGTACTGCTCGATGTAGTGGTCAGGTGTTATTGTGTTGCCCTTTGACTTGGACATCTTCTGTCCGTCCGACCCGAGTATCAGCCCCTGATGTGTAAGCGACTGGAACGGCTCGTTGAAGTCAAGGTACCCCATGTCCCTGAGCGCCTTTGTTATGAACCTGGCATAGAGCAGGTGCATAACCGCATGCTCAGGTCCGCCAACATACTTGTCGACAGGCAGCATCCTGTTCACCATGTCCTTGCTGAACATCTCATTGCCGTTCTTGTTGTCCACATATCTCAGGTAATACCAGGATGAGCAGACGAAGGTATCAAGAGTGTCAGGATCCCTCTCTGCCGGGCCTCCGCAGTGCGGGCAGGTAGTGTTCATGAATTTCTCGCTCTTTGCGAGAGGGCTCTTTCCATCCGGTGTGAACTCGACATCGTAAGGAAGCTCTACCGGCAGGTCCTTTTCAGGAACCGGAACCACTCCGCACTTGTCGCAGTATACCATCGGAATCGGGGTTCCCCAGTATCTCTGCCTTGAGACCAGCCAGTCCCTCAGCCTGTAGTTTACCTTCTTTTCTCCCATTCCTATTGATGCAAGGTAATCAGTTACCTTGTCACGGGCCTCATCCCCGGCGAATCCGTTGAAGCTGCCTGAATTCGTCATCTCCCCATCCTCGCAGAATGGAAGTCCATCTCCTCCGAGGATTACCCTCTCGATTTCGAGGTTGTACTTGATGGCGAAGTCGTAGTCCCTTTCATCATGTGCAGGGACAGCCATTACGGCACCCGTTCCATAGGTGTTGAGGACATAGTCTCCGATCCATATCGGGATAGCCCTGCCGTTTATAGGGTTTATGGCATAGGAGCCTGTGAACACTCCGGTCTTCTCCCTTGTGAGGGACTGCCTTTCGATGTCAGACTGGCTTCTTGCGTTCTCTATGTACGCTTCCACTTCTGCAAGCTGGCCTGGAGTGGTTATCTTAAGGACCAGGTCGTTCTCTGGTGCAAGTGTGACATAGGTTGCCCCGAATAGCGTATCGACCCTTGTGGTGAAGACTGAGAAATCGAGTTCTGTATCCTTGACCTTGAAATTGACAGTTGAACCGTATGACCTCCCGATCCAATGCCTCTGCATGGCCTTGGTCTTTTCAGGCCAGTCCAGGCCTTCAAGGTCTTCAAGGAGCTCGTCTGCATACTTGGTTATCCTGAAGAACCACTGTGTCAGGTCCTTCTTGGTTACAAGCGCTCCGCACCTTTCGCATGCTCCATCAACGACCTGCTCATTGGCAAGTACTGTCATGCAGCTCGGACACCAGTTTACAGGCGCGTTCTTCCTGTATGCCAGGTCGTTCTCGTATAGCTTGAGGAACAGGAACTGATTCCATCTATAGTAGTCAGGAAGGCATGTTATTACCTCATTGTCCCAGCTGAACATTGCTCCCATTGACCTTAGCTGCTTCTCCATGGTCTCGATGTTCTTCAGCGTGGAGTCCATGGGGTGGATCCCGGTCTTTATCGCGAAGTTTTCAGCAGGCAGTCCGAATGCGTCGAAGCCCATCGGCTGGAACACATTGTAGCCCTGCATCCTCTTCATCCTTGCCCATGAATCAGTAGGTCCGTAATTGAACCAGTGCCCTGCATGCAGGTTGCTGCCTGAAGGATAGGAGAACATCTCCAGCACATACAGCTTTTCGCCTTTTCCGTTGATGTCGAACTTGAATTTTCCAGATTCTTCCCAGGTCCTTTGCCACTTGATGTCCGTGGCCTTTCCATAGTTTGCCATGATATTCCTCCTAAAATTAAAAAAAGTCCCGTCTCAGTCAAGAGACGGAACATGTCCGCGGTACCACTCTAGTTGGGCAAGGCTGCCCCTCTCAAAAAGGATATAACGGTCCTGCCCGCGGCCGTTTTTTCGGCCGAGCTCCCGGGCGAGTTCACGCTTTCCCTTTGCCTCCTCGCACCATCCGGAGGTTCTCTTAAAAGGTAAATTTCGCTAATACTCCCGTTCAAAGCTTATCGTTAAAATTATAGTCTAACCTTTGCCTACCGTCAACCTAAAACCCGAAATCGTCGCCCTTGACAAGGCCCATGTCACGCATGATCTCATACATGGTCCTTGAGGTAGCGTCAGCCATCGTATATCCGAGAAGCTTCACCGTTTCCTCAAGCTCATCCTCAGAGGCGCTCTCCACCTCAAGGTAGGGTACCGGGAAGAATTCCTTCTCGTTGATGTCTATCTCCACCAAAGTGTCCTTGTACCTGTAGCTCTCCCTGGACTTCCTTATGACATGTGACAGCTCAAGCCCCAGGGCAAGGAAGATGCCTTCGCCCTCCTCACCTGAGGATATTACGGTCTCGTGCTCGTCCATGACCTTGTACTTCTCCTGTGAGAGCATCCGCTTGGTTGTCATGGTATGCTGGATGCTTCCGTCCCTTCTGTCCCTGACACTGCGTATCCTGGCATAACCCCTTTCCTTAAGAAGCCTCCCGTCAGGAAAGTCAAATATCCTGTTTTCCTGGTCCTCATCCTTGACAAGCATGGCGCCGGCTTCCTTCATCCTTTTCCTTACATCCTCGATATCTATATCAAGGATCTTGACTTCCATTTCCATCTGATCAACCCCTTGTCTGTTACCCTGATTATACATTAGTCAGTGAAATTATGCAGGGTTTTGCGATGTGATTCTTGTAATAAGTCAATGTAAACTGCAAATTGTGCAACGCATCCGGTAAATGCAACCCTTTACTTTTGCGATGAAAAAGCGTTGAAACGCATACATTATTCATTTTCATAAAGTTTTCATGGGCCACTTGTGTTTACTGTCTGGTTGCCCTATGATTCACATGTAAACAAGTATAAGGCAATTGCCATATGCATTTACAGATCAATACTAACGTATTGACTTTAAAAAAGGAGAGATGAAAGTGAACGGATACGATGCTGTGAGGAGACTTGTCAACATCAGCGACGAACTGACTACTCTTTCCCACGAACTTGGAGCAGCTGTGAAGCCAACCGCCAGGGAGCTTATCGAAAAGAAGATAAACGCTCTCGAGGACGAGTTCTTCAGACTCAAGCACAGCCTTGAGAAATTGCAGGTGCCGGTACAGACAGCCTTCTAATCATCCCCAATATAGATTAGAACATACCAAGGACGAAGGGCAGAGCAGCCCGGTACTAATGATGAGCGATGTGAGTAACTAAAGAACCACTGCCAGGTGAAGCACACTTAAGATGAATTGCTTGAATAACTAAAGAGTAAACTGCACAGCCGGAAGCGAAAGCTTCCGGCTGATTGCATCCTATGAAAAAATGTACATGTGGAAATAATGAAGGAAAATGGAAATGAAAATTGAAATTGATTGGAAAAGGAAGGCTCTGATGAGGTTATGCCTCATCAGAGCCTGTTTCTTATGCCATGCTGTTAGCTGAACCAAGAACATCGTCGATCTTCTCTTCGACAAGCTTCTGGATCTCTTTTCTGGCTGCTCCCATGTACTTTCTCGGATCGAACTCCGATGGGTTCTCAGCGAGGAACTTCCTAAGAGCGGCTGTCATTGCAAGCCTGATGTCGGTGTCCATGTTTACCTTGCACACTGCCATCTCTGAGGCCTTCCTAAGCATTTCCTTCGGAACTCCCTGTGCTCCCTTTATGGCTCCGCCGAACTGGTTGCATGTTGCCACATGCTCCTGGCTTACGGCTGATGCTCCGTGGAGTACTATCGGGTAACCTGGCAGTCTGTTTCCGATCTCCTCAAGGATATCGAACTTAAGCTCAGGTGTTCCTGCGAACTTGAACGCACCATGTGAGGTTCCGATAGCTATCGCGAGTGAATCGCAGCCGGTCCTCTGTACGAATTCCACTGCTTCATCTGGCTGGGTGTAGACATGCTTTTCAGATTGGACATCATCCTCTACTCCTGCAAGCACTCCAAGCTCAGCTTCAACGACTACGCCTCTTGCATGGGCATAATCAACTATTTCCTTCGTAAGCCTCACGTTCTCCTCGAAGTCATAGTGTGACCCGTCGAACATTACAGATGTGAATCCGGCTTCTATTACCTTCTTCACTGTCTCAAGGTCCGGGCCGTGGTCAAGATGTACTGCGATGTCGATTCCCGTTTCCTTTATCGCCGCATCCACCATATTCATGAGATAATCGGGACCTGCATATTTCAGCGCTCCTGTCGAAACCTGAAGTATTACTGCAGAGTTTCTTGATTTGCACGCATTCACTACGCCCTGTATGATCTCCATGTCATTGATGTTGAACGCACCGATGGAATATTTACCTTCATAAGCCTTTCTGAACATTTCTTTGGTTGTTACTAATGCCATTTGTTGACCACCTTTCGTATGGGACAATTTTGTGCCCGTAGGGACAATTACAATACCATTATAATCCAATCCCAAGGATACTTCCACAACAACTGTACAGGTTTATGAGATTATTTTGAAGAAACAGTCTGTCAAATACTTGTTAACATTATGGAAACCTTGTGAAAAAGGCGATTCGGGGAGGATACTTTAAGCTTCGGATAGACTCAGGGTGCTAAGTTTAGGTTATAATCAAGGAAAGGGCACTGGAGGCGGTATTATGCTTAAACTCAGATACAGGGATTCTGACATCAGCGTGGAGTCTGGGATCAGGTACAGGGACCTCCTCAGGGATGAGGACGGGCCGCTGAAACCAATGCTTGCAAGACAGGCAGGAGAATATTTCGAGCTTGATGAGGAAATAAGGAAGGAAGGGGAAGTATTCCCCGTATACATTACCGATTCCCATGGAAACAAGGCTTATGAGAGGACGCTGTCCTTCATCCTTGTTGTGGCAGTGAAGACAATCTGCCCCGGACATCAGCTGTATATTGAGCACTCCATAAGCAGAGGGCTCTACTGCAGGATGCCTGGACTTGAGCTTTCAGGGGAATTCATAGGAAGACTCCAGGTGGAGATGAAGAGGATCATTGAAGGCAGCCATCCTTTGGAGAAGGTCAAGCTGTCAAGGGAAGAGGCCTTTGAGATCTTCAGGAAGGAACATATGGAGGACAGGATAGACCTTTTGAGGGAATCAGGACTTGAGTCAGTCACCCTCTACAGGCTGCTTGGACACTACGACTACTTTTATGGGAAGATGGCAATAAATACAGGACTCATAAGCCTCTTCGGCCTTGAACCGTACAAGGGAGGTTTTGTCCTTACGTATCCACCAGTATACGATCCGTTGTCACTTGGAATATTCAAACCGCAGGACAAGCTGTTCGGGATTTTCAGGGAGACACAGGAGTGGGATGAGATCATCGGTGTAGACAGTATCGGATACCTTAATGAAAAGATAATCGGCGGTGAAGCCTTCGACCTTATCAGGGTGACAGAGGCTCTGCATGAGAAGAAAATAGCGTACATTGCCGATGAGATTGCGGGAAAAAAGGACGTGAGGGTCGTAATGATCGCGGGACCAAGCTCATCAGGGAAGACAACATTCACGAAAAGGCTTGGCATACAGCTCAGGGTCAACGGACTCATACCGGTAGCGATAGGTATGGATGATTATTTTGTAGACAGGGAGCACACACCGAAGAATCCGGACGGCTCCTTTGATTTTGAAAGCTTAAGGGCACTTGACCTTGACCTCTTCCAGGAGCATGTGCTCAAACTGATAGACGGGCAAGGTGTGGCTCTTCCGCATTTTGATTTCAGGACCGGGAAGAGGACTATTTCAGAACATATCGTAAGGCTTCCTGAAAGGGGGGTCCTCATGATAGAGGGTATCCATGGGCTGAATCCGGCTCTGCTGCCGGAAATCCCAAGAAAATCAAAATTCAAGGTCTATATCAGCGCACTCACTGCCATGAACATGGACAGGCACAACAGGATAGCAACAACAGATGTCAGGAAGCTGAGAAGGATGGTTCGTGACATCCTCTCAAGAGGCTATTCGGCATCCGAAACCCTTGGCATATTTCCGTCGGTCGCAAGAGGGGAAAAGGAGCATATATACCCATACCAGGAAGAGGCTGACGCCATGTTCAACTCCACTATCCTATATGAGCTTGCAGTCCTTAAGAAGCACTGTCTCAAGGAACTGCGGGCTATTGACAAGTCGAACCTGCTTTATGAGGAGGCTAAGGGACTCTCGTCAATACTGGTTCTTGTGAGGGACATAAAGGACGAGATGGTTCCGGAAAACTCCATACTAAGGGAATTTATCGGAGGCAGCTGCTTCTACGAATACTGAAGAAAGGTCTGGTGAACATGCAGAAGAAATACGGCATTTTCGACATTATTGGTCCGGTAATGATAGGTCCGTCCAGCTCACACACAGCAGGAGCTGCAAGGATAGGAAGGATAGCACGGCTGATTGCGGGAAGCGAGGTCGTAAAGGCAGACTTTATCCTTCACGGTTCGTTTTCCAAGACCTATCGCGGCCACGGCACTGACAGGGCCCTTGTTGCGGGGCTCCTTGGCATGCTGCCGGATGACGACAGGCTGAGGGACTCGATGGACCTTGCAATGGAGGCCGGCATATCCATAACCTTCAGGGAAGGAAGCCTTGGAGATGTGCATCCTAACACTGTCAGGATCGACATGACCCGTGAAGATGGAGAAATCGTGACAGTTACCGGCTCGTCAATAGGAGGCGGAGCTGTACTGATAACGAGGATAGGGGATGAGGATGTCCAGTTCACTGGGAACTACCCTACACTACTCATTACCCATACCGATGCACCGGGAGTTGTTGCCCATGTCACAAGGCTTCTTTACGAGGCGTGCATAAACATTGCATTCATGTCCGTATTCAGGTCCCAGAGAGGAAAAGATGCAACAATAATCTTCGAGACGGACGAGAACATACCTGAAGAAACTCTGGAAAAGCTGAAGGCAGTCTCCGGGGTAGGCGGGATAAGGTTCCTGCCAGTATCCTCGGACTCGGTAAGCTATCCGGTCACGACATGAGGGAGGGTCTTTATGAACATTTCAAGCGGTAAGGAACTTGTGGAAGCATGTGAAGCCATGGGCATAAGCATAGGTGAATTTGCGATAAGGCAGGAATCCGATGAGACGGGGATCTCCCGTGAAGATATATGGAATAAGATGAAGGAAGCGCTAAGGGTAATGGAAGGCTCCACATCAAAGGGAGTATCTGAAGAAGTGATATCCGTATCAGGCCTTATTGGTGGAGATGCATACAGGATGGGAAAATACCTGAAAAAAGGGAAAAGCGTAGGAGGCAGCGTTGCCACGCGGGCCATGGCATATGCACTTGCATGCTCAGAGGTCAACGCATCGATGGGTAAGATCGTCGCGTGCCCCACAGCTGGAGCGTGCGGGATTCTACCTGCAGCTGTGATGACACTGAAGGACGAGCATGGTATCAGCGAGGATGACATAATTCTAAGTCTGTTCGCTGCAGGTGCGGTGGGGGCAATAATTGCCCAGAACGCAACAATATCCGGTGCTGAAGGCGGATGTCAGGCGGAGTGCGGTTCAGCCGCGGCCATGGCTGCCTGCGCCATTGTCCAGATGATGGGTGGAACTCCTGAGATGTGCCTTGATGCAGGCGCCATTGTGTTCAAGAACACTCTTGGCCTTGTCTGCGATCCCATAGCAGGGCTCGTTGAAGTCCCCTGCGCCAAAAGGAATGCACAGGGTGTGCTTTCAGCCATTGGCGCAGCCGATATGGTGCTGGCAGGAGTGAAATCAAGGATCCCGTTCGATGACACAGTCGAAGCCATGTACTCGATTGGCAGGGCAATGCCTGAATCACTCAGGGAGACAGGAATCGGAGGACTTGCAGGTACTGAAACGGGAAAGGTCCTCGCGAGGAGGATCTTCGGTGGGAAGGATTAAAAAGGACAGGCTATAAACCTGTCCTCATTCAGAATTTCTTGAATTTTATCGTGCTGACTTCAAGGTAAGATAGAGCGACCATCATTATGACGACAAGGCTCCTAAGGTCCGGGTTATTGCGGAGGAGCAGCGCCAGCATTGCCAGCATGCAGCCTGCCAGTGTTATGGGGATCCCAGTGAACACTCCGTCGAAATCACAGGAATTGAACCTTGCCAGCCTGTACGCTCCAGCTATGGGGAACAGGATCACCGGCAGAAGTCCCATGAGTCCGAGCTCATGGAGATTGAACATGAAGTATGCAAGTATTGCAGGTGCAACCCCGAAGGACACCATGTCTGACAGTGAGTCAAGCTCCTTGCCAAGGGGCGATTCGGCGCCCAGCGCCCTCGCTATCCTGCCATCGTACCTGTCCACCATTCCGGCGGAAAGTATGAATAGCCCTGCAGTGGCATAGTCGCCCTGCACGCCCTTGATCAGGGACATGACCCCAAGTGTGAGGTTTAGGAATGTCATCATATTGGGAATCAGTGCGCTGTTCATTGTTACCTCCGGCTCTAATGCGATACTTCATTATAAACTATTTTGGGCTTAAGTGAAACTTTTATGTTCCCGCATGTGGAAATTCCTGAGTCAGCATGATTATTCCACTGGGCATATATCCTTCACAAGTGGTATTATAAATATATAAAGCGAGGTGATTGGAGTTGAAGAAAGCAAAGCTCCTTTATAATCCCAGCGCGGGAGAGAGCATCGTCATTGACAAACTTGACGATATCATCAGGATACATCAGAAGCACGGCTACCAGCTGGTCACAGCCAGACTGGATGAAAGCTTCAGGATGATTGAAGCGCTGTCTGACATAAACGACGGTTATGACCATGTCATAGTGGCAGGAGGAGATGGAACGGTCGACCTCCTTGTCAATGAGATGATGAGGGCAGGCTTAAGGATTCCGATAGGAATCCTACCTGCAGGTACGGCCAATGATTACAGCAAATACATAGGGATGCCGCCTGACCTTTCTGCAGCATGCGAGAGGATACTTTCCTCTGCCCCTGTTCCAATGGATATTGGAATGATAAACGAGAGGTATTTCATAAACGTGGCAAGTGCCGGCCTGTTCACAGACGTATCCCAGAAGACGGATGACGACATGAAGAATTCCATAGGGAAACTGGCGTATTATCTGAAAGGCCTTGAGCAGCTCCCGAATTTCAGGAGGATCCATGTAAGGATAACATCAAAGGACGGCAGCTATGACGGCGGCATGTTCATGGTGCTTGTCTTCAATGGAAGGACAGCCGGAAACATAGAGCTTGCATACAAGGCAAGGGGGAACGACGGAAAGCTTGATGTCATCCTTATCAAGGATGAAGCCTTGAGGGAGATATTTCCTCTCCTCATAAAGTTCCTGAGGAGAGAGCATCTGGAGGAGCCGGTAGGGCTCATCTACTTCCAGACCGACGAGCTTACCATTGAGACCACTGACCGGAACCTCGTCAGCGACATAGACGGGGAGAAAGGTCCTGATTTTCCTCTTAAGATAAAGTGCATCCCTGATGCGATATTGGTTATGGGTGTCAATGAGGATGAACTTGCCGCAAGTAAAAGGGCCGTATGGACCGCAACCTGATGATTCCCGTTGAAAAGGGAATGCCAAGGAAGTATGATGTATAAGGATGTAAGACTTTTTGCAAAAAAGGCTAAGACTTTTTGCAAAAAAAGGCTTTACTGACGCTTAATTTGAAAAGGAAGTGAAAAAAGTTGGAACCACTGCCTGACAGTAGGAAAAAGGAATAACAGCCGAGGAGATCTTTTCTCCTTGGAGAAGGAGAGACGTATGGAAAGATTGAATCTGCTCTATTTCAGTTCGATACTCAACAGGAGGGTATACGACGAGTACAATGAGGTTGTCGGGAACCTCAAGGACATATACTTCGCCGCAGAGGAAGGCTACCCCAAGGCAATAGGCTATGTGGTGGAGAGGAACAAGGAACAGTACAACTTCGAGTTCAAGTACATTGACTTCTATGATGACGGCAAGGATGTGCAGATAAAGATAAAGGGAGCGAGGGACATCATACCCAGGACCTTTTCCTTCATGCTTGTGAAGAACCTTTTGGACAAGCAGATCCTAGACGAGGAAGGGAAGAAGGTCTTCAGGGCGTATGATGTCAGGCTTGCCCAGATATCAGGGGACCTGAGGATCGTAGCCGTGGACAAGAGCCCCATGGGTCTTGGAAGGCGAAGGAACATGGAGGGGATTTACAGGGCCTATCTGAAGCTGATCGGCAAGAAGACGGGTGACTCCCTTATCCTTTGGGATGACGTTGAGTTCGATATGGGAAAAGGAAAGGACCTTAAGATAAGCGTCCCGTACGCTAAGCTATCCACGCTGCATCCTGCTGACCTTGCAGATATACTTGAGGAAGTAGACCACGAGTATCGGAACAAGATATTTGAAAGCCTTGACGAAGAGCTTGCAGCAGACACCCTTGAGGAGATCGAGGAACCTGAGGTACAGGCAAAGATAATATCAGGGCTGAGTGAAGAGAAGGCTGCAGAACTCCTTGAAAAGATGCCCAATGATGAGATCGCTGATTTCCTTGATGACCTTGATGACGAGACAAGGGAGAAGATACTCCTTAACCTCGAAAATGATGATGAGGCTGAAGTAAGGGAACTTATGCAGTATGAGGAAGAGCTGGCAGGAGCCCTCATGTCAAAGGACTTTTTCGTGTTCAACAAGAATATCACCGCGAAGGACACCGTATCTCTCCTAAAGGAGCTGGCTCCTGAGTATGACGAGATATATTTCATATTCGTACAGGATGAGAATGCGGTCCTTGAGGGCTTCATAAACCTTAGGGACCTCCTGGTGGAGGATGGAGGTAAGCTTCTTGCCGATATCATGGACACATCCCTTGAGAACGTAAAAGTCTCAGACCATTCGGTAACTGCAGTGGACCTGGCCATAAAGTACGAGCTTCTTCTCATACCTGTCGTGGACGATGATGGCAGGATCGTGGGAGTCTTGAACATACACGATGTCATAGATGAGTTCCTTGCACCGATGTGGAAGAAGAGAAGGGACAAGTAACACAGATGCTGAGGGCAGCCGGCTTGCAAGATAGTCGGCTGCCTTGCATTCAATTGAATTTCAGGATCGAATATGGCGTGGCAGTCCATGACATTGCCAGGATACTGTCAAGGAATGTCGCAGTTGACAAAGAAGCCAGGCTTTAGGATAATAGGAATAAGAATTCCTACTGTTTTACTAGGAAATAATTGGGTCATGACCCGAAAGGAATAATGGCATGATATATGGAAGCGTAATGGAGCTTGTAGGAAGTACACCTCTTCTGAAGGTATCATCCTTTGACGACGGTAAGAGGGCTGATGTATACGTCAAGCTAGAGAAATACAATCCGGGCGGAAGCATAAAGGACAGGGCAGCATTGGGGATGATCGAGGCTGCGGAGAAGGAAGGAAAGCTCAAGTCTGGCTCCATAATAATAGAGCCAACCAGCGGGAACACCGGTATAGCGCTTGCAATGCTAGGAAAGGCCAAGGGCTACAGAGTGGTAATAGTGATGCCTGAAACGATGAGCCTTGAAAGAAGGAGCCTCATCAAGGCGTATGGTGCCGAGCTTGTCCTGACCGAAGGTGCAAAGGGCATGAAGGGAGCCATCGAGAAGGCGATGCTTCTGAAATCAGACCTTGGGGATATCGCTTTCGTTCCACAGCAGTTCGAAAATGCGGCCAATCCCGAGATGCACTACCGGACTACAGGAAAGGAGATCTTCGACGATATTCCGGACCTTGATGCATTCGTTGCAGGAGTCGGAACAGGAGGTACTATATCTGGAGTGTCTGCCTATATTGCTGAAAGAAGAACTGGTGTAAAGATAGTTGCGGTGGAACCTGCAAATTCACCTGTAATTTCAGGCGGACAGGCAGGTCCTCACAAGATACAGGGTATAGGTGCAGGGTTCGTACCTGAAAACTACAGGGGGAATGTTGTGAGCGAGGTCATCCAGGTTAGGGATGAGGATGCGTTCCAGACTGCCAGGGAGTTTTCCCAGAAGGAAGGGGTGCTTGTCGGCATATCCTCCGGAGCTAACATATTTGCAGCACTTGAGGTTGCAAGGAAGCTTGGAAAAGGCAGGAAGGTTGTCACTGTAGCTCCAGACGGCGGTGAAAAATACATAAGCATGGGGCTTTACGACTAAACCATAAAGCCTGCATTAGAGGGTGAAACAAATGTTGAAGTCCATCATGGAGGATGCAAGGAACATAGTTAAGAAGGATCCGGCAGCGAGAAGCGTCATTGAGGTGCTTCTCCTTTACCCGTGCATACATGCCCTAATCTGGCACAGGATGGCCCATTGCCTCTATAGGAACAGGTGGTTTTTCCTTGCGAGGCTCTTCAGCCAGACAGCAAGGTTCCTGACCGGGATAGAGATCCACCCCGGTGCGAAGATAGGCAGGAGGCTGCTTATCGACCACGGGATGGGAGTAGTGATAGGGGAGACAGCAACCGTCGGAGATGACTGTGTGATCTACCATGGGGTTACGCTTGGCGGAGTATCCACTCTTGAGAAGAAGAGGCATCCTGACATAGGCAACAACGTTATCATAGGTGCCGGAGCCAAGGTACTGGGTCCCATAAAGGTCAGGGACAATTCCAAGATAGGCTCGAATGCGGTTGTTCTCCATGAGGTTCCTGAAGGAGCGACAGCCGTGGGAATCCCGGCTAAGATCCTCGTAAAGAAGAAGAAGGACGACCCGAACCTCAAGGTATACTACTACAACTACATATGATGTGGGTCCGGGTGATTCCCGTGAACTTAAGTCCCGCCTGGCTGAGGTACCTTCGTACCCCTACTTTGGCGGGACTGTGTCATTTTAAGGCGGTTTTGGTTATAATGGTTGTAAGCGACCAGGGAGGTGCGGAATGAAGGAACTCCATGACAGGATAAGGAAGCTTGGAATCGAGCATTATGGCTTTGTAAAGGCGAGAAGGCTTGAAGGCTCCAGGGAATACTTCCTCGAACGTGAGAAGAGGAAGCTATCAACCACCTTCGAGGAATCAGATGCTGATTTGAGGACCGACCTCACTTTAGGGATGCCATGGGTAAGGACGGTCATAAGCCTTGCCATTCCTTACTACTATGATTCTTATATATCGAAAGGGGCATACTTTTCGCTTTATTCCCAGGGAAAGGATTATCATGCAGTAGTAAGGGGTATGCTCTCGGAGGTTTCAGCTGTCCTTTCAGCCAATGGCTTCAGGTCAGAGGTGTTCTGTGATGATAACGCCCTGCCTGAAAGGCTTATTGCACATATGGCAGGGACAGGCTCCATTGGCAGGAACCACCTGCTTATAACAAGGAAATACGGATCTTATGTGTTCCTTGGTGAGATACTTACAGACTGGGAGACAGAAGCAGATGAAAGGGATCCTGAGGATGCCTTGAAACACACGATATGCGGAGAATGTGATATCTGCCAGAGGGCATGTCCGACCTCCATACTTCATGGAGAATACTATGACACAAGCAGGTGCATGTCTTACATAACCCAGGACAAGAAGGTTAAGGATGAGGACATTGACCTGTTCAGGGGAAGGCTTTTCGGCTGTGATACATGCCAGAGGGTATGCCCGCTGAACAAGTTCGCTGAGAGGTCACATGTTTCCCTGTTCCAGCCGCTTCCTTACATGAGGGACCCTGACCTTAACGAGATCATGGCCATGGACAATAAGACATTCAACAAGTACAGGGAAACATCATCAGGCTGGAGAGGCAAGAAGCTCCTTAAAAGGAATGCCATGATCGCACTGGCTTCGAAGGGGATGGAGATCCGTGAGGAATATGCTGATACCGAGTATCTGAAGGATATGAGGGAAAGACTTTTAAAGAGATATAATTTATAATTGATATATATGAGGGGTATGCATATGTTCAGAAATTTACTACTTAAGACTGCGATGGTTCTTCCGCCGAAGGTCCAGAAATTTGCTGCAGAGAAAGTGCTGGATTACGTATTCACGAGGGTAGCACCGATCAAGGTAAACGGAGCTGAGAACCTTCCTGAACCCGGTGTGCCGGCAATATTCGTCTGCAACCATCTTTCTAACCTGGATGGTCCTGTTATCAGGCGGGTGCTGAAGAGACAGGATCCTTACTTTGTAGCAGGGATGAAGCTCGACAATGTGTCACTGACATCACTGTTCAAGAACCTTTTCAAGAGTGTTGACATAAAGCCGAATTCACCCGACAAGGAAGCGATGAAGGCAATACTCGGTCACCTGAAGTCAGGCGAATCAATCATGATCTTCCCTGAGGGGACCAGGTCAAGGTCATATTCGCTTCAGGAAGGGAAGAGAGGGATACTTCTCATTGCAAGGCTTTCTGGGGTTCCGATAGTGCCCATGGCCCTGACCGGAACAGACAAGGTACTTCCGATAAATCAGGAGGGTGAAATGGGGGCTGAGAAGGTCCACAAGGGGAACATAAGCCTGACGATCGGCAAACCGTTCAATCTTCCATTGAAGCTGGAGGATGAATCAAAGGAAGACTTCGAGAAGCGCTCCATGGATGCGATCATGATAAGCATCGCCAGCATGCTGCCCAGGGAATACAGGGGAATCTACGCCTGATGAGAGGGATATTTACCGGATGAAAAAGAAGAACAGGGAGATCATGGAGATACTTGAGAGGACCTATCCTGACGCGAGATGTGAGCTTGACCACGGGACTCCGTTCCAGCTTCTTGTAGCTACGGTACTCTCTTCACAGACCACTGACAAGAAGGTCAATGAAGTCACATCCGTCCTCTTCGGAGAATATGGAACACTTCAGGACTTCCTGGAAATAACCCAGGAGGAGCTTGAGGAATACATAAGGGTTATCGGACTTTATAAGAGCAAGGCAAAGAACCTCATGGGACTTTTCAGGATGCTTCGCGATGAGTTTGGAGGTGAGGTTCCAAAGACAATGGAGGAGCTTACCAGGCTTCCGGGGGTAGGGAGGAAGACAGCAAATGTAGTCATGTCGAACTGCTTCGGCGTACCTGCCATAGCCGTCGACACCCACGTGTTCAGGGTCTCAAACAGACTGGGCATGGCAAAGGCTGATACCCCTGAAAAGACTGAAGAAGCTCTAATGAAAAGTCTGGACAGGAATGTCTGGACAAAGGCTCACCATATGCTGATATTCCATGGAAGAAGGCTGTGCCATGCGCGGAAGCCACTGTGCAGCGAATGTCCTCTGAGGCTTCACTGCGACTACTACAAGGAGAATGGAGGCATTTCTGCTTCTTAGCAAGAAAAATGAGCGAGAACGCAAAGAGAAAGATTAAAAATTCACTGCTCGTTCTTATATCCTCCGCATTCCTTGCCCTTGGCATAAGGAAGGCGGTGGATGTTTATCTTGCAGTTTTCCCGGTGATACAGAGCGAAAGCCTGGATGTCATAATGCTGACGCTTTCCGTGGTATCTGCCCTGTGCATCCTGACCTATGCGATAGCCATGAGGAAGAAATACTCGCTTGTACTTGCCGCGGTTCTCTTCGGGGGAGGGATACTTGAGTACGGCAATAACCTGTTCATAATAAACAGGGAGATAAACGTCAATTTCAAAGGCCTTTTCCTGGTTCTTATCATATTCTCCATGTTCATGCTTGTAATGGAGAATACTGACCGGACACTTAAAAGCTGGGAATTTGTGGTTCTTTTCGCAATTGGAATGGTTATACTTCTGCTTAATACCCTTGCTGTAAGCATGGGGATCATACAGGAGATATACTACACATCGGCTGCCGCACCATATATCGAAGCATGCATACTCGCAACCATTCCAATCTTTGGATTCATGTACTACAACACCAGGGAGACGAAGCAGAACCTCTTCAATTCATTGTTTGTGGTAGGTGCCATATTCTATAGCCTTTCACAGGTATACTACAGCATGTTCTACTACAGGATATATGCTCCGTATTACCTAACGGCACAGGTCTTTGAGACATTCTCCTTTTCACTTCCGATACTTTCGACTCTGGTGACTCTCATGGCAAGCATAGCGGAGAAGGACAGGGTCATAAACAAGTCAGATATCCTGAAGAAGAACCTGTTCATGTTCTTCAAGTCCGCGGAATACAACGACCTTATATCGGTATTCGTAAACGATAGGTTTGAGATAGTCTATTCAAACCCGAAATACAGGTCTTACTTCGGTAATTCAGGCAAGGAGCTTCAGGCTGAACTCAGGGATTATCTCATTGAGAAGGCAAGGAGGATAAAGGAGAGGAAGAACTACTCATCAAGCATCCAGATAGACCTGGAGGGAAAGCAGCACATACTTGAACTTGATGTCGTGTACATACCCTCAGAGGATGAGAATGTGTTCTGCATAAATGCAAAGGATGTAACATCCTTCAGGGTGATGCAGGAATCCCTTGCGAAATCCGAGAACAAGTACAGGTCTTTCTTCAACCTTATCCCCGATTTCATTTTCGTCTATGACATAGAGAACGGAAGGATCCTTGAGGCAAATGATGCCATATACACTGAGTTTGATGAGGTAAAGAGAAGGAACCTGGGTGATGACATCACTAGGAAGCTTTTCGAGACACAGGGCAACTTCAGCCTTGAAAAGCTGGCGAAGACCATATATGCTGACGACATAATCAAGCTGGATACCTACAAGATATATGGCGAAAACGGAAAGGTCACTTATGTGGAGCCTAATTTCAGGCTGATCAAGGTAGATGGCAAGGCAAAGCAGATCCTTGTTTTCCTGAGGAATGTCACAAATGCCAAGAAGCTCGATGAGCTGAGGATTGAAAACGAGGGTAACCTCAGGAGGCTCTATCAGGCCCAGGAGCATGAGAAGGTAAAGAACGAGTTCTTCGCCAACATATCCCATGAGCTCAGGACGCCAATCAACGTGATATTCTCTGCACTTGAGGTAATGGACCTCCACAGGAACAACGAGGAGAAGCAGGATGAGTACAAGTCTATAATAAGGCAGAACTCCTACAGGCTTCTGAAGCTTGTCAACAACATCCTTGACTCTACCAAGTTCGATGCCAAGTTCTACAACATCAAGCTGGTCAACATGGACGTCGTGAGGCTTGTTGAAGATACTGTCACATCGGTTGTTCCTTATGCCTCGAGCAGGGGTATTGAACTAGTATTCGACACTGAATTCGAAGAGAAGCACATAGCCCTGGACAAGGACAGCCTTGAAAGGGTTATCCTGAACCTCCTGTCTAACGCGATAAAGTTCACACCGCCAGGTGGTGAGATAAAGGTCATGATTTCCGAGCAGGACGATGAGGTGAGGATAAGCGTAAGCGATACAGGAATAGGTATCCCCCAGGACAAGTTGAAAGATATATTCGACAGGTTCATACAGGTGAACAAATCGACAACAAGGGACCATGAAGGCACAGGAATCGGACTTTCGATAGTAGACAAGCTTGTTGACATCATGGGTGGACGCTGCGAGGTAATGAGCGAGCTTGAGAAGGGCTCGGATTTCTCAGTCATACTGCCGGATGTCCAGGCTGATGACGACGGTGATGGCCCGGAAAGCTATGAGATAAGCAGAGAGAGGGTAGCGATCGAGCTATCAGACTTATGATTTTGGAGGACAGCATATGGTAAGGCAAAGCACAGTAAAATACGGGATCACATGGGGTAGGGTGCTATTGCTCCTCTCTGTGGTCGCTTCAGCGAGTTTGTATTTTCTATTCAACAACCCGACGGAAAACGTCCTGGACCTTTCAACAGGACTTGACAGGATGCTTCCATTCATGCCATCCTTCATAATCTTCTATGACATCTGGTATCCTTTCATAATAGTTTTCGGGCTCATACTTTTTTTCCATGACTGGAACACGTTCAAGAGGGCGGCCCTTGCACTGGATATCGGCTATCTGTCCTCATACGTGACCTTCTACTTCTTCCAGTCGACGGTCACAAGGCCTGATGTCTCGGGAGAAGGGATATTCCTGTACCTCATAAGGCTCACCTATGGGTATGACAAACCATACAACTGTTTTCCGTCGATCCATGTGCTGGTTACCTTCGTGGTCTGCGCTGCGGTCATAAGGAGCCATGTATATTCGAAAGGCTGGAAAGTCTTTTCAATAATAGTTTCGGTGCTTATAATAGTATCTACGGTGCTTATAAGGCAGCATGTAGTCCTCGACATACTGGGAGGCATAATATACGGCACTGCATCGATAAAGTTTTCCGACTGGATTTTTGACAGAATAACCAATTTACAGGAGATGAACATATGAAGATGAAGATAGGCGTGCTTATGGGAGGGATATCCAGTGAAAGGGAGATCTCACTCAGGTCAGGCAGGGAGATGCTTGCCAACATTGATACTGAAAGGTTTGACCCGGTAGAGGTAGTGCTTGATTCAAGGGATGACATTTTCGAGAAGGCGAAGGGGCTTGATTTTGCACTTCTTGCACTTCACGGAAAGTACGGCGAGGACGGAACAGTCCAGGCTGTGCTTGAAGCCCTTGGAGTCCCCTATTCAGGCTGCGGAGTGCTTGCGAGCTCAATGTGCATGGACAAGGATATCGCAAAGACAGTCCTCAGGCAGAAGGGCGTAAGGACGGCTGACTGGATGATAGCGAGGTCATTGGAGGACTTTACCAGGGAATCCATGGCGGAGCTTGGAGCAAGGGTAGTTGTCAAGCCCAACAGCGGAGGCTCATCCGTAGCCACATTCATCTGCGATGGCTACGAAGAGGCAAGGAAAGGACTTGAGGAAGCGCTCAAGTACGACACCGAAGTCATGATAGAAAGATTCCTGAAGGGTGATGAGATCACTGTCCCTGTCCTTGACGGAGAAGTGCTTCCTACACTCATGATAAAGCCTCAGAAGGGCGGATTCTTCGACTTCACCTCAAAATACGAGGAAGGCGGAGCCATAGAGGAGATAATAGAGCTTCCAGAAGAGCTTAAGAACGAGGTCAACTCACTTGCCAAAGTATCATATGAGGCACTGAAGTGCTCGGTATATGCCAGGGTAGACTTCATCCTTAACGATGGAAAGCCTTACCTCCTGGAGCTAAATACTCTTCCGGGAATGACAAAGACCTCGCTTTTCCCGAAGAGCGCAAAGGGCATCGGCCTTAGCTACAAGGACCTGATAACAAGGATAATAGATATCTCGCTGAAGGTCAGGGGATAGATGTAATAGGAAATGGCCGCAGGACAGTCCTAAGATGTCCCTGCGGCCATTTTTATTTTTGACATTCGTGCTAAAATAATTTTCGATGTTAGCTTTAATGTCAAGAATGAGTGATGATATCATGTACCGATTTTACGCTGTTCATCACATCAGGCCAACCAATTTCAGATGCATATACATATTTTGACTGATATTGCCCCCAAAGTACCTTGAGCACATCCGATTCATTAATCATTTTGATATAATGATTGCTATTTTCGAGCAGCACACCCAAACTTCCTCTATGTGAGGAAGTTGTCTGGAAAGCCTTTTTCAGCATCTCTTCATTAAGATTGTTACCATGCAATAAGGACAAGGTATGGATGTCATAATAATCCCTCATTCTAGTTGTAGTAGTGCCCATTGAAAGGATTGTCTCCATTTTCTCGGCAAACACTGTCTCCAGACTATATGCAAAAATCTTAATTTTACGGTCTTCAAGAAGCAGCTTGAAGTCATATTCTATTGCATCTGGTGTAATAATATCGCCTGTTGAAATATCGAGTTTCATGGTCTGCCGGGTCTTGTCAAACTTAGCATCAATCGAAACTCGAATTCCTGGATATTCAGCTTCTTCCCGTATAACTTCTAGTTTACCAAGTGTCATAGTCACGCCGTCTTCAATGGGAATCTCAAGTATATCCTTCAGAACTATAGATAGATTCTCTTCAGACAGTTCAAATCCTCTAATGGTTGCATCCATGACCATGGTCAATCTGGATTCTATACCGACGACTGAAGCAATAAGCATACCACCTTTTAAAATGATATTATTCCTGTATTCAGAAATTGAAATTCGGCGCTTCGCTGTTTTAAGTG
>NZ_AXUN02000204.1 GCF_000495435.3 Youngiibacter fragilis 232.1 | reverse complement strand
CACTTTTTGATGTGTGATATGAATTAAAGCACCCTGGAAAAAATACGACCCACAGGTTTGCTTCCATCTTGGTGTATTTTTAAGATGCATTTACTGTAAGGTGAGCTTTGGCTGGAGGCTGCCATGCGGTGCTGCCAATTATAATATTCCTAACTCAGAAATGAACCAGCATGAATTCCTGTGAGCAAAGCGATCTTTAATGTTGTGGTTAATCAAATGGCTCCTGTTTTGAAAAAAGGATGTTTTGCAATGAATCTGGTTTGCAAAAAAAGCCAAATATGAATAGATGTAACAAAAAGTGATGATTTGGTGTAGGTTCAGTCCGTTGTGTTAATAAAGAGTGAACTGCATTCTGGCTTGGATTTCCGGGTGAAAGGATGAAGGGCTTTGAGTTGGGATTATTTTTTGGGGTGATTAAATTCAGGTTAAAGTGGTTTGAAAAGGCGATGATTCCATGGATTAGGAAGTTAGAGAGGGTAATGTAGGAGTTTGGATCTGGGTTTGAAAATATGTTAAAAATGTAACCTGGAATTGATGTTATACATAAACATTGCAAGAGTCGCGAAGAGTATTGGTATATGTAATGGATGATGAATTGGAATCTATAATATGGATGTATAGGTATATACAATATTTTAATAATTTTCAATATAAAATTATATTAATGAGAGAATTGTAGAATTGATACAGTGTATGTGGATATTTTGAATAATATCAAATTATTTACAAAAGTGTTAGAAAATAATCAAATTGATTGTATTATGTCAAATATATACGCGTACAATGCGAAAGTGCATAATATGTTCATAATAATATAATTGAAATGGAAATAGGATAATGCTACTATGAAAATATAGATGAACCTTAATGTTAATTATATTATAAAACATTTGATTAATTATTCCGTTTAGACAGTATTAGACAGGGATTCTTAGGGAAGGGCTTTCCGATCAAACACTATAAAGCTTGGTTAGAAAGCCGGCAAACCTTGAGGATATCCTCGAGGTTTTTATTTTATATTTAATTCATGAGGTTCAAAGTCCGGTACCTGATTCATAAGTATCAGGACGGACCTGCTGCTTGATACACACAACATGCTTTGACATAAGCAATTCCTTTGAAAGGAGGAGAAATCGTGAACAGAGGCGTTAAGAAACTGCTATCGCTATTTGTTTCTTTCATGATGTTATTCTCGCTTGTAACTACCAAAACTGCGCTTGCAAATACTGGATACACGCTGAAGGGTTGGCATAAGGCAAACAATTTATGGACTACTGGAGCGATCAAGGGATACATGGAGCTCGACTGGGTTGATCTGAAGGTTGGTATTAACAGCTATGATGGGGTGCCTACAACATTTACGGTACAGCTGGACCGTTTGAATGGAGGAATAGTCGGATATCAGGCTGTGAAGGATGCGTTTCTATATGCAGGTTTGGCTGATGTGAATCCGGGAAGTGAGCCTGTGGCGATCGATGGAGGATTCAGCATATCACCTGCGGTTCCAGTAGGTAACTATCTCCAGTTTGCATTGACGATTGAAGATACTGCGAAATTCATTGGAATTGGGAGCTTTACACTAAAGTTCCAGGCTCAGCTTTCGGACAATGCGGCGGAGTGGCCTGGTGCAAGTCTCCAGTTCAGGATGCTTGAATCTGGAGACAAGACAGTCTCGATGATGAGAAATGAAATCATTATGCTGGGTGACCTGACTATAAACAAGACACTTTTGGATGCCAATGGAGCGATTCTTAATGAATCCCGTGTATTCGATATTGTAATATCCAATAACCTGGGTACACCTCCGATTGAGACTACGGTCACAAGTGGATCGTCGGTAACGATATACAACCTTCTGCCTGGGACCTATACGGTTACAGAGCCAGGATACGGGACCTTATATGAGACTGTCATAAGCAACGGTGGAGTTGCTGTGTTTACGGGCAAGATTCCGGATCTTACGATAAACATCAGCAATAAGATAAAGGTGCCTGTAATAGATGTGACTGCAACCAAGGTGTGGGTTGGGGGACCGACTCCGAGACCTGAAGTGCAACTCCAGCTTTACAGGAGAATTTCAGGTGGGGCTGATGCCGCTGTCGGTGATGTGAAGAACCTTCCGGATGGAACCTTGCAGGTTACCTGGACAGGAATGCCAAGTACTGACCCACAGGGCAATCCATATATTTATACGGTAAAGGAAGTGGGAACGCCAACCAATTACTCGAAGAGTGAGGTTGGGCTTACCGTAACAAACACATATGTACCCCCTAAGGAGAATATTACCGCAAACAAGATTTGGGTAGGAGGACCTACTCCGAGACCTGCTATAGCTTTCCAGCTTTATAGAAGTGTTCTTGGCGGAGCAGCTGTTGCTGTTGGAGATCCGAAGAATCTTGCAGATGGAGTTATTGAGGTAACGTGGAACGATATGCCGAAGACCGACATGAACGGCAATCCATATACCTACACTGTAAAAGAAGTTGGAACACCAGATAACTACACAAAGTCTGAAGTTGGATTAACGGTTACAAATACATATGTGCCGCCAACCGATAATATAACAGCAACTAAGGTCTGGGTTGGAGGACCAACTCCGAGACCTGCAATAACCTTCCAGCTTTATAGAAGTGTGCTTGGAGCACCTGCTATACCTGTTGAAGCTCCTAAGGACCTTGTCAATGGAGTTCTCCAGGTGACCTGGAACAGCTTGCCTCTTACTGATGGAAATGGCAATCCATATACATATACTGTAAGGGAAGTTGGAACTCCTGCGAACTACACAAAGTCTGAGGTTGGACTTACAGTGACAAATACCTATGTACCGCCAAAGACTGACATTACTGCCAATAAGATCTGGGTTGGAGGACCGACTCCAAGACCTACAGTAACCTTCCAGTTATACAGAAGCGTGCTCGGTGGAGCAGCTGTTCCTGTAGAAGCTCCAAAGGATCTTGTGAACGGGGTATTGCAGGTAACCTGGAACAATGTGCCTGAGACAGATAATGATGGCAATCCGTATACCTACACGGTGCAGGAGGTTGGGACACCTGCTAACTACAGCAAGAGTGAAGATGGATTGACAGTAACGAATACCTATGTCCCGCCTAAGCGTGACATAACAGCTGCCAAGGTTTGGGTTGGCGGGCCTAGCCCGAGGCCGACGATAACCTTCCAGCTATACAGAAGTGTGCTTGGTGGAGCGGCAGTTCCTGTGGAAGCTCCTAAGGATCTTGTGGATGGAACTCTGCAGGTGACCTGGAGCCAGCTTCCGCTGACTGACGGGGATGGCAATGAGTATACGTACAGTGTCAAGGAAGTCGGCACACCGGCCAACTACACCAAGGATGAAAGTGGACTGACAGTAACAAATACATATGTATCGCCAAAGGTAGATGTTAAGGCAATTAAGGTCTGGGTAGGCGGTGCATCGCCAAGACCAACGGTAACCTTCCAGTTATACAGAAGTGTGCTCGGAGGTGAAGCTGTTCCTGTTGAGAGTCCGAAGGACCTTGTCAACGGGGTTCTCGAGGTCACGTGGCTTCAGCTTCCGACCACTGATGGTGATGGAAATCCGTATACCTACAGTGTGAAGGAGGTAGGAACTCCACTCAACTACACCAAGGGTGAAACGGGACTTACCGTAACGAATACCTATCATTCACCTCTCATAGATGTGTCTGGAACAAAGATCTGGGTAGGCGGACCAAGCCCGAGACCTGACATAGAGCTTCAGCTTTACAGAAGGATCCAGGGTGGTGTGGATGCTCCGGTGAGAAGTCCGATAACCATAAAGGATGGGACAACATCCTACAAGTGGGAGGATGTCGAGGAGTTCGATGGTGATGGTATTCCGTACATATACACTATCAAGGAAGTGGGTACACCTCTCAACTATTCAAAGGTTGAAAGCGGACTGACTGTAACAAACACCTATCATTCGCCGCTCATAGATGTTACAGGAACAAAGATCTGGGTAGGTGGACCGAGTCCAAGACCTGACATAGAGCTTCAGCTGTACAGGAAGATCGTGGCAGGACCTGAAATGACTGTCGGACAACCTGTAACACTCAAAGATGGAACAACCACATACAAGTGGGAGGATATCGAGGAATTCAACAATGACGGAGTGCCTTACATTTACTTCATAAAGGAAATCGGGACACCGACTAACTACACGAAGTCAGAAGAAGGCATGACAGTAACCAACAGGTACAACTCGCCGCTTATCGATGTCACTGGAGAAAAGATCTGGGTAGGCGGGCCAAGCCCGAGACCGGATATAGAACTTCAGCTTTTCAGGCAGATAGCAGGAGAGGCCAAGGTTCCGATAGGAGATCCTGTAAAACTTGTGGACGGAACAACTACCTACAAGTGGGAGGGTGTTCCGCAGTACAACGATGATGGGGTACCTTATCTGTATACAGTGGATGAGGTGGCGGTACCTGAGAATTACAGCAAGGCGCTGGATGGAATGGAAGTCACTAACACCTATCATTCACCTCTCATAGATGTGACTGGAACGAAGGTCTGGGCAGGAGGACCGAGCCCGAGACCTGACATAGAGCTTCAGCTCTACAGAAGGATCCAGGGCGGAATGGATGCTCCGGTTGAAACTCCGGTAACGATAAAGGATGGAACGACAACCTACAAGTGGGAAGATGTGGAGGAATTCAATAATGATGGAATACCATACATCTACACTGTGAAGGAAGTTAAGGCTCCGGAAAACTACACAGAATCAGAAGATGGAATGACGGTAACCAATACCTACAATTCACCTCTTACCGATGTTACGGGAACAAAGATCTGGATGGGAGGGCCGAGTCCGAGACCTGCTATAGAGCTTCAGCTCTGGAGGATGATCCCGGATGGTGAACCTGAGAAGGTTGGAGAACCGGTAGAACTTACAGACGGAACTACGGAATATGTATGGGAAGATGTGCCTCTAACAGACTTTGATGGAGTGCCATATGAATACTATGTAGAAGAGGTAGTGACAGGAGAGAACTACGAGAAGATCGAAGAGGGCATGGAAGTAACAAATGAATATGTATCACCTAAGACCTATGTGACTGTTGAGAAGATCTGGGTTGGCGGACCTGAACCAAGACCGACTATCTACATCCAGCTTTACAGGAAGGTAGCAGATGGTGAGAAGATGATGGTTGGGGATCCTGTGGCGCTGGTTAGCGGAACAAATGAATACACCTGGAACAATCTTGATGTCACGGACTACGACGGCAAGCCATACATCTACAGTGTAGAGGAAGCTGATGTAGCCGGATATGTGAAGGTGGTAGAGGGATTCGAGATCAGCAACACGAGAATAAAGGGCAACATAGAATTCCACAAGCATGACGATGCGCATATGCCTCTGGCGGGTGCGGTATTCGGACTATATGCTGTAACGGACACTATGTTTGCAGCACCTCTTAAGACGGCTACAAGCCTTGCTGATGGGTTGGTCAGGTTCACTGATGTCGAGTACGGTGAGTACAAGATAAAGGAAATAAGTGCACCGGTCGGATATGAGAAGAGTGAGCTTGTGATACCGGTAGCTGTGACGATGCAGGGAGCTACTGTAGTACCGACCCCTGCAACCGTGGTCAATGTAAAGATCATGGGAGACATAACGCTCAGAAAGGTTGATTCTGTAACTGATGCAGTGCTGGCGGGTGCCAAGATTGTAATCAAGGACAAGGCTGGTACTGTAGTATTCGAGGGTACCACCGGAGCGGACGGCATGCTCAAGGTAATGCTTCCATATGGAGAATACATAATCTCCGAGGTTGCGGCGCCGGAAGGCTACATCCTTACGACCCAGACCTACAGCGTCAACGTGAACAAGAGCGGGCTGACATTCGATGTGAGGATCCCGAATACTGAGGAAGAGGAACTTCCACAGACAGGCGGAATCCCAAGTGAACTCCTGTATCTCATGGGTGCAATGGCCATAATTGGCGGAGTGATCCTCATGAAAGGTAAAAGGAGAACAATAGGCTAAACAAATGACACGGCTGCCCCGGAAGTTTAATCTTCCGGGGTGGTTTTTTTCCAAATTAGTGGTGAGTATGATGAAGATGAATGTGATTGCAATCTGATGATTCTGAAGACGTAGACGCCGTTATTGCACACGGGCTGACTGACGGTGATTAGAATGGGGGTTGGGAATTCTGAAGCCGGATACCTGGTGCATAACCAGGTTTGGGATGCGTCTTGTTTCTGGTAATTATATATCGTCTTCTTGATTTTCGGAAGTATATGCGTATACCTGGATAGGGTTAAAATACCCCGAGATGGACATTGATAAAAATTTATAGAATAAATAGATATTTAAATAGATTATATCATTCTAAATGCATTTATGTATAGGGAATGCAAAATGTCGAATAGATGGAATTGATTGATTGATATTAATTTATAGAATTAGTAATTATTTGATAAAATTATTGATATATAGTGTACGAAATATGTTGATACAATACAAAAAATGCATAATATGTTCACGTTGTTGAAATTGAAAAGGTTAGAATACAGTGATAATATGGATTTAGAGATATATGTAAATATTAATTATATTAAATATATCGTCAGAAATCGATAATTTCAATGGCGAGGAACCGGGCTTTGAGTTCCCGAATCAATATGGCATGAAAAAGCCTGGGAACCTTGAGCATGCTCAGGGTTTTTGTATTTGCTACACATACTGATATATGAAAGTCTTTGGAAGGAGGCCTAACCATGAACAGATTCTTCAAGAAGCTGCTATCGCTCTCAGTTGCATTCATGATGGTATTTTCACTAGTGGCGACAAAATCAGCGCTTGCAAACACAGGATATACGCTTGAGGGCTGGCACAAGGCAGGCGGTTATTGGACAACTGGTGCAATCAAGGGTTATATGGAGCTTGATTGGGTGGACTTGAAATTCGGAGTCAACAGCTATGATGGTGCACCAACGGAGTTCAATGTAAATCTGGATTATAAGAATGGCGGGATAATAGGATATGAGCGTGCGGGATATTTCGTACTTTATGAAGGTCTTGATGATCTCACTCCTGGGAGCGAGCCTGCAGAAATAGTGGGAGGCTACAGCATTTCAACTCCTATTGTTGCCGGTGACTATCTGAAATTCACGCTGAAAATAGAGGATACGGCAAAATTCATCACTATTGAGGATTTTACACTTAAGTTCAAGGCTCAGCTATCTGACAATGCAGCTGAGTGGCCAGGTGCAAGTCTTCAATTCAGGATGGATGATGCCAACAAGACAGTGTCCATGATGAGGAACGACATAATATACCTGGGAGACCTTACGATCAACAAGGTGCTGCTTGATGCCAACGGAGCTCCTCTTGCTGAGGCAAGGGATTTCAATATCGTAGTAACAAGCAACAACGGAACACCTCCGATATACAGGACTGTAACAAGCGGATCCTCGATTGTAATCGAGAACCTTGAGCCGGGTACCTATACGGTAACAGAGCCAGGTTACGGAGACCTGTACGATGTTACAATTTCCAATGACGGAGTTGTTGTGTTCACAGGTGATTTCCCTGATGCTTCGATAACAATAACCAATAAGATAAAGGTAGCGCTGATTGATGTTACAGCTACCAAGGTATGGGTAGGCGGACCAAGTCCAAGGCCTACTGTATCCTTCCAGCTGTACAGGAGCATTTCTGGCGGAGAGATGATGCCTGTAGGAGACCCTAAGGACCTTCCTGATGGAACCACAACGGTAACCTGGAAGGATATGCCGAAGACGGACCCTGTAGGCAACTTGTACACCTATACTGTAAAGGAGATCGGAGTACCTGAGAACTACAGCAAGGCAGAGTCAGGACTCACCGTAACCAATACCTATGAGTCACCGCTTATAGATGTGGAGGGCATGAAGATATGGGTAGGCGGACCGGTTCCAAGGCCTGACATTTCGCTCCAGCTCTACAGGCAAATTGATGGTGGTGAGAAGATGCCGGTGGGCGAACCCGTAGTCATCCATGACGGAGAGACTATCCATATCTGGAAGGATATGCCGAAGACTGATGGAGACGGCAAGCTCTACATCTACACGGTAGATGAGACTTCAGTACCTGCGAACTATGTCAAGTCACTTGACGGGCTTAAGGTCACAAATACCTATGAGCCGCCTCTGACAGACATCATGGCAACCAAGACATGGATAGGCGGACCGGAAGAGAAGCCTGATATCATGCTTCAGCTCTACAGGAGCATTCCTGGAGGCGAGCCAATGAAGGTAGGACCTGAAGTCAAGCTTGAAGGCGGATTGACAGGATATACCTGGAAGGATATGCCGACAACTGACATGGATGGACATCCATACACCTACTTCGTGAAGGAAATGGGAGTACCTGAGAACTATGTGAAGGCTGAAGAGGGTATGGAGATCACCAATGAATATGTATCTCCAAAGACCTATGTAACATTGCAGAAGATCTGGGTTGGCGGACCGGAGGTCAAGCCAAGCATCCAGGTTCAGTTATACAGGAAGATCTCAGGCGGAGAAGTGATGCCGGTTGGGGATCCTGTTTCAATACCTAATGGAACTGTGGAATACACATGGAACAATATGGATGTCACAGACTTCAACGGACATCCATATACCTACAGCGTAGATGAGGTTGCAGTACCAGGATATGATAAGCTGGTTGTAGGCTATACGGTGACCAATACAAGGATCAAGGGAGACATTGAGTTCTACAAGCATGACGATCAGCACATGCCTCTTGCAGGAGCCGTATTCGGGCTTTACAGCAAGTCTGATACAGGGTTCACTGCACCGATCAAGACTGCAACAAGCCTGTCTGACGGACTTGTATGGTTCAAGGATGTGGACTTCGGAGAGTACAACATCAAGGAGATAAGCGCACCTGCAGGTTATGAGAAGAGCAGCGTTGTAATTCCTGTGGCGATCACTGAGCAGGGTAAGACAGTGATACCAACACCTTCAACGGTCGTCAACGTAAAGATCATGGGAGACATAACCATCAAGAAGATAGACTCTGTGACCAAGGCAGTCCTTGCAGGAGCAAAAATTGTGATCAAGGACAAGGCGGGAACTGTGGTATTTGAAGGCACAAGCGGCGCAGACGGGCTGGTAAAGGCAGTGCTTCCGGTAGGCGAGTACATCATCTCAGAGATACTTGCACCTGAAGGCTACGTGCTTACGACCCAGACTTATGCAATAAAGATTGACAGGGTTGGGCTTGTGTTCAACGTTGAGATTCCAAACACTGAAGAGGAGGAGCTTCCTCAGACCGGAGGTATTCCAAGCGAGCTGCTGTATGCTCTTGGAGCGTTGGCGATAATCGGTGGAGTGCTCCTGATGAGGAGAAAGAGGACCTGACATAACTAGCTTCCTTTGGCCGCCTGAAAAGGCGGCCTATTAAATTGCAATGAAAATAGAACCGAATTGTTAACTGTTAGTAACCTTCACAAGTATCCATGTTCTATAATTGAATCATAACAAGGCCATGATATTTCTATGGTAAAGAAAAGGACCTATAAAAGGGGTGCTGAAGAATGAAGAAGATTATAAGTACAATGGGAATGGTTACAGCCCTTATGCTGCTGTTCGCTTGCGGCGCAAAGCCTGCAACGCCTACCACAGCTCCGACAACTCCTGTGACACCAACGACGCCATCCTTACCATCCACTCCGGAAACACCTGAGGCGGTTTCAGTAAAGGACTACTTCCCGTTTGAAGGCGATGTGGAATACATATTTGAAGGAATGGGCAACGAGTACGCGACATTTACAAGAACCGTAGACTATATTGATGGTGACAGGATACAGATAAGGGATAACAACGGCGGAACTGAAATAGTGAAGGTGATCAAAGCTGATGAAAATGAGATAAGCATAGTGTTCTCAAGGGCAGAGACATACTTCAGGGAGAGTTTCCTGAAGAAGGATTCAGGTAAGCCGGAGATACTGCTTAAGGCGCCAATAGAGAAGGGGACGACATGGACACTGCCGGATGGAAGAGTGAGCACCATCACCGGGGTGGATGTATCGGTTAAGGTGCCATATGGTGAATACAAGGCAGTTGAGGTAACGATTGATGGAGCAACAGGAGACACGATTAACTATTATGCGAAGGGCATAGGGCTTGTGAAGACTGTATTCAATCCGGGAACTGACGAGGTTTCATCAAGCCTCAAGACAGTCACGAAGAACAAGCCGTATTCAAGGCTCATGACCTTCTACGTAACAAATGTTGATGCGAAGCTTCTGAGGGTAAACAAGGAAGTCACATTCAAGACAAACAGCATAACGAGGATCATCCTCCAGGACGTATACAAGGCAGTCGGAACAGAAAAGAACTCGAACATATTGAGCGCTAACACCAGGATCAACAGTTTGTACCTTAATGACGACGGCATGGTATACATAGACCTATCGAAGGAATTCGTCACAGAGATGAATGCGGGATCTGAGTTTGAAGCCATGATACTGCAGAGTGTAGCAAACACCTTCGGAGACTTCTATGGTGAGACAAGGGTAATGCTTACGGTTGATGACAAGACCTACGAATCAGGGCATATACTGCTTGATGATAATGAGTACCTGAAAGTTGATTTCAGCAAGGTAATTGAGCAGTAGCATATTAAAACCGGACTCTTTATCAGGGTCCGGTTTTAATATGCCCATTTTTCTGGTTTATTGCACGTCACTTCTTTTTGGATATCTTAATCCCACATAAAGGGACATTGGATCCTTTGAGCTGACTAATCTGCCCATTTCCAGTCTGTGATATGAGTCACAAATCAATATGGTATTTTGCGATCCAAAGGTCGATCCTGGTACCCAATTGCATACCTGACTTTGCTGATACAGAGTTGCCGTAAAGGGCAAACACAAATTTCTTCGGCTGAAGCTGTGCGGCCTCCAAGCCCTTGCGGAAACCATACTCAGATCATAGACTGATTTTCTTGAATGGGGAACACGTGCGTATCTGGATAGGCTGATATGATAATACTGACCAGCTTCCCGTTATACTTCAATTCATACTCACAGTTCTTCTTGCTGTACGTGCTTACCACCCAGCAGGTACCAAGTCCCGTCTCAGTGGCTTTCAAGACCACCTACTCGCCATTGCGGATTACCTTTTCATCCAGATCTTCTTTCTTTTACTATAAGCACTTAATGAGTTTTCTGAGTTATGACTTGAAGCCATCAAGTGCATTCGGTTCCTCATGCATCAGCCTAAAAAAGGCAGCGTCCTCACTGCAGCTGCTAACTGATGATTGAAGAATGCTTGCAGTATCAGGAACAATTTGCCTCTCAATGAATGCCCTTGCTGGATGACGGAATTCCATGATATCCATATGCCTGCTTACAGGTCATGTATTCGGAAAACAAGGAATTCATTTCTGGTGCCTTGCAGGGGTGCAGGGAACACGTGGCATCAATGCTTTTATGTCGTTCGGGCTCAAATCGTGCTATAACCTGACTTTTACAGTATAGATCCATCAGGAAAATTTAAATACAAGTTCATGTGACCCGGGAAGTAGTTATACGAATGCTTTCCGGTTTTTTTAATGCCAATTTTTTTAATATTATTGTGTTATGCTTGGTTATGCTTTATAATTAGTAG
>NZ_AXUN02000205.1 GCF_000495435.3 Youngiibacter fragilis 232.1 | reverse complement strand
TAAGTTTACAGTCTATTTGGAATGCGCGTATTGTAAATCCAGAGAATCGATTTTCGATATGGTGCCTGAGCATGTCTCAGCTCTATTGTCCTGTTCATATTCTCACTCTTGTTAATATCTTAAGTCATTTATAAACTCAAATTAAAATACACTACCGTTTTCCACGGCATTTTCAATATTCTAGTCCCTTTTCTTCTTCTGGGTCCTGTAGTTCGTATTTCCGCCTGAGATGTTGTACACCATTTTGAAACCGCTATTCAGGAGTATGTTCTGGACGGCATTTCCGGTAGTGCCCTTGTTGCAGTATGCTATTACGGGCTTTTCCCTGTCAAGGCCCTCGAGCTTTCCCCTTACGGTCTCGTGCGGCATGCTTACGGCTCCTTCAACATGACCTTCCTGGTACTGGCTCTCTGCTCTCGCATCGATTATCTGCACCTCCTCGCCATCATAGGTTCCGCTTCCGATTAGCCTCGGGTCGGCGATACTCCTGCCTCCGTTTATCGCATTGTCAAGGATCATCCCTGTGTACATCACGGGGTCCTTGGTTGTGGAGAACGGAGGAGCATACGCAAGGTCAAGGTGGAAGAGGTCTTCAGCCCTTGCACCGAAGGAAATTGCAGTAGCGAAAACATCGATCCTCTTGTCAACTCCGCCGTATCCGACTATCTGGACACCGAGGAGCTTTCCTGTCTTCCTGTCAGCAATGGACTTTATGACCATTTCCTTACCGCCATAATACGTGGGCCTGTCAGGCTTTATGTTGTGTGACACTTCGATGTCGCAGCCTTCCTGAAGAGCCTCCCTCTCTGTAAGCCCGGTCTGGCCAACAGTCATGTCAAACACCCTGAAGATTCCGGTTCCAAGTACTCCCCTGAATTCAAGGCTGTCATTGAAGATCGAGTTTCCAGCAATCCTTCCGGTCTTGTTTGCTGTGGATCCGAGCGGCCTGTATACAGGCTTCCCTGTGATGACGCTGAAGCTCTCTGCGCAGTCACCGCAGGCATATATGTCATTTATGCTTGTTTTCATGGACCTGCCAGTGCGTATCGCCCCGGACTGTCCGGTTTCGATTCCGCAATTCCTTGCAAGTGTGGTCTCAGGTCTTACCCCTATTGCAAGTATCACCATGTCCGCCTGAAGGGTTTCACCGGATTCAAGCGTAACCCCCGATACGGTCCCATCTCCCTGAATGGCAGCTGCAGAGGTCCCGAGGTGAAGGATTACACCTTTCTTTTCAAGGTAGTCCCTGAGATAGTTTGACATGTCGCTGTCGAGCCCCGGTGTGACCTGAGGAAGCTTCTCGACCATATGGACTTCAAGACCATTCTTCACCAGCACCTCGCATAACTCAAGCCCGATGAAGCCGGTTCCCACGATCACAGCCCTTTTCGGGGACCTCGACCTGAGGAATTCCCTTATCCTGTCTGCGCTCTTGACATTCCTCAACGTGAAGACACCGTCCAGGGATATCCCCTCCATCTGAGGTACGAAAGGCCTGGCTCCGGTAGCTATGATGAGCTTGTCATAAGATTCCTCATATTCCCTTCCGTCAGTGAGGTCCCTTACACTAAGGGATTTCCTGGTCGGATCTATTGCCAGCACCTCATGCGAGGTCCTCACATCGACATTGTACTTGTCCCTGAAGAAGGCAGCATCCCTTGGGACGAGCTCGCTCCTCTTCTCCACTTCTCCTCCGATGTAGTAAGGGAGGCCGCAGCCTGAATAGGAAATGTCACTGTCCTTATCGAATATTATGATCTCAGCATCCTCGCTGTTTCTTCTTGCCTTTGCAGCAGCGGAAGTTCCTCCTGCCACCGCCCCGATTATAAGTATCCTCATATGTTTCCCTCCATGTTTCGATTCTCAAATCTAATTATATCGATATGACTTTGGTTATGGAAGGATTCCTGCAAGAATTAACACAAACGCAACAAAAGGCATCCAGACGGATACCTCTTGTTATCCATCCGGATGCCATAATGTCAATATTCCTCAACATCTCGGCGAGTTCCCTTGAAGTTCTTCTTTTTCATGTGCCTTGCATGGAGCACCTTTTCAACATCGCTGATGCTGACTCCCCTCTCATAGAGGAGCACCGACAGATGGTAAAGTACGTCTGCGGCTTCGTTTGCCAGCTCTTCTTTATCGCTGTTCTTCGCAGCGATCACAGCCTCGAAGCTTTCTTCGCCGAACTTCTTTGCTATCTTGTCAGTCCCTGCTGTAAGGAGGTAGTTGGTGTAGGAGCCCTCTTCAGGATTCTCGGCCCTTTCCCTTACTGTATCCTCAAGGTCCCTGAGCGTGAATGAGACATCAAGGTCAAAGCAGCTTTCAGTGTTCCTGTGGCAGGTCGGTCCCTGGGGGTCAACCTGCACAAGGAGCGCATCGCTGTCGCAGTCAAGGTACATATCCTTTACTGTCTGCACATGTCCGCTTGATTCGCCCTTCATCCAGAGCCTTCCCTTGCTCCTTGAGAAGAACCATACGACACCCTCGGCACAAGTGCGCCTGAAGGCCTCCTCGTCCATGTAGCCCACCATCAGCACGTTCTTGTTGGTATGGTGCTGAAGCACCGCTGTAAGAAGCCCTTTGTTGAAATCAGGCTTCAGTTCGCTGTAATCAGACATTCCTTATTGCAACCCCTTCCTTTGCGCAGGCTTCCTTGACCTCGGATAT
Organism: Youngiibacter fragilis 232.1; assembly: GCF_000495435.3. Lineage (GTDB taxonomy): Bacteria > Bacillota > Clostridia > Clostridiales > Clostridiaceae > Youngiibacter > Youngiibacter fragilis. The sequence continues at coordinate 55,694 of NZ_AXUN02000205.1, read as the reverse complement.
GCTCACCTGTTCGTCGTGGAAAATTGATGCTGCAAGTCCTGCAGAGACATCGGTCTCCTTGAAAAGGTCAACGAAATGCCTGGCGTTCCCTCCTCCTCCGGAGGCTATTATAGGTATGTTCACGATTGACATGAGCTTCCTTAGAAGCCTGTGGTCGAAGCCCTGCTTCATTCCATCATAGTCCATGCTTGTCACAAGGAGCTCTCCGGCTCCAAGTTCCTCGACACGCTTTGCCCACTCAAGGGTCCTTATTTCGGTAGGTCTCTTCCCGCCATGGGTATAGCAGAACCAGTCACCCTTCTCCTCGTCCCACTTGGCGTCTATCGCTACGCAGGTGCACTGGGCACCGAACATCTCCGATGACCTCCTTACAAGGTCAGGGTCCCTGAGCGCCGCAGAATTGAGGCTCACCTTGTCAGCCCCGGCGTTAAGCATCCTTGATATGTCTTCAACGGATTTCAGCCCGCCTCCCACGGTCATGGGAATGAAGAGCTGCTCTGCCGTCCTTCTTATGACGTCTACCATGAGCGCATGGCCAGTTTCCGTTGCAGATATGTCAAGGAACACAAGCTCGTCAGCGCCAAGGTCGTTGTACCTTCTGGCCATGGCCACGGGATCGCCGACCTCCCTTAGTCCCTTGAACTGTATCCCCTTTACCACTACGCCGTCCTTGACGTCGAGGCAGGGTATTATCCTTTTCTTGATCACTTTACATCCCTCCAGAACTCAGGGGTGTTTGCCGCTTTCCCTACGATCGCAGCATGGACTCCCAGTGCATCGAGGCGCATTATGTCCTCCATGCTCCTGACCCCGCCTGAAGCGGTTACGGGGTGGACGGAGAGCTTTGAAAGCTTCGCGGTAAGCTCGAAGTTAGGTCCCGCCATCCTGCCGTCCTTTGAGATGTCGGTGAATATTATCCCTCCGAGGGGTATGCTGTTCGAACGCTCTACGACCTCGTATATTGTCTCGCCAGTCTCTTCGGTCCAACCGTTCACGGAGACCATCTCTTCCCTGGCATCAAGGCCCAGGTATATTTTCCCCGGAAAGGCATTGGCCATTTCAGCGAGCCACTCCGGATCCTTAAGCCCCCTTGTACCGACAATGAGATATGAAGCTCCGGCTTCAAGGTATGACTCAATGATCTCCCTTGAACGTATGCCTCCGCCTATTTCAACAGGCAGCGGGCAGTTCCTTATGAGACCTCTTATGAACTCGGATTCCTCAGGACCCTTCTTCAGGGCACCCATAAGGTCTACGATATGTATCCTCTTGACCATGCTGAAGCCTGAGTAGAAGGCTATGGCCTCTTCAGGCGTCCTCTCCATCTCAGTGCTTGTTCCGTAGTCGCCTTCAGTCAGCCGCACGCTTTTGTTTTCAATCAGGTCTATGGCAGGCCAGATTTCAATCATAGGAATCCTCCTTTCAATGCCTTGTCGAGTATTGCAAGTCCTGCATAGCCGCTCTTTTCCGGATGGAACTGTATCCCTATGAGGGAGCCCTTCTGGACTATAGCTGTTATCCTCTGGCCATAGTCTGCCCAGGCCACCACGTTCTCATCGGTGGCAACCTTATATGAGTGGATGAAATAGACATCCTCCTCGAGGCTGCCATCCTTTGTTACCAGTGTATTCCATCCAAGGTGAGGTACGGGAAGGTCGCTCCTTATGAGCTCCACTTTTCCTGGAAGGTAGCTGAGTCCGTCAACATCACCTTCCTCGCTGTGGGAAAAGAGAAGCTGCATGCCAAGGCAGATCCCTATGAAGGGCTTCGACCTTCTGAGCTCATCAAGCACAGGTATGAGGCCTTCCTCCCTGAGCCTGTCCATAGCAGCCTTGAAGTGGCCTACACCGGGAAGTATGACATGTGAAGCCGCTGCAAGTACCTCCGGGTCCTTTGTCAGCACGACATCATATCCCAGGTATTTCAGCGCATTCTTGAGGTTCTGTATGTTGCCGAGACCGTAGTCAACCAATGCGACCATCTAGAGCACTCCCTTTGATGAGGGCACCCTGCCCGACTGGGACGGAGAAAGTGCGATCCTTACGCTCTGGGCAAAGGACTTGAATATGGACTCGATCTCATGATGCGAATTTCCTCCCCTTATGAGGTCGATGTGCACGGTATACCTGGCATTGATGACAAGAGCCCTGAAGAATTCCTCCACCAGCTCAGTGTCAAAGGTCCCTACCTTTTCAGTCGAGAACCTGGCGCCGAACGAAAGGTAGGGCCTTCCGCTGACATCCGTTACGGTCCTTGACAGGGTCTCGTCCATGGGCACGTATGCATGCCCGTATCTTGTTATCCCGGCCTTGTCAGCCGACATCTCGGAAAGGAGCTGGCCAAGGACTATACCAACATCCTCAACGGTATGGTGGTCATCCACGGTCACATCGCCGTCAACTGTGCAGTTCAGGATAAAGTGGCCGTGGAATGCGAAAAGGTCGAGCATGTGGTCAAGGAACCCGACACCTGTGTCTATGCTCGACGGTCCTATTCCCTTCTCTATCGATATGCTTATCTTAGTTTCGCTGGTCTCCCTAATCTTCTTGAATATCAAAGCTTTGCCCTCCATTCCTTAAGGACCTCATGAAGCCTTTCAAGGTCCTTTTCTTCTGCTATGGAATATCTTACGACGTCCTTTAGACGATCATCCTTATAGAGCCTTGGCAGGAATCCCTTCTCCATGATGTATTCACCAAGTGAAGGAGCGTTCTTGCCGTATGTGAACACGAAGTTGGTCTCGCTTGGAAGCACTTCAATGACATCGGAGACAGTTTCACTGAAGATCTCCTTCAGTTTGTCAGAAAGGGCCCTCTGCCTGCTGAAGAATGCCCTAAGGTCGTCCTCGTGGGTAAGTAGGTAGGTCCCGATATTCAGTGAAAGTGAATTCACTGGGTACGGGTGGGCTATGGAGTTCAGCATCTCGATGGTGTTCCTCGTCGATACCGCCACGCCAATCCTCAGTCCTGCAAGCCCGTATATCTTGGACAGGGTCCTTATTACAATGACATTGTCACCGGTCGGCTTTTCGTAGCTCCTGCTTGAAAACTCCAGGTATGCCTCATCCACCACCAGGTAACCGCCTGCTTCAGTTACTGCAGCGGCGATTGCCTCCACGAACGAATCGCTGTGCATAGCCCCTGTAGGGTTGTTGGGCTGTGAAAAGATGAAGAAGGAAGGCTTGTGCTCCCTTATTGCCTGAACTGTCCTCTCCTCGTCGAATGTGAAGTCATCGTTGCATGGGACCTTGATGACAGGTCTCTTCAGCTGCCTGGCGTAACCCTCGTACATCGAGAAATCCGGGTCCAGCGTCATCATCGGACCTTCTCCGAGAAGTATCATGAACTTCTGTATCCACTCGTCGGACCCGTTGGCAATCGCTATGCACTTAGGGTCCAGATGATGGAACTTGGCGTATGCTTCAACGAACCTGTCGTGCTCCTCTGCGGGATACCGGAAGAACGGTGTCTCCTGTATGATCTCCCTGATCTTCTCCTCTGAAAGCGACGGAACGGGGCTTTCATTCTTGTTTATCCTTATCATGCTCTTCCCCCCATCCTTTTGGATACTGAATCCCTGTGCGCAGCAAGAGACTCCTCGTTCGCTATGGCAACCGCTGTAGCTGCGCATTCCATGAATGTCCCCCTGCTCAGTGCGATCACTGAGTTTGTCCTGAGGAAGTCGTTCACAGAGAGCCCGCTGGCAAACCTTGCATTCCCTGAAGTCGGAAGCACATGGCTCGGACCTGCGGAGTAGTCCCCGATAGCTTCAGGCGAGTACTCCCCTATGAAGATCGCTCCTGCAGTCCTTACATTATCCACATAGTCTTCGGCATCGGCTGTCTGTATGGAAACATGTTCACCGGCAATCAGGTTGACGATACCTATGCTCTCAGCCCTGTCTGATGTAAGGATTGCATAATGGTTATTGGCAAGGCTTTCTTCAATTACATTTATCCTTGGCTGAAGAAGCTTCTGCTTCATGAGCTCCTCTTCGATGTCAGACAACACCTTTTCATCGGAGCTTATGAGGAAGGTCCTCGCCATCTCGTCATGCTCGGCCTGGGCAAGTATGTCCAGAGCCACCCACTCCTTGTTTGCGGTATGGTCAGCGACTATGACTATCTCTGAAGGTCCTGCTATGGAATCTATTCCAACATCACCATATACAAGCTTCTTTGCTAGGGCAACGTACTGGTTGCCGGGTCCCACTATCTTGTCTACCCTCGGTATTGTCTCGGTGCCGTATGCAAGCGCTGCGACAGCCTGGGCTCCGCCGGTCTGGAAGACCCTGTCCACTCCAGAGATGTAGCATGCTGCAAGCGTAGCCCGGTTGATTCCATCCTTCTGCGGTGGTGTGACAACCACTATCTCCTCAACACCAGCCACCCTTGCAAGGACTGCAGTCATGAGGACCGTCGAAGGATAGCTTGCCTTTCCGCCCGGAACGTAAATCCCGACACGCCTCAGCGCATGGACCTTCTGGTAAAGCTCCGACTTTTCCATCTGCTTCCACATTATGGTCTTCTGGTATTTCTCGATGTTTCCCTTCGAGAGAAGAAGGGCAGCCTTAAGCTCCTCATCAAGCCCGTTCCAGGCATTCTCCATTTCGGACGCGGGAACTTCAAGCTCGCTGGTTTCGACTCCGTCAAACTTCAGCGAGTATGACCTTAATGCGGCATCACCCTTTTCCCTGACTTCCCTGATGATGTCCATCACCGAGGCTGCCTTGCTGAAGTCAAGGGTATCCATTTCCTTGTATGCCTTCCTGAATTCATCTGCACTGATCATCATTTCACCTTCAACCGCTCTATGATTCCCTGGATCTCATCGTATTTGATGAAGTAAGCGTGCTTGTTGGATATGAGCCTCGCGTTTATCTTGTCCAGGGTCACCCTTTCCTTGAGTCCGTTCTTTTTCAGGGTATCCCCCGACTGCACGATGTCCACTATGGCATCGGCCATTCCGATCACTGCAGCGAGCTCGACAGAACCCTTGAGGGGTATGATCTTTACAGGCTGCATTATCGAGTCGAAGTACCTTCTCGTATAATTCACATACTTCGTGGCTATGACGTCATACTTCTTTTTGGCCTCAGTACTTGCAATGGTGAAGTGGCAGTAGCCGAACGGAAGGTCCATGAGGCTGTTGACGCCTGTCTCGGTCTCCATGAGTATGTCACTGCCTGTTATGCCAAGCTCAGCTATCCCTTCCGCAACATAAGTAGGGACATCATCCCCCTTGACGAGAAGGAAACGCACGTCCCCTGCCTCCACCACCAGCTCCCTGGTGACCTTTGAGAGGGCATCTACCCATTCGGTTATTCCCCTCTCCTTGATGTAGCTTATGAAATCAGTGTACTGTCTTCCCTTTGACAGCGCTATTGTAATCATTTGTTCCTCCTAACCGTTGATCCCCATTCCGAATGCCTTTGAAGAGCTTGTGTACTGCCCTCCTGAAGCCTGCGGCTCAGTCTCGTTCTTTTGATAGAGCTGTATGAATATTCCCCGGTAATACGATTGTCTCGGCATTACAAGGGTGTCTATATATACGTTCTCGATTGAAAGCTTCCTTAGCTTGTCCTCCCATACCTTGAGGTCCTCAATCTCCTGTGCAAGCTCAGGAAACCTTCCCGCAATGTATTCGAGCTGGTCCTCAGGCCTTACCTCCATAAGTCCGATGACAGGATGGTCCTTTGACAGCGCATGTGAGAGCGCATCCCTGTTCCTTTCAGAAACAAGCCTGTGGATCATCGGGTCCTCCATCTGGTCCTTCGTTAGGAGCTTCTTCAGGAGCTTGTTGTGGGAGATGACCGCTATGGATATGTTCTTCTTCAGATGCTCCTTCATGAATGCAAGGACATCCGAAAGGACCTCCTGCTGCGCGGATATATCTGAAGTGAAGGTCTCGACTCCCATTTGGTGGATCGTCCCGGATTTCTTGTATACCATCCCGGCATAGGCTATCTTCTCCGCCTCAAGCTCGTACTGCTTCCTGTACCTTACGATGGAATTCGTCCAGTCGCTTCGAAGCGCATGGAGCACACCGCCGTCGGTCCAGGAATGCCTCTTGTCCATCATCTTCTGGTCATCAAGGGTGATGCTTCCCCAATTGAAGGTCTCCACCACATTGAGGTCCACAAGGTCATAGCCAAGCTTGGCCATGAACCTCAGAAAATCCATTTCCTGCTTCTTGGTCTTGAGAATTGTGTCATTCATAGTTATCCTGTTCAAGAAATCACTCCCATCCAATCTGAGGACAAGGCAGGATGTACCGTCAGCCTGTAATTGTCCTTCCTCTGTATGATAATATATAGTAACATAGATGTGAATATTAATGCAAACAAAGGAGGCTTTATTCGTGAAAGACATGCATATGCACACAGATTACTGCCCCCATGCCTCGAGGGACAAGGCAGAGGAATACGTACTGGCATCCATCTCGAAGAACCTTGACGAGATAGCCTTCACAGAGCATGCTCCCCTGCCGATCGATGACACTGTTCCTGCAAAGGACAGTGCCATGTCAATTGAGGATGTTGACCTGTACCTTAAGGAGATATCCCTTCTCAAGGAAAGGTACGTAGGAAAAATCATAATAAACGCAGGCTTCGAGATAGATTACATTGAAGGAATGGAGAAGGAAACCATGGAGTTTCTGGGACTTCATCCTGAGACAATCCCTTATTCCATAATCAGCGTACATTTCGTGCTGCTTGACGGCAAGTATTTCTGTGTCGACTATTCTCCCGGATCCTTTGTTGAAAAGGCTGAGGAGACGGGCTTTGAAGCTATCGGCAAAGCCTATGAGGAGACCCTTATCAAGGCTCTTTCAAAACCTTATGGAAACCTCACTCCAAAGAGGATAGGACACCTTGACCTCATAAAGAAGTTCAAAGGGTTCCACGGGAAAAGACTGGACCTGGACATTGACAGGATACTTTCAATTGTAAAGGAGAACGGATATTCACTTGACATCAACACATCAGGATATGACAAGGAGTATTGCGGTGAACCATATCCATCCCAGGATATCATCAGGAAGGCAGTCAATTTGGGAATACCGGTTGTCACAGGGTCTGACGCCCATAGCGCGAAAGAGGTTGGAAGGCATTTTGACAGGGTCAGTGAATTCACCGGCTGAAAATGATCATAAACCATTACTGCAAATGGATACTTTGAATGCAAAAGGGATCGCCAATCTGGCGATCCCTTTGATTTTTCTAGTAAACCTGAGCTGCAAGCCTCTTGTAGCCTTCCAGTCTTTCCTTCGCGTCCTTCTCTGTCTTTTCGAACAGGGCTTCTGCGACATCCGGATAAGCCTGCTTGAGTGAGGAGTACCTTACTTCGCTCTCTATGAATTCCCTGAAGCTCCTTGTAGGCTCCTTTGAATCCAAAGTGAACGGGTTCTTTCCCTCTTCCTTGAGAAGCGGGTTGTACCTGTAGAGCGACCAGTATCCTGACTCTACCGCTCTCTTGGTCTGCTCCTGGCTGAAGCCCATTCCAAGCTTCAGTCCCTGGTTGATGCACGGAGCATATCCGATGATGAGTGACGGGCCGTCGTATGCTTCAGCCTCTGTAAGGGCCTTCATGAGCTGGTTCTTGTCAGCTCCCATACCAACCTGTGCCACATATACGTATCCATAGCTCATTGCCATCATTCCGAGGTCTTTCTTCTTGGTCCTCTTTCCTGATGCAGCGAACTTGGCGATAGCTGCTGTAGGTGTGGACTTGGATGACTGTCCGCCTGTGTTGGAGTAGACTTCAGTATCGAATACGAACACGTTGATGTCCTCGCCTGTTGCAAGAACATGGTCAAGTCCGCCGTATCCGATGTCATATGCCCATCCGTCTCCACCGAATATCCACTGGCTCTTCTTTGTCATGTAGTCCTTGTTCTCGTAGAGCTCCTTGGCTGCCGGGAACTTGTCAGCAGCTTCCTTGAGTACAGGAAGAAGTGCTGCCCTTGCCGCCTTTGAACCTTCACCGCTCGTGAAGTTGTCTGCGAAATTCTGGAGCGCTGCCTTAAGCTCTGCCGATGCTGACTCTTCTGCAAGAAGTGATTCAGCAAGAGGAAGAAGCTTTGCCCTCTGTGCGTTGTGGCCAAGGTAAATTCCAAGTCCGAATTCGGCATTGTCCTCGAAGAGTGAGTTAGCCCATGCAGGACCCTGTCCGAGATGGTTTGTAGTGTAGACTGTAGCTGGTGCTGAAGCTCCCCATATGGATGAGCATCCTGTTGCATTCGCTATCATCATCCTGTCTCCGAAGAGCTGGGTGATGAGCTTGGCGTATGGCGTCTCACCACAGCCTGCGCATGCTCCTGAGAACTCGAGCAGCGGCTGTTCGAACTGGCTGCCCTTCAGTGTGTGCTTGCTCATAGGATTAGCCTTTGGAGTTACTTCAAGTGCATAATCCCAGTTTGTAAGCTCATGCATCTGAGTCTCGATCGGCTTCATCACGAGTGCCTTGTTAGGTGCCGGGCAGATCTGTGCGCAGTTTCCGCAGCCTGTGCAGTCAAGCACTGATACCTGTATCTTGTATCCGTAGTCTGCGAATGCCTTGCCGCCGATTGCCTTCTTTGTCGCGAATCCTTCCGGAGCCTTCTCTATCTCAGCCTGGTCCAGGAGGAACGGTCTGATTACAGCGTGAGGACATACATACGAGCACTGGTTGCACTGTATGCAGTTGTCTATCTGCCACTCAGGAACGTTGACTGCTATTCCCCTCTTCTCGAAGGCTGATGTTCCCATCGGGAATGTTCCGTCTTCTCTTCCGAGGAATGCTGATACAGGCAGCTTGTCGCCTTCCTGTGCATTGATCGGCTGGAGAAGCTTCTCTATGAATTCAGGTACTGCCTTCTCATCTGCCTTGGCATCAGCTGCCTCAGCCCATGATGCAGGAACCTCTACCTTGACAAGTGCGTTTACACCCCTGTCTATGGCTTCGTTGTTCATTGCGACGATCTTCTCGCCCTTCTTGCCGTATGACTTGTATACGGCTTCCTTCAGCTGCTTGACCGCATCCTCAACAGGGATTATGTTGGCAAGCTTGAAAAATGCCGACTGCATGATCATGTTGATCCTGGTCCCGAGTCCGATCTCTGAAGCTATGTGCTGTGCATCTAGGATGTAGAACTTGATATCCTTCTTTGCGATGTAGTTCTTCATCTTCGCAGGAAGCCTTGTTTCAAGCTCTTCAACGGACCATGGGCTGTTGAGAAGGAATGTTCCGCCAACCTTGAGTCCTGAAAGCACGTCATACTTGTCCACATACGATGGGTTGTGGCATGCCACGAAGTCCGCGTTCTGTATGAGGTACGGGCTCCTTATCTTCTCTTTTCCGAATCTCAGGTGTGAGACTGTTATTCCGCCTGACTTCTTTGAGTCATATGAGAAGTATCCCTGTGCATACATGTCTGTGCTGTCGCCTATGATCTTTATGGCTGACTTGTTTGCTCCGACTGTTCCGTCTGAACCAAGTCCCCAGAACTTGCACTGGATGGTTCCCGGTGCTGACGTATTTATCGGCTCATGCTTGGCAAGGCTTGTGAATGTCACATCATCCTCTATTCCTATCGTGAATCCGTTCTTGACTTCGTTGAACTTAAGGTTCGCGTATACGGCGAATATCTGGTCTGGAGTAACATCCTTTGAACCAAGTCCGTATCTTCCGCCAACGATGACAGGTCTGTCTTCAACTTCATAGAATGCATTCCTTACATCCTGGTACAGAGGCTCTCCGGCAGATCCGGGTTCCTTTGTCCTGTCAAGGACTGCAATCTTCTTTACTGTCTTGGGGATTGCGTTCATGAAGGCCTTTGTTGAGAACGGTCTGTAAAGATGCACGTTCACGAGACCTACCTTTTCGCCCTTTGCTGTCAGGTAGTCGATAACTTCGGAAGCGGTATCGCATACCGAACCCATCGCTATGATCACATGCTCAGCGTCTTCAGCTCCATAGTAGTTGAAAAGCTGGTAGTTTCTTCCTGTAAGCTTGTTGATCTCCTCCATGTAGCCTTCGACTATCTCTGGAATCGCTTCATAGAACCTGTTCGCAGCTTCCCTTCCCTGGAAGTATATGTCCGGATTCTGAGCTGTTCCTCTGGTCACAGGTCTTTCTGAGTTGAGTGAGTTTGCCCTGAATGCTGCGACAGCATCCTTGTCAAGCAATGCCTCAAGTTCGTCATACTCTATGACTTCGACCTTCTGGACTTCAGCTGATGTCCTGAATCCGTCGAAGAAGTTGAGGAATGGGACTCTTCCCTTGATAGCTGCAAGATGTGCAACTCCGGCAAGGTCCATGACCTCCTGGACATTTGACTCAGCAAGCATGGCGAAACCGGTCTGCCTTGCTGCCATTACGTCCTGATGGTCACCGAATATTGAAAGCGCATGTGCCGCAAGTGCTCTGGCACTTACATGGAATACTCCAGGCAGGAGTTCTCCGGCAATCTTGTACATGTTTGGAAGCATGAGCAGAAGCCCCTGTGATGCTGTATAGGTTGTGGTCAGAGCACCGCCCTGCAGTGATCCGTGAACTGCGCCTGCGGCTCCCGCCTCAGACTGCATCTCAGTGACCTTTACAGTCTGACCGAAAATGTTCTTCAGTCCCTTTGATGCCCATTCGTCCACACTCTCAGCCATAGTGGATGATGGTGTGATTGGAAATATCGCCGCTACATCTGTGAAAGCGTACGAAATGTGCGCCGCAGCGGTGTTTCCATCCATGGTTTTCATTTTTCTCATGTTTGTAACCTCTCCCTTAAACATATTTGAAATCCGGCCTAAAGATTTCATTTGGTGCAGTTGCCTGCATTGCATAGGTTGGATAAAAATGTGCGTGCGATTATGCACTGACATGAATATGATGATGCCGGTGCATAATGACTACGTTAACAATTATAAACCTTAATCCATCCATAAACAAGCTAAATGGTTATTTTTACTGTCTGCATATCAGCCTCCAGACTTCTGTCTGCGGGAGAGCACTTCCTCGACTCCCCTGATTATGTCCAGGTCTGAAGCGTTTTCAAAATCCATGGTGCTTATGAGCTTCATAAGTGCTTCCTTCTTCCTCAGGGATTCGATTCCCTTCTCCACATCCACCTTTTCGATTTCAATTTCAGTGTATGCCGGAAGCTTGACGTAATGCTTGAGCGGGACAATATCTCCATTCTTCGCGACCTTCACGTTGTAATCATCCCTTACCAGCAGGTCCTTGAGGGCATTGGCCGCCTTTTCGTCTCCATGGACCAGGAATGTCTGAAGGGGTCTCTTTTTGAAAGCGGATACCCATTCATGCAGACCGTTCCTGTCAGCATGGCCTGAAAGCCCTGACAGGGAGTATATCCCTGCATTTACAGCGACATCCTCACCGAAAATCCTTACCATCTTCTCGCCGTCCTGGATCATCCTTCCCAAGGTGCCTTCAGCCTGGTAACCGACAAAGACCACTGAGCACTCCTTCCTCCACAGGTTATGCTTGAGATGATGCTTTATCCTTCCAGCTTCTGCCATTCCAGATGCGCTGATTATGACGCAGCCCTTCGGCGTATTGTTCAGTATCCTCGAATCCTCTACGGACTCAGTGAAATGAAGGTTCTTGAAGTCAAGGACGTCATCTCCCATCCTGTACCTTTCCTGTGTATCCTCATCGAAGTACCTTTTGTTTTTCCTGAATATCTCTGTGGATTTCGTTGCAAGAGGTGAATCGACATAGACTGAAATACCGCGGTTTAGCTCACCCTTCTCCATGAACTCATTCAGAATGTATATTATCTCCTGTGTCCTTCCTACTGCGAAGGCAGGTATTATTACATTTCCGCCCTTCTTGTAGGTGCTGTTGATGATGTCGATGAGCTGACGGAACTCAGACCTTGACTCAACATGGAGCCTGTTGCCGTAGGTAGATTCAAGGATCAGGTATTCGCAGCCGTCTATCAAAGCCGGGTCCTTCATGAGAGGTATTCCCTTGTTTCCAAGGTCTCCGGAATATACCAGCTTTACCTCCTTGTCTTCCTCCTTCATGAAGACCTCCACAATCGCCGCTCCAAGTATGTGTCCCGCTTCCCTGAACCTCACCCTGAACCCTTCAAAGAGTGTGAGCTCCTCATCGAAGTCAAGCTCCTCGAAAAGTGTGAGTGAATCCTCAGCATCCTCAGCAGTATAAAGCGGCTCTATCCTGTCCTTCCCCTGCCTTTCCCTCTTCTTGTTGTCCCATTCGGCCTCCTGCTCCTGTATGTAGCCCGAATCTAGAAGCATGATCGAACAAAGGTCAAAGGTTGGCGGTGTGGTTATTATCCTGCCCCGGAAGCCCCTCTTGTACAGAAGGGGTATCCTTCCGCTGTGGTCTATATGGGCGTGTGAAAGGATAAGATAGTCTATGGACGAAGGGATGAAAGTAAACACGTCATTGCCCCTGTCCTTGTCATCCTTGCCCTGATAAAGCCCGCAATCGAGTAGTATGCGCTTGTCCTTCACCCTGAGCAGGTGGCTTGATCCTGTTACGCAGCCTGCTGCGCCTGAAAACTCTATTCTCATCTGATCACCTCAACTTAATTGTACAGCCTGGAGCGCAAGGATTATGTAAACAATTGGTGAAAATGGAAAATCCGCACCTGGCTTTCTGCGTCCGATGCGGATTACTCGTTCTAATATGACTTCCTAAAGCTCTTCTCCATTGCTTTCAATTACTCTCCTGTACCAATGGAAGGAATCCTTCCTTACACGCCTCAAATCCTTAAGGTCAGTCTCCTCCCTGTTGATGTATACGAAACCGTACCTCTTCTGGTAACCATTGAGCCATGAAAGAAGGTCAGTGAAGGACCAGGTACAGTAGCCCAGGAGCTCGACACCGTCTGTTACAGCTTCCCTGCAGGCAAGTATGTGTGCCTTAAGGTAACCTATCCTGTAGTCATCATGGACCTTGTCGTCACCAGTCAGCTTGTCATATTCACCAAGCCCGTTCTCAGTTATAAGTACAGGAAGGTTGTATCTTCCTGTTATTCTCCTAAGTGCAACCCTAAGTCCTTCCGGGTCGATGGTCCAGTCCCAGTTGGTCCTCTCCAGGTAATCATTGGCTGAAGTCCTGTATACTCCGGGGATTCCAGTGGACTTTGAGGTCCCCTTCTCTCCCGTCGTGTTCATCTCAAGCTTTTCGCCGACTCCGTCCAGGGGGTTCGCCTCATAGGTGGTTGTCTGGTAATAGTTGAGTCCCATGAAATCAGGCTTCCCTTCCCTGAAAAGCTCCAGGTCCCCTGGAAGAACCTCGGGAGCTATGCCCTGTGACCTGTACAGGTCCATTGCGGCTTTTGGATATGTACCCCACGCATAGACGTCCATCCACCAGTGGGAAAGGATCTCCTCTGCATCCTCGGAAGCGAGGATATCTTCAGGTTTGCTTGTCCTGGGGTAGGCTGGAGAATACGCGAAGCTCGGACCGATCTTCCCGTTAGGGACAAGCTCCCTGAACGACCTTATCGCCCTTGCGTTAGCGAGGAATGCGTTGTGGTTGGCCTGGAGCATCCTCTTCTTGTCCTTCACTCCGGGTGGATGCATTCCTGTCATATAGCCGAAGCCGATGAAAATATTCTGCTCGTTCAGCGAAACCCAGTACCTGACCCTGTCTCCGAAGCTCCTGAAGCATATCCTCGCATATTCATCGAAGTCGTCAGCTATCCTTCTTGACTCGAAGCCGCCGTATTCATCGAGGAGCGCCTGCGGAAGGTCCCAATGGTAGAGGGTTATCACCGGCTCGATGCCTTTACTGAGAAGCTCGTCGATAAGGTCGCTGTAGAACCTTATGCCAGCCTCATTGACCTTCCCCCTTCCCTCAGGAAGGATCCTTGCCCAGGCTATCGAGAACCTGTATGCCTTAAGTCCCATTTCAGCCATCAGAGCCACATCTTCCTTGTACCTGTTGTAATGGTCAGCAGCAACGTCTCCATTGGAGTCCTTGAAGGTCGTTCCTGGCAGCTTCGCATAGATATCCCAGACCGACAGTCCCTTTCCGTCACTATCCCATGCACCCTCCACCTGGTAGGCAGCTGATGCGCTTCCCCAAAGGAAGTGTTCCGGAAACGGCTTGAGTTCTTCATGAAACATTTTGCACCTTCCTTTCATAAGCACTAGAATCAGGAATAAAAGATGAAGTGATTTTCTATGCCTTCGAGTATTTCTCGATAAGCTCGACAGCGAGGTCGGTACCGTTGACAGCCTTGTCGAGAGACATCGAGTTTCTATAGGTGTCTCTCTTCCTGTAGAGCTCGTTCAGGCTCAATAAGAGAGTATCGCTTGTCAGGTCCTCTTCCTTGAGGACCATGGAGTAGCCCTTTGACCTGAAGCTCTCCGCATTCTGCAGCTGGTCTCCCCTGCTTGATGCCAGGGGAAGGGGGATAAGAAGGTTTGGCTTCCTCAATGCAAGGAATTCAAATATCGAGTTTGAGCCTGCCCTTGAGACTACCAGATCGGACATGGCAAGCACATCCTTCATCTCTTGCCTCAGATACTCAAACTGGCGATACCCTTCGGCTCCATCAAGCCTGCTGTCAAGGTTCCCCTTGCCGCAGAGGTGGATCACGTCGAACTGGCCTGTTATCCTCTGAAGTATGCCCCTGACAGCCTGGTTTATCTTGACTGACCCAATGCTGCCCCCCATGACCAGGATCACAGGCTTGACACCGGTGAACCCTGTAAGCTCCATTGCCTTGACGCTGTCTCCCTGGAACAGCTCCTCCCTTATTATGCTTCCGGCAAGTATACCCTTTTCTCCGGTATGCTTAAGGGTCTCTGGGAATGTTACGAGGAGCTTGTCGCAGAATCTCATTGAGATCCTGTTTGCAAGTCCCGGAGTCATGTCTGACTCGTGGGAAAGCACAGGGATCTTGAGGATGCTTGCGGCTATTACCACAGGCACGCTTACGAAGCCGCCCTTTGAGAATACGATGGACGGCTTTTCCTTCCTGAGGACTGAAAGCGCATCGAATATACCCTTCACAACCTTGAAGGGGTCGGTAATGTTCTTCAGGTCGATGTATCTCCTGAGCTTGCCTGAAGAAATCGCATGATACCGTATTCCCTCCTTCTCGATTATGGTGCGCTCTATGCCATCCTTTGAGCCTATGTATGCAATTTCATATTGAAGCTTCCTAAGCTTCGGCATCAGGGCGAGGTTGGGATTGACGTGTCCCGCGGTGCCTCCGCCTGTCATTATTATCTTCTTCAAATCAAACACCTTTCCGGACCATTGTCCTATAAAATATCTCAAGTACATTATAGCGTGAATTGAGGTCAACGGCTCGGAATCTTTTGCCCCTGATTACCGGTTTCTGCTATAATCATTGGTGAACCAAGGTTCCAATAATTTCGAGGAGTGTGTTTTATGATAGATTTGAGGATTGCTGAAGGAAGGCCCTCTGAGACTTGAGCCCCGGATCCGTACAAGGGGTCTTCGTTGAACTGCAGATATCCGGGGTAATCTTAATATAAGGAGACCACAGGAAATTTGAATAACGAAATAATTCCAGTATCAAGGAAAGTAGAGGCAGAATCGCTTTTCCCCGGCTCATACGCAGGAAGGATAGCTGAGGAGGAAAAGGAGCTTTACACAGTAATAACATCTAGAGGAACGATGCTTGCTTCAGTCACAGGAAAGATGATGCAGTCAGCGTCTTCTAGGGAGGACTACCCTGCTGTCGGCGACTATGTTGCTCTCGACAGGGAGGATGACAGAGCGGGCTTCGGAAGGATCATGGGCGTTCTCGAAAGAACCTCATGCATAAGAAGAAAAGCAGCAGGTGATACTACTGACATACAGGTGATCGCGGCAAACGTAGATATGCTGTTCCTTACCATGGCACTAAATCAGGATTTCAACATAAGGAGACTTGAAAGGTACATTGCCGTAGCTAAGGAGTCAGGAAGCGAATCAGCGGTCTTGCTTACAAAGCTGGACATTGCTGAAGGCCTTTATGAAAAACTCGAGGAGGTAAGGAAAGCAGCCTCCGGAGGAAGGATCATACTTCTAAGCAACATAACAGGTGAAGGCGTAGATGAAGTGAGGAAACTGCTTTCAGCAGGAATCACCGCTGCCTTCATCGGGTCATCAGGAATAGGGAAATCAAGTGTCATAAACTCACTTCTGGGAGATGAAGCACTTGCAACAGGCGGGCTCAGGAAGGGCGATGGTAAAGGAAGACATACGACTACCCACAGGGAGCTTATTATCCTTCCATCAGGCGGAATGGTGATTGATACACCTGGTATGAGGGAGCTTCATCTTCTCGATGACATTTCGGGGGTCGATGAGGCATTCTCTGATATACTTTCACTTTCTTCCGGCTGCAGATTCAAGGACTGCTCGCACAGGACCGAGCCTGGCTGCAGGGTGCAGCAAGCACTTGCAGACGGAACCCTCGACAGGAAAAGGCTTGAGAGCTACGAAAAGCTCCAGAAGGAAGCAAGGCACATGGCATCAGCCATGGATGACAGGGTCCGGAGGGAGAAGAAGGCGGAAAACAAGAAGCTGGGTAAGCTGATAAAGGAAATCAAGAAGGACAGAAGAAAGATTTAGATGTTTTGGAAGGCTCCGGCCTTCCTTTTCCAATTCAGACAATAATTCAGCTTCAGGACCGATAAAATTTAACACAATGTATGTAAGGCTTGCCTAAAGCTTTGCTATAATATTCCTACAGGCAAAACGAGGTGATTTTATTGAAATTCTTAGAGGCATCCACCATATCTGAAGACCGTTTCAGGGAATATCTGGCAGAATGGCATGCTGGAAATGAGAAGATAGTTCCAATGTCGACTGATATAGCGGACAAGAGCTTCAGCAAATGGCGGGAGGAAACTATCGCCTTCCGCGATGAGAAGACCGTACCTGAATGGTTTGTCCGTTCTGAGACCTTCTTCCTTTGCGAGGACAACGGCTATATCCTGGGTGCGGCAAACATAAGGTACGCACTAAATGACAATCTTATGAAGTCAGGCGGACATATCGGCTATGGAATAAGGCCATCGGAAAGAAGCAAGGGCTATGCGTTCATAATCCTAAAGCTTGCACTTGACAAGCTGGCATCAAACGGAGTCAAGAAGGCCCTTCTTACTGTATCAAGATACAACAGGGATTCAAAGAATGTCATAAAGAAGGCACACGGCGTCCTTGAAAACAGCTTTGAGAAGGACGGGGATGTCATAGAGAGGTATTGGATAACACTCTAGACAATCCATTTATCCATGCATGGATACAAACTGAACTTACCACCTGAAAAGGTAAAGGCAGGCCCGGCGGCCTGCCTTTCTCATTGGAATTCCATTCTAAAGGAGCTTGTTGATTACAACGCTTGAGGTGCTTTCCCTGTTCTTCGAGGATTCCTTGTAGTTTCTCCTGAAGTACTCCACGTACAGGACATCAAGAAGGTACAGCTGGGCAAGCTTCGCTGACAGCGAACCTCCCTGGAGAGGACCTTCTTTTGCTCCGCACAGGAGCGTGATGTCAGCATAGGTAGTCAAGGGTGACTTCGAATACCTTGTTATCGCAATTACCTTGGCCCCTTTCCTCTTGGCGGTCTTGGCAAGGTCTATGGTATCCTTTGTCGAGCCTGAATACGAGATTATGATGGCCACATCCTTCTTTGTCAGAAGGGATGCGGATATTACCTGAAGATGTGAGTCAAGTGAACACTCCGTCTTGGGGGTTATCCTCATGAACTTTATCTTTCCCTCCATGGCTGTCATGAGTGAAGCACCCACTCCGTAGAAGTGTATGCTTTCAGCCTTTGTGAGATAGTCTATGCAGGCCGATATATCCTCCTCCTTGATCAGCTTCCTCGTTTCATTGAGTGCGTTGATGTTGGAATTAAGGATCTTTGTTGAAACCTCGTCTATTCCGTCTTCTATAGTAATTTCATTTGAAAGCTGTGGAGTTATGTCTTCCATTGCAGAGCTGTGTGCAAGTGCGATCTTGAAATCCTGGTAGCCCTTGAAGTCCAGCGACCTGCAGAATCTGAATACGCTTGACTCCCCTACTCCGCACGCGTCGGCAAGATCGATTATCGACATGTATATGGCATCCTTGGTATTCCCTAGTATGTAGTCGGCAACCTTCTTTTCAGTATTGGTAAATGAATTGTATCTGGAATTGATAAGTGAAAAAACATCCACCTTGTTCATTTTTGTCCCCCTATGCCTCATGTTTATTATTCGATTTCGATTTTATCTTCTGGAAAAAATATCCTTCAGTTTCTATTTTAATCAAAATTCTACCTCATTACCATATTTATTTGCCTGTCAGTCAAAATTTGCAGCAGAATATGAGAATAGTTGTGAAAAACTGGAAAAACCGCAGAGAAGTTTTCTCTGCGGTACGGGATTATGCATCTATACTTTTCAGTCGTTGTACTTTATTCCCTTATAGAAGTTAGTGATAGTCTCTACAGCATATCCGAAGAAAGCAACGTAGACTATGAAGTCCCTGATCTTTTCTAACATCCCGGGGAGAAATCCGGTACCGTCGATCGACCTGAAGTACTCGAAAAATTGGGGATTGTAGATCGAGTAGTCACTAAATACCGTGAAGAAGCAGACTATCGATATGCTGGACATGATGAATGACACTATGGCTACCTTGAGGTTCCATCTGCCGTAGATGTACTTTACAATATCCCTCAGTATGCCGACGGCAAACATGATCACAAAAAGCCATGCGTAGCTTCTGATCTTTGTAAGGTCAAAAACCGGGATTACCGTAAGGCCTCCTGACTCACCTACATATGCTGCGAATACTCCAGGGAAAAGGAGTATGAGTCCAGTGAAGAGAGTAGTAAAGAATATGCTTACAGCAGATTCAACCCTGCTTATCTTCGACTCGTCCTTCGGTACCTTCTCAAGGCTTCTGGCACTGAATGGCTTCCCGTCATCAAGCACTCCCCCTTCACCGTATCGTTCGATAAGGAAGAAGATGATTGTGACATACGCAGCACCCTGCATGGAAGCGGATATCAGTGATGAGATGTAGCCGATTATGAACTCAAACGGTCCTTTTCCACCAGAAAGCAATGCCAGGCCGGTTGCGATCGAAATACCTATGAAAATGCAGAATATGACTATCTTCAGGACGAACAGGTAGCTTCCGAAATACCCTGGTCCTATGAGATACTTCTGGTCCATGTAGTTTTCAGCTAGCTTTTCAGGTCTCCCAAGCTCCTCTATGGCCTTAAGCACCTTCTCCTCTTCAGTACCTGGATCGTAGCCTTCTGCCATATCCATGATTATGCTTCTTATTTCCTTTCCGATTTCCTCCCTCTGCTTTTGGGGTAGCCTCCTTGTTACCGCATATACGTATCTTTCAATGTATTCCATCTCATTTCCCTCCTTCAATGAGCCTTTCCATAAGGTCTGCCATTGACCTCCATTCTTCCTGGAGGTCTCTAAGTATCCTCATTCCGTATTCAGTCAGCCTGTAATATTTCCTTGGCTTGCCGCTGTCAGTGTCCCACATCGATTCCAGAAGCCCCTGCTTCTCAAGTCTTCTCAGGAGCGGGTAAAGTGTTCCTGAATCTATCTTAAGTCCTATATCATCAAGCATCGTGTTCAGTGAGTACCCGTACTGCGGCTTGATGAGCTGGCTCAGGACACCAAGTACAAGGAATCCTCTCCGGAATTCTGAAACCAACCCGTCATACGTCTCGTCTCTCATTTCCATGTCCTCACCTCCTCAATTACATTATAGTGTGTGATGCACAGTATTGTAAATACGTTAGTATTAAAATTTGATTAATAATATGTTAATCATTTCGGATAACTTGAGAAACCTCCTCAGACACAGCGGCATCAAGCTTTTTTTGCAATTGGGCCTTAGTGTGATATAATGTCAATGCAATACAATTTAGGGAGGTGCGATATGAAGAAACACATCAGGACCTTGACACAGAGTACCCTTAAGAAAAGTGCTGCAAAAGGCGGTTGCGGAGAATGTCAGACTTCGTGCCAGTCGGCATGCAAGACATCCTGCACAGTAGCAAACCAGGAGTGCGAGAGGGAAAGATAAAGCCCTTAAGGCTCCGGAAAAGGGTCTGGAGGATGCTTCAGTCCCTTTTTTTCATTTTCCGGGAAAGTGTATACATTCATTTTTTGGCATAGCCAATTCTGGGAGGAATAAAATTGGTACACAAATTCAAGATGAACGGACTCAACATAGCGCTTGATGTCAACGGCGGATCGGTGCATGTTGTTGATGATATAACTTATGAGGTCCTTGACCATTATCCGCTTATGAACAACGGGAAGCTCTCAATAGACGGGCTGTACGACCTTCTCCCCCACTACACTCAGGACGCCATAGACGGAGCGGTGGACGAGATCGAAGACCTCATAGATGAGGGTATGCTCTATACGGATGACGAATACATAAACCTTGATGCATTCAGGAACAGGAAGCAGGTAGTAAAGGCGCTCTGCCTTAACGTCGCCCATGACTGCAACCTGAAGTGCACCTACTGCTTCGCTTCACAGGGCGACTTCGGCGGTGCCAAGGAGCTCATGAGCTACGAGGTAGGCAAGAAATCACTTGATTTCCTTATAGCTAACTCCGGTTCAAGAAGGAACCTTGAAGTCGACTTCTTTGGCGGCGAACCTCTCATGAACTTCAATGTGGTCAAGAGGCTTGTTGAATACGGACATGAAGAGGCTGCAAAGCACGACAAGAACTTCAGGTTCACGATAACGACCAACGGAGTCCTGCTTGATGACAAGAAGATTGAGTACATCAACGAGCACATGGACAATGTGGTGCTTTCCATAGACGGAAGGAAGACAGTTAACGACAAGATGAGGCTCACCCTGAATGACAAGGGAAGCTACGACATCATAGTACCCAAGTACCAGAAGCTGGTAAGTTCAAGGAAGGACAAGAGCTACTACATAAGAGGCACGTTCACAAGGAACAACCTTGACTTCTCGAAGGACCTTGAACATTTCAAGGAACTGGGCTTCGTGCATACCTCAATGGAGCCTGTGGTTTCAGCTGATGGCAACCCTTTCGCAATACGGGAGGAAGACCTGCCGGAGATATTAAAGGAGTACGAGGACTTCGCAGTCAAGTATGCTGACATGAAGGTCTCAGGTGACCCGTTTGATTTCTTCCACTTCATAGTGGACCTTACACAGGGACCATGCGTGATCAAGAGGATCACAGGATGCGGAGCAGGAACCGAGTACCTCAGCATAACCCCTGACGGAAGCATATACCCCTGCCATCAGTTCGTAGGGAATGAGGATTACCTCATGGGTAACGTAATGGATGAAAACCTTGTCCTTCCGCAGGAGATGAGGGACTACTTCAGGGATAGCCACGTATATTCCAAGGATGACTGCAGGGATTGCTGGGCAAAGTTCTACTGCTCAGGCGGATGCCATGCGAATGCAATAAACTTCAACAATGACATTACCAAACCATACAAGGTGGGATGCGAGATGCAGAAGAAGAGACTCGAATGCGCGCTCATGATCGAGGCTAAGAGGATGCTTGAAGCGGACACTGAAGAAGAGAAGATGATGTTCCTATGATGGATATGGTTAAGGCCCCTTTATTAAAGGGGCAGGCCCCTTTATTAAAGGGGCTTCTCTCTTATCACGGGGAAAACAATGCCCTCTTCCATATGCCGGGACACAAAGGTGATCCTCACGGAATACTTACCTCCATTCTTGGAAATGTCATGAAGCTCGACGTAACCGAGGTACCCGGCACAGACAATCTCCATTACCCTGAGGGAATTCTAAGGGAGTCGATGGATCTCCTGACAAGGGCCATGCGCTCAGAAGAAAGCAGATACCTTGTCAACGGCAGCACAGGAGGGATCCTCGCCATGGTCATGGGGTGCTTCAGGCCAGGCGACAGGGTACTTGTTCAGAGGGACTGCCATCAGTCGGTATACAATGCAATAGCATTGTCAGGGATCCAACCTGTATTCATCGACCCTGGGATAAATGAAGAGTTCGGGATCCCAACGGCAATTGATACTGAAACTGTAGTCAAGGCAATGTCTTCCAATCCCGGACTTAGGGGATTTATACTCACATCCCCGAGCTATTTTGGCGTTTCGCCTGATCTTGATGGAATTTCAGATATCTGCAGAAGTAATGGAATGAAGCTCCTTGTAGACGAAGCCCACGGGTCACATTTCTATTTCGGCGAAGACCTGCCTGTGACCGCCATGGATTGCGGAGCTGCAGCATCAGTCTGCAGTTTCCATAAGACGCTGCCTTCACTTACCCAGGGCTCTGTAATAAACCTGGGGAAAGGTGCGCAGGAGGAGGACAAGGACCGTATAAGGCATTATCTCAGGGTCTTCCAGACATCAAGCCCGTCGTATGTGATCATGGCAAGCCTTGAAGCTGCAAGACTTGTGATGGAAACGGAAGGGTATGAGCTTCTCAAGTGTGTAAAGTCGATGATTGACAGTCTCTCTGAATCCATCAGGGATATCCCCGGAATCAGGCTGCTGAAAGAAGCAGACCTCAAGGGGCTTCGAAAGGACTATACACGTTTGGTGCTCAATACCCCGATTACCGGCAATCACCTTTCAGAAGTGCTAAGGCGGGATTATGGAATACAGGCAGAAATGGCTGCGGGCAACAACATAGTCTTCCTGGGGAGCTGCTTCGACGATGAAGGCATGTATCACAGGCTTAGAGACGCCATCATTGACCTTGACAGCAAAGGCATGTTCAGCAAGTCCCTGTCTGGCAGGAACAATTCAGGAACATCTAAGCTGCCATCACCGGTCACGATGATCCCTGAAAGGGAAGCGTTGTTTGAAAGCTGGGAAGTGATAGCTTTTGAACAGGCCGAGGGAAGGGTCTGCGCTGAAAGGATAACTCCCTACCCTCCAGGTGTCCCGGTACTCATGACGGGTGAACTGGTCTCAAGGGATGCCGTTGAGCATCTTATGAGGCTTGAAGGGTCTGGTGCAAATATCCTGAAGTCAAGGTCAGGCGGAAGAGGAACTATCGCAGTCATAAGCAGAAATGTAGAAAACAAGTAAAAGGGAACCGCATCGGTTCCCTTTTGCTTGTATCCGGATTTTTCAGTCTGATCCTTACTTGTCAGGTCTTCTTTTTCTGTAGTATATGCTGTTCTGAAGCCATCTCCCTACCCACCTGACAGTGACATATGAGACCAGAAGTCCAAGGACAATACCCCCAAGGATGTCTGTCAGGTAATGGACATTAAGGTAAACGCGGGAAATGCTTACATATGCCGCAAATGCAAGGAATGGCTTCCTGTACCTGTGTCCTGTGAAAAGGAACACTCCTGCGACAGCAAATGACATGGCTGTATGGCCTGAAGGGAAGGAATACGATTCTGGTCTCTTGATTATCACAGGCAGGCCGTATTCCATGAATGGCCTGACCCTCCCGATGGCATTCTTAAGTATCAGCTCACCGGAAATCCAGGTAATGAGGAAGGCTATGGAAACAAGCACGGCAGTCTTCCTCGTACCCGGCAATATGATAAGGACAGCGGTTATTGCAATCAGTATGTATAGTGCATAGACTGTAACAGGATTTCCGAAGAACAGGTCGAGGGCCTTTGAGTTCAGAAGCTTTGCTGCCTCAATACCTAAAGAGTCCATGTCATGGCCTGACAGACGTTACTTTACCTGTTTCGTCTATCCTTAATGTACCTTTTGAAATGCAGATGCTCTCTGCAGCCTTTACCTTTTCTGTCAGGGCCTGCGAGGTCCTCTGGAACCCAAATGCCCTTGCCACCTCCTTGGGAAGGTCCTCGGAAGGTATGGACACGTTCTTGTCTACCGTTTCCCTGAGTGCGGAAATGAATTCGGCCAGCGGTATTTCCTTTGCTTCCCTTGTCATCTCGCCTTCTCCCGTCCTGTAATGGTCTATTGTTTCCATCTGGTTCCTGTCCCTCCAGATGAACAGTTCGCCGCCCTCTTCCTCAACATGGTAACCGAGGTCGGTGACCAGGGCATCCATGATTGCAGTGTTCTTAGCCCCATTCCTGAGTCCGTAGGCAGCGAGGATCCGCCTGAACAGATAGACTGCCGCAACCGGAGCTTCAGTCTCGATTATACTTACAATGTCATCTTTTATCTTCCTCCTGTTCTTCGGCATCTGGAATTCCTCTGAAGAAAGGGATTTTCGAATGAGGTTTGCAGAAACATAGCTTCGTCCTGCACCTGTCTGCTTCTCAGTGGTGGAAGACCCGGTCAGGTCAAATGACATTATCTTCTGTTCAGCTGATGCCTTCCTGTCTGCCTTCGGCGAATTTCCTGCTGCAAGCTCACTGACAAGGTTGAGTATCCGTTCTGTTTCCTTTTCACTGTTCTCGTACCAGTCCATCGGATAGACCCTTGTTATGTTCCAGCCTAGCCCCATGAGGACCGAATCCTGCAATATGTCCCTGTCCCTCGCTGTCCTTGCCTCCCTGAAGGAATCACCGCCGCACCGTATTCCCAGTATGAAGTCATCTTTATTTTCAGGATGGACGATCCCAAGGTCAACCCGAAACCTGGACACACCTACATCAGTAACTGCCTCAAGACCTCTTTTTTCAAGCGAAGACATAAGGACTGCCTGGAGCCCGGCCCTTCCCCTTAGCCTTTCAGCCTCAGAGAATGGAAGCGCCTGACTTCCTCTCAGTGCATATTCGAGGAATGCCTTAAGGTCAATCACCCCTTTTGCTGTAGTCTTCGAAGGGTCGATCATCTCTGGGCGGATGCAGGTGAAAACCTTCATCTCAAACCTTGCCCTGGAAACTGCAACGTTAAGCCTTCTCCAGCCACCCTCCTGGTTCAGCGGGCCGAAATTCATGGTGAGCTTACCCTTTTCGTCAGGTCCGTAGCCTACTGAGAACAGTATGACATCCCTTTCGTCCCCCTGTACATTCTCAAGGTTCTTCACGAACACAGGCTCTTCGCTTTCTGCTGAAATGACCTCAAGCTCAGGATGCTCAGCAAATGCCTCATAAAGGAGGTCTTCTATAAGTGTCTGCTGCACTGAACTGAATGTGACTACTCCTATGCTTAGCTTCCTCAGCTCCATATCCGAAAGTCGTCTCATTATTTCAGCCACGACAGCCTCTGCTTCCTTCCGGTTCTGCTTGGAGCCACCCCTTTCATAGGAGCCCTCCACGTACTCGCAGGTTACCCTCGATACAAGTGCTCCGGGGGATGGATATGTGTAGAGCCTGTTCTCGTAGTAGTTCCTGTTGCTGAAGGCTATGAGGCTTTCATGCCTGCTCCTGTAATGCCACTGGAGATAGGATTCAGGCATTGAAAGGGCCAGACAGTCCTCAAGAATGTTGTCAAGGTCCTCCATCTCAAAGCTTTCCTCGTCATTGTTCTGGGTCATGAAGAAGCTCGTGGGCGGAAGCTGTTTCGGATCACCCACAACCACCACATTCCTGCCCCTGGCAATGGCCCCAACCGCTTCACTTGTAGGCATCTGGGATGCCTCGTCGAATACTATGAGGTCGAACAGCTCCTTTGATGGAGAAAGATACTGTGCAACTGAAATAGGGCTCATGAGCATGCAGGGGGAAAGCCTTGGCAGAAGGTTAGGTATGCTGTCAAAAAGCTTCCTTATGGAAATCCCTCTGCCACCGCTCCTTATCGCCCTCTGGAGGATCCCGACCTCAGAGGACTGAGATACCTCCCTCGTCATATCAGGCACCTTGGCAGCGAGCTTCGAATATATGTCTTTTTTCGAAAGTTCCTCATACTTGTCCCATGTTTCCCTGAAATATGTTATCTTGTCCCCTATCTGCCTTCCTGTATATCCTGACAGGACAGGCTCAAGGCTAAGAGCTGAATCAAGCGCTTCTGTATACAGCTGCCTCCTGAGGCTTCCCACCGCATCCCTGCCAAGTATGGCTGATGCCTCGAAGTCCCTTATCATCGCTCCGATACCTGATTCCTCAGCCCTTTCCTTCACCTGGTTATAGATAGTCCATTCCCTTAGGCTGTCAAGATTGTTCGAATATGTCGCTAGCCTGTCGCAGAGCCTCTGAAGCCAGTTTCCTTCCCCGGAAGGCATTTCATTGAGTTCGAGTGAAAGAAGCCTCTCGAGCTCAATGAATACCTCCCTGAACTCCTGCCACCTTTCACTGAATCTCACCAAGCTGCCCTCTGGAGACTCTGACCCTTCGCATATGGCCTTTCTTGCCTCTTCACCTGTGCCTGCGATGGCTGAAGCATCAAGGAATGAGGAAATGTCGGAAGAGAGTTCTTTAAGCTCTTCCGCTATGGTATCGATGCCTTTGGCGACATCACCGAGAAACCTGAGCCTGCCAAGCTTTTCCTCCAGCTCAGCTATGGATTTCCTGTATGCTGATACGGTCTTTAGCCTATCAACAGCGTTGCCGGCATTCAGGGATGCCGGATCCTTTGCGTTTGACCTTATTGTCCTCATGACTCTGCCCTCACCGATGAGCCTGCCCACGAACCATTTGGATTCTGCCATACCCAGTTCGGCGATCAGGCCTTCTGAATCGAAGTCCTGAAGGTCATGAAAGAATCTCGAAGCTTCATCCCGTTTGTCTTTTGCGGCTTCAAGGGCTGCAACCGCAGCATCCATTAGTGCCGGAACATCAGATAGCTCCTTGGATGCCAGAAGCCTGGAGTGTATCCTGTTCTTTATGGATATGTCAGTCATTCTTGCGATTGCAGCAGTTTTTCTGTATGTGTCAGGTTCAATTCCCAATTCTGACGCATCAAGGAGTTCACCGGCAGAGGCTGCCTTTTCACTAACCCTAGGAACAAGGTCTGAAGCATCCCTCCTTACCGAAGGATTATATGCTGAAAGTCCGATTCCCTTGAGTGGAGCATCGCTGTAGTCACCGTTTTCTCTCGCTGCGGACTCCAGGTCCCTTGCGATAAGTATCAGCTTCTTTAGGTCTTCATTACCCAGGGTCTCGTAAGGCAGCCCTATCCTGGACATCGCCTTTTCATTGGTCAGTGTACCTAATTCTGATATCAGGTCGTATGCGGAAAGAGAGAAACCATGCTTCCTGTACATTGCCTTAACAATTTCATTGAGCTCTTCCCTTTCCCTTGAAACTTCTGAAGAAACCTTCAGGAATTCATCACTTGTCCTTCCGTTCCTGACTGAAATGGTCCTTGCAAGCTGGTCCAGCACGTCCCTCTTCTTCGCCTTGTTCGAGTGAAGCTCCAGGGAAAACGGATCAAGCCCTATCTTCTGCAGCCTCTTCTGGACGACTGACAATGCAGCCATCTTTTCCGCAACGAACAGGACCCTCTTACCGTCAGAAAGGGCGTTAGCAATGATATTGGTTATGGTCTGTGATTTACCTGTGCCTGGAGGTCCGTGCAGGACGAAGGACCTGCCTTCAGCAGCTGCCTTGACTGCAAGCATCTGTGACGCATCTGCGCTTACAGGGAACATCAGGTCAGAAGGGTCTACCACGTCATCAAGGAGTTCGTTCTCAATTTCTATCCCTTCAGGGACAAACTGAAGGCTTCCTTCCATGAGTGACCTGACTATCCTGTTTTTACCAAGCTCTTCGCCATGGTTCTTCAGGTCGTTCCACATTATGAATTTCCTGAATGAGAATATACCGATATGTGAGTCTTCAACAACATCCCAGCGCTTTTCATTCATTATCGCAGAACGGACAATGCTGAATATCCTGGTAAGGTCACAGCCGCTGCCATCATCAGGAATCGGGTCAAGCCCCTGGAGGTTTATTGAAAAGTCCTTGCTAAGAAGCTCAGAGAGAGTAATGTTGAATACCGCATCCTCTTCCCTTGCCTTAAGGACATATCCCTTCTTTCCAAGCTTCCTCTGGAGGTCCACTGGAACGAGCACGAGAGGAGCATACCTCTCCTTCTGGCTTGCAGGGCTTTCGTACCACTTGAGCCTGCCAAGGACAAGAAAAAGGCTGTTTGCTCCGGATTCCTCGATAGCTGTCCTTGCCGTCCTGAAAAGGCTTGCAAGCCTGTCAGGAAGATCCTCCTCTGAAAGGAGTGTCCTGAGCTTGCCCTGCCTGAATTCAGAGTCTATGAGATCCTTCATGGCAGGAGTGAGGGTCAGTCTGTCAATACCTTCATTCTCCAGGTCATCAGGCTTCTTGAGTATCTGGAATTCCTTCCCGCTGAAGAGCTCATTTTCAAGTGAAGTAAGGTCAGCAGACAGCAGCGCTACCCCCGATTTCCCCTGTCTGTAGTTCAGAAGGTTATTCCGAAGTGACAGGTCAAGAAGCTTCCTCTCCCACTTTTCCCTGCGGGTCTGTACCTTCTGTGAGGCTTTCTCATCAATCCGTATGACATTGATCAGGTTTGGGTCTACCATTGCCCTTTCCTTGAGTGTCGTCTCCCTCTCAGTGACAGCGCCGTCAGCTGAAAAAACCTGGGGAATAGGCTTTATACCTCCTGCTCGTGACCTTGCGATATCAACGGACAGTATGAACCTGCCCTTCTCCGAGAGCCTATTCTGGCCTGTCCTCACAGCTTCGCTGAAATCCATGGGGCTGCCCTGGCGGATCCCTGTAGCTTCAATGACCGCAAGCTGATTCACACCATTAGCGGTCCTCTTGGTGAGAGCCGCCACGTCCTCCTGGACCGGGTCCGGGAAGAATTCTTCTCCAAGCCAAAGTCCGGTCATGGCATGACCTTCGGTGAAGACCACCAGAGGATTCAGTGAAACAGCCTCAAGGCACGATGAATAGAGGAGTGCCAGGTCAAGGCACGTGCCTATCTTCTCTGTCAGGACCGCGTCTGAAAGCCTTACCCTCTGACCCTCGGTCTCGAAGCTTGCAGGAGGACCTGCATAGACTATCTGGAGCTCCTTGAGCGCACCGTAGATTGCAGCAGCCTGTTCGAGCACCCTTTCAGGATTCTTTGACTGGTAGCCTTCGAATGAGGGCTCCTTGCCGCTTTCCTTAAGGATATCCGATGCCCTGACAATGACCTTGTCAATTGCCGGGTGGTTGGGTGTGGCAAAGGCTGCCGTTAGTTCAGGCATCACTCCAAGCCCCGGCCACTGGTTGAACGGAAGCATCTGTATGGTAACTGAGGCTTCGGCAAGCTTTTCCTCACCCTTCATGAGACTTGACTCAATAGTCCTTGTTACCCTCTCAGTAACTGAAAATATCTTCCTTATGTCCATTTCAATGATCGGGGTGCCAAGGTCAATTTCCCTGTCATTTGGAAGGAAGGGAATCTCCTTGACGTACTCCTTGGCAAAATCGTCCTGGAATGAAATGGTAAGGACGGTTTCCTCAATGTCCGTACCGGTACTGTTCTTTACGGTCATGCCCCTGACAAGGGGGAATCCGTTCTCTGCCATGGCATAGTTTACTGCAGCATTTGCTTCAAGCTTTAGAAATATTGATCCTTGTTCATCCATGTGAAAGCCTCCGGAAATTCATAATTCAAATATTAGCACGCATATATCTTGATAAACCTTGATTATCCATATCCCATATGTTATTAATTAATTATAGCATACAAACGTTTACTGTTGTTCTTGGCAGCGCGACAAGGCGGCAACAACCGCTCACCACGGGAGGTGTAAAATGGCAAATCTCAAGTACATCGAAGGAGTAGGAGAAGGTTATGCTGAAAAGCTTCAGGAAGCTGGAATCAAGAATGTAGATTCACTTCTTGCTGCAGGAGACACAAAGGCAAAGAGGAAGAAACTGGCTGAAACGACCGGTATCTCTGAGAAGCTGATCCTGAAGTTCATAAACCGTTCGGACCTCATGAGGATCAAAGGAGTCGGATCGGAGTATTCAGACCTTCTGGAGCTTGCCGGAGTGGATACCGTACCGGAGCTTTCAAAGAGAAAGCCTGACAACCTGTTTGCCAAAATGGTTGAAGTCAACGCAGAGAAGAAGCTTGTAAGGAAGCTTCCTACCGAGAAGCAGGTCGCTGACTGGGTTGAGCAGGCAAAGGCCCTTCCAAGGCTCATAAACTATTAGGATCATATGGCATTCCATCAAGAAGGAGGAAGTTCTTAGCTTCCTCCTTCTACTCGTTTACAGTCAGTCTTGCATAGTGCTGGAGTACACGCATGGCGCGCATGGGGTTCCACCTTCCTGCCTTTCCTTCCTCCATCCTGAAATGAAGTTCTCCTGAAATGGTCTTCCCCTTTAGAAGGGTTCCATCCTTTGTCCTCAATTTCTCAATTATCAGAAGGGCGTCCTCCATCCTGCTGTCAAAAGGAATACCGACATCCGCAAAGTACCATAGGGCCTTCAGTATGTCATACTTCCATCTCGGAGGATAAGCAGGCTGGATGAAGTTCTCATTCATAACATCTCCAGTTGTTGATGACCTGAACAGATGATGAGACAGAAGGAACTCCTCCGCTGTCCTCTTCATCCTCATGATGTCCTCGATCCTGTAGGTATATCCGTACCTGATAAGGCTCAGGAAGCCCTCAAGAACCGACAGCGTCGTATGAACGGAGCTGTGGGTTGACTTATCCTGGCAGTTGAAGCCGCCGTCCGGGAGCACCTGCGAAGATAGAAGGTCGACAATGGTTTTGACTGGTTCATCCTCCATATGGAAGTAAGCACCGTAGTTCAGGAACATGCCGTTGACGCACACGTCGCTATGCTTGCTTCCCCTGGTACCTGTTACTCCCCCGTCCCCTGCCCTGCAGTTCTTTGTGATATCCCGGACTGACATGACCAGAGACTCAGTTTCCCTTGGGATTTCAAGGTACCTTAGGTCAAGTAGTGAATAATGCGTCGATGTCCATTTGTGGGCATAGAAGCCCTTGCCGAAGCTAAGGTCCTCATTCTGCGCATCAAGGTACATCCTGCCCCATCCGCTCTTTGAAATTGATTGCCTGAGCCCTGAAAGCTCCGCTTCTGTCTCACCCAGCAGATACTTCCTGGTCTGGTACTGTATTGATGGGTCACCTTCCAGAAGAAAGGAAATCACTTCAAAATCGTTCATCAGATCACCTCCAAACCTTCCTTACCTACAATTATACAGCATCAGGATACGGTTTCATCTGTCCCCGATTATTTCCCTGTTTGGAACGAATTTGTAATTAATTCATGAACAGCCTGCCATATACTGAGAATAGATACAGGAACACAAATACCGATATACCTAAAATCGCTCAAAGGAGCTGATCGAAATGTTAAGGAACAGGAAACGAATAATCACATCAACTGTAGCTGCCATTGCACTGATCTTTGTCACGGTGCTTGGCTATAACCTATCAAAGGGATATTTCGGCTCTGAAAAGAGCGATGGAGGAACCTCATCGCCTGGTGTCGTAAACCCTCAACTCCCTTCCACTCCAAACTATGATACCGGAAACAAGGGAAGCGAGTCCCCTTCAGTGATCGTTGACCAGGACAAGACCATAGGCACTTATTACTTCAACATGGAGACAAAGCAATTCGAGAAGGTTTCAAATGAACTTAACATGCTGGTAACCAGGTACAACGGTTATGTCGAGAACTCCAACGTTTACTACGGCGGCTATTACGACGGAAAGAAGCTGAGGACCGGCCAGTTCACCTTCAGGATCCCAAAGGCCCAGGTGCTGGCATACAACGCCGAGCTCAAGCTCCTTGGAAACGTGGTATCTGAGACTTCGAGCAAGACCAATGTATCAAAGACATATACTGATACTGAATCAAGGCTCAATGCACTCAAGATAAAGGAAGAAAGGATGCTGGCACTCTATGAGAAGGCCGAAAGGATCGAAGACATAATCGCAATAGAAAACCAGCTGAGCTCCATATTCTATGAGAAGGAGCAGCTTACCCTTTACCTCAAGGACCTTGATGACAGGATAGACTACAGCTACGTTACAGTCCAGCTTCAGGAAGTAGAGAAGCTTACCACCGAAGAGACTGTTGAGACAACCTTTGCAGAAAGGCTGGCAGCCGCATTCAAGGATTCCATATACTTCTTCACTTCGGCAGTCCAGAACTTCGTTATCTGGCTTGTGCTTGCACTTCCATACATACTGATCGCTGCGGTCGCTCTCTTCATAGGCCTTAAGGTCTACAGGGGAAGACGCAAGGAAAAAGCAGTTCCGCCTGAAAAGAAAAATGACTGATTAGGGCTGAAAGAGGATCCGGAGTAATCCGGGTCCTTATATTTTGAGGTTTTTCAGGGAAATAATACATTGATTATCCATATGTAAAAAATGAATCCTTGCTATCTGCACTCCTGACAACATTTACATCACCCGCATATACCTCCTTTTTCCATACATTCTTTCAATCCGGTTCAAAAACTGTTATATTGTAATGTATCGGACTTGACGCACATGTAATGCAAAAGGAGGAAAAATGAAGATAATAAAGGAAATGTCCCTGATCCTTGGGATATATTTCATGGGTGAAGTAATAAAGGTCTTGACCGGGCTTCCCATACCAGGAAACATAATCGGTTTTGTGCTGCTTCTGGCGCTGCTTCTTATGAAGTTACTTAAGGTGTCCCAGGTGGAGTCAGTAACGACTTTCCTCCTTGAGAACCTAACCTTCTTCTTCATCCCCAGCGGGGTAGGTCTTCTGTCGTCATTCGGACTGCTCCAGGGGTCTGTCCTTAAGCTGATCCTTGTCTTAACCGTCACTACGTTCCTAACCATGGCGGTTGCAGGAATAACCACGCAGGCAGTGCTCAGGGCTGGCGCAAGGAGGAAGAAATGACAGAGAGACTTATTGCACTTACAAAGTCCCCTCTATTCGGACTTGCCATATCATTCCTGGCATACAGGATAGGTGTGCATGTGTTCAAGAGGGTAAGAAATCCCCTATTGAGTCCACTGGTTGTCTCGACAGCCGTTGTCATTGGTGTGCTTGTGGCACTGAAGATACCAGTTGAGAACTACAGCTCTGGCGGAGCCATGTTGAGCTTCATGCTGGGGCCTTCAGTTATCGTACTTGCCGTACCGCTTTACAGGAACTTCGGACTCCTGAAGAGCCACTACATTGCAATACTCTCAGGTATATTTGCAGGAACCCTTACAAGCATCACTAGCGTGCTTCTGCTGTCCAGAATGCTTGGAATAGACAGGGAAATCATCTTATCCATGATCCCCAAATCTGTCACTACCGCCATCGGAATTGAAATATCAAAAGAGCTTGGAGGCATAGTGCCGATTACTGTTGTTTCCATTTTCGTTACAGGTACCCTGGGAGCAATAATGGTGCCTCTGGTGATGAAGGCGGCAAGGCTCAGGGACCCTGTCGCAAAGGGCGTTGCCATAGGAACTGCAGCCCATGCTCTTGGAACCGCAAAGGCAGTTGAGATTGGAGAGACAGAGGGTGCGATGAGCGGCCTCTCCATTGGAATCGCCGGGCTCATGACAGTAGTGATTGCCCCGATACTTCTTGCTTTCTCGGGAATATGATTTGATTGGAAGTGTAATATGTTGATTGGTGAAATAGCAGCTCTTGGAACCGCGTTCTGCTGGGTGGTGTCATCCACATCCTTCGAATATTCGGGAAAACGAGTTGGAACCCTCGTGCTTAACCTGATGAGGCTAATAGTAGCATTCCTTATAATTACTGTCATCAACTTCTTCCTGACAGATGGCTTCAGGAACACAGGACTTACGACGGGTGGCATAGGATATTTGATGATATCAGGGATAATCGGGTTCGTGCTTGGAGACCTGTTCCTGTTTCAGGCTTACATAGAGATCGGCGCAAGGATATCCCTCCTCATAATGTCCATGGCTCCACCGCTCACTGCGGTAATGGGATACCTCATACTTGGAGAGACCCTTACAGCCATGCAGATGGCCGGTATGGCAGTCACCCTTTCAGGCATCGCGCTGGTCGTGCTTGGCAAGGAAAAGGGAAGCAACCGCGTAGTCATAAGGCATCCCGTCAAAGGCCTTACCTTCGCCTTCCTGGGAGCATTCGGACAGGGACTCGGCATGATATTCTCAAAGCTTGGTGTGAAGGACCTGAATCCCTTTGTGGCAACTGAAGTAAGGATCCTAACAGGGATAATATGCTTTGCGGGAATAATAACCTTTACGCGCAACTGGGGCAATTTCAACTCTGCCCTGAAGGACAGGAAGACCATGACAGGAATCTCGATAGGTTCGCTGATCGGTCCTGTCGTAGGAGTATCGCTGTCCCTTCTGGCTGTAAAACATACAAGCACCGGTGTAGCTTCAACACTTATGGGAGTAGTGCCTGTGCTGATACTCCCTGTTTCCATCCTCTTCTTCAAGGAGAAGGTGGCTTTCAAGGAAGTGCTGGGTGCTGTTATCGGTGTTGCCGGCGTAGGTATAATGTTCCTCAGATAGATACTCAACGAATTGAACCCGAAGAGGAAGCAAAAATTATTGCTGCTTCTTCGGGTTTGTCGTTCACAGGAAATACAGGTGTGTGCTAAACTGTACTAGACATATCAAATGAGGAGGATTCAATTATGGGAAAAACTAGAATTGGGATAGTCGGCTACGGTAACCTTGGCAGAGGTCTTGAGCTCGCAGCAGAAAGGAACTCGGACCTGGAGGTGGTTGGGGTATTCACAAGAAGAGACCCGGCGGCTGTAAAGGCAAAGTCTCCGGTATATAAGATGGATGACATGAAGGACTTTGCAGGCCTTATAGATGTCATGGTACTTTGCGGAGGCAGCGCGACTGACCTTCCAAAGCAGACATCAGAAATCAACAAGCTCTTCAACACAGTTGACAGCTATGATAACCATGGTGAGATACCTGCATATTTTGCAGGAGTTGACGCCTCTGCAAAGGCGTCGGGAAAGGCCAGCATAATAAGCGTCGGCTGGGATCCGGGACTCTTTTCACTGAACAGGGTACTTGCAAATGCAGTTCTTCCATCAGGCAAGGACTATACCTTCTGGGGAGAAGGAGTAAGCCAGGGACATTCTGATGCGATAAGAAGGATCGACGGAGTAGTTGATGCAAGACAGTATACAGTACCTGTTGAAGAAGCCCTTACCTCTGCAAGGTCAGGAGAAGGCAGGGAATTCACTGCCAGGGAGAAGCACAAGAGGGTATGCTTCGTAGTCGCAAAGGAAGGCGCTGACAAGGTAAGGATCGAGAAAGAGATAGTGACCATGCCGAACTATTTCGAGCCATACGACACCACCGTAACATTCATAAGCCTTGAAGAGCTAAAGGAAAAGCATGGCGGAATTCCTCATGGCGGATTCGTCATAAGGACCGGAGAAACCAGCGAAGGCGTAGTCCAGAGGTTTGAGTTCAGCCTGAAGCTTGACTCCAACCCTGAATTCACATCATCAGTTCTGGCAGCTTACGCTAGAGCCTGCCACAGGCTGGCTCAGGAAGGAAAGTCAGGAGCCTTCACGGTTCTTGATATCCCCTTCTCTCTCATATCTGCAAAGTCACCTGAAGAACTCAGGAAAGAGATGCTCTAAGAAACAGGAACCCGGGAACTGATCCCGGGTTCCATCACTTTATTCGTCCCTTTTACTCCCGCATCTCCTAAAGTAACTGCTGGCAAATGACTTACCAGAAAAGCTTCAACACGACATGGTTGAAGATGGACAGGAAGACAAGGTAGGGAATAATCCTGTGTATCTTGAGCCAGACGCCTTGCTTCCCCTTCATCTTCCTGAAGCCATAGCCTCCGAGGATCCCCTGCAGCATTACAAGTGACAGCGTCAGGAATCCACTGGCAACAAACCCATAGACGGAAGCCTTCATGACCCCGTGAATCAGAGCCGAGGCTCCTGCAAGGGCTCCAAACAGTTTGTGGTTCCTGACAAGGAACCTCATGAGGGACTGGAATGTCCCTTTGAAGGAAGTCTTAGCTATTTCCTTTCCGTACCTTCTGTTTATGGCCTTAACAGGTCTGTTCAGGAAAGCTATGGTAAACAGTATTGCTGTAAGTGACCCCATCAGATTTCCAAATTCCCTCATGATACTCACCTCTTATAATTAATGAACTATACATGAAACATTCTCCTAATGTATCCAATATAGCATATATTAACCACGAATACTGTTAATAATCAGTTATGATTCAGGGGGCCAATCTGAGGATTGCTGGAGTATTCGCATCATCTGCAAAAAAAGAAGCCTTCCGGCTTCTTCCTTAAATCTTGCTCTTCGAGTTATTCTCCATGAGCTCTTTCGCCCTGTGGCATGCCGCGTAGTGCCTATCCTTGATCTCTTCGAATTCAGGTGTTATGTCCCTGCACTTCTGGATGGCGTAAGGGCATCTTTCGACGAACCTGCAGCCTTCCTTTGGATTTATCGGGCTTGGAACATCGCCTTCCAGCACTATCCTCTTCCTGTTCCTCTGGATGTCAGGGTCAGGTATCGGGATAGCTGAAAGCAGTGCCATTGTGTATGGATGAAGAGGCTCGTTGTAGAGCTCTTCCGCATCAGCAAGCTCCATCATGTGTCCAAGGTACATAACGCCGACCCTGTCGGAGATGTATCTTACCATTGAAAGGTCATGTGCTATGAAGAGGTAAGTCAGTCCAAGCTTGTCCTGAAGGTCCTTCAGCAGGTTTACCACCTGTGCCTGAATGGATACGTCAAGGGCTGAGATAGGCTCGTCGCAGACAATGAATTTAGGGTTAAGGGCAAGCGCACGCGCTATTCCTATCCTCTGCCTCTGTCCGCCTGAGAACTCATGAGGGAACCTCATTGCGTGTTCCTCGCTGAGTCCGACAAGCTGAAGAAGTTCCATTACCCTCTTCTTCCTCTCCTCGGAGTTCTTGTATATGCCATGTACGTCAAGAGGCTCAGCCACTATGTCAAGGACTGTCATTCTCGGGTTCAGTGAAGCATAAGGGTCCTGGAATATCATCTGGAAATTCCTTCTTACCTCATGCATCTCCTTCCTTGAAAGGGTATATATATCCTTTCCCTTGTAGAAGAGCCGCCCTTCCGTAGGCTCATATATCCTTACTATCGTCCTGCCTGCTGTTGATTTTCCGCAGCCTGATTCTCCGACAAGACCAACGGTCTCGCCCTCATAGATATCAAGGTTCATTCCGTCAACTGCCTTCAGCACTCCACCTGATACATGAAAATGCTTCTTGAGGTTCTTTATGCTAATTAATGGCTCCATCATGCCTGACCTCCCCTGGTATCCTTCTTCATGATCACCATTGGGTGATTCAGCCAGCATCTTGACTTATGCTCATCAGTATGTTCAGTGAAGTCAGGAAGGTTTTCCTTGCAGACCTTCATCGCATCAGAGCACCTGTCATAGAACGAGCATCCCTTAGGAGGTATGTACAGGTCAGGAGGTGTTCCGTCTATGGAGTTCAGCGGCTTGTCCTTGCTCATGTCGAGCCTTGGAACTGAGCCCAAAAGCCTCCTTGTATATGGATGCATCGGGTTTTCAAATATCTCCTCAGTGGTACCCTGCTCAAGTATCTGACCTGCATACATGACTACAAGCCTGTCTGCAACGTCAGCGACTACTCCAAGGTCATGTGTGATTATGATTATTGACATTCCGAACTTCTGCTGTATGTCCTTCATGAGGTCAAGTATCTGGGCCTGGACAGTTACATCCAGTGCTGTAGTCGGCTCATCAGCTATAAGAAGCTGTGGATCGCAGACCATTGCAAGGGCGATCATTACCCTCTGTCTCATACCGCCAGAGAATTCATGCGGGTATTGCCTAACCCTCTTTTCAGGCTGAGGTACTGATACCAGCTCCAGCATTTCAATAGCCTTCTGGTCAGCTTCCTTCCTGCTCATTCCCGTATGCTTTATAAGGGATTCAACTATCTGGTCGCCAACTCTCATGGTCGGGTTAAGGCTGGTCATCGGATCCTGGAAGATCATGGCGATCCTCTTTCCCCTGATACCCTGCATCTCCTTTTCATTTTTATCAAGGAGATTCTCTCCGTCAAAGATTATCTCTCCGCCCTTATAGAATGCCGGAGGCATTGGCAGGAGCTGCATTATGCCTGCAGCGGTAACGGATTTTCCGCATCCGGATTCTCCAACTATCGCAATGGTCTCCTTCTTGCCAACATCGAAGGTTACGCCTCTTACGGCTTCAACTTCTCCGAAGAAGGTCTTGAAGGATATTTTCAGGTCCTTAATCTCTAAAAGTTTTTCCATCTCTTCTGTCTCCCTACTTTCTAAGCCTTGGGTCCAAGGCATCTCTCAAGCCATCTCCAAGTACGTTGAAAGCAAACATGATTAAGGAGATAAATATGGCCGGAATTATTATCTGGTATGCGTTTCCTACAGCAAGCCCTATGAGTCCGTCGTTGGAAAGATTTCCAAGTGACGGGTCAGGAGGCTGAAGTCCAAGCCCGAGGTATCCCAGCGTAGCTTCCGCGAAGATGGCTCTCGGTATTGTGAGTGTGACATTTACTATTATCGGTCCCAAGGTGTTAGGGATGATATGCTTCTTGAGTATCCAGCCCTTGGTGGCACCGAGGGATTCCGCAGCAAGCGAATATTCGCTTTCCTTGAGCTGAAGCACCTGGCCTCTTACGAGTATGGCCATCGGTACCCAGCCTGTAAGGCTCATCGCAAGTACAAGAATGATAAGGCTGTTACCTCCGCCTTCACCGGAAAGCACCACGGAAAGGAGGATGACTATGAGCAGGTAAGGTATGCTGTATATTACCTCAGCGAACCTCATCATTATAGAGTCTACTTTCCTTGTAGCCATTCCGGCTATTCCGCCGTAAACGACTCCTATTATGAAGTCCATGGCAGCCGCCAGGAACCCGATGATGAGTGAGAACCTAGTTCCAAGCCAGACCCTGGAGAACAGGTCCCTTCCGAGTTCATCGGTTCCGAACCAGTATTCCGCACCAGGATGCACGTTGATCTTGTCGTAGTTCTGGTCAGTGTACGAGTAACCGGAGATCTTGGTTCCAAGATATGACATTACAAGGAATATTATGATTATGCTAAGTCCAACCATGGCAAGCTTGTTCTGCTTGAGCCTTCTCCACACATCAGGCCAGTACTTGATGGTAGGCCTCTTTATGATATCCTTGCTACTGTCTTCCCTGTGGGCGGGCTCGAACATGTCCTGGGTCAGTTCCTTCTTGTTCTGGAGTTCCATCTTAATGTCCCTCCTTTGTAAGCTTGATCCTTGGATCGATGAACATATATGCAATGTCCACAATGAAGAGCATTATGATAAGGATCAGTGAATAGAATATGGTTGTACCCATAATCAGGGTGTAATCCCTGTTGCTGATTGAAGTCGTGAAGAATTTCCCCAGTCCGGGTATGCCAAATATCTTTTCAATTACGAAGCTTCCTACAAGCAGATTCGAAATTATCGTTCCGAGAACTGATACGACAGGAAGTATGGCATTTCTGACTGCATGCTTATAGACTACTGCGGCCTTTGTTATACCCTTGGACTTTGCGGTCTTGATATAATCCTGTCCGAGTACTTCAAGCATGCTGGACCTCATGAGCCTCGCCATGGTGGCAAGAGGCATCAGCGAAAGTGCAAAAGACGGCAGCACCGTATGGTTCCAAGTTCCCCAGCCGCCTATTGGCAGCCATGATATGTTCTTAGCCAAAAATTGGATCAGAACAGTGCCCATTATGAAACTCGGTACCGAAATACCGATTATGGCTACAATCATTGAAAAATAATCAAGAGCCTTGTTCTGGTTAAGCGCAGCCAGTGCGCCAAGAGCTGGCCCGAATACTACCGCAATAAGGAGTGCCTGAACCGCAAGCCTTGCGGATATAGGGAATCCTCTGGTTATCATCTGGTTAACAGTTTCTGTCCTGGACTTCATTGAGTCTCCGAAATCGCCCTTTATGAGGTTTCCGAGATAGATGACATATTGTTCTGGAAGCGGCTTGTCAAGGCCATACTTCTTCTGCAGGTTCTCATATACCACCTTCGGCATCTTGCCCTCCTTGTTAAAAGGATTACCGGGAACGATATGCATAAGTACAAAGGTGATTGTAATGACTGCCCATAAAGTGACTATTGACAACAGCAGCCTTTTTAAAAGGTACTTTTTCATGCTACCTCTCCTAATCTATAGAATAACAAAGAAAAATCGAGGGCTATAATATAGCCCTCCGATTCTTCTGGAAGGAACAAACAATACTGTTTTTGTACTATTTGTTGATGTCAGCGTAAATAAAATATGGATATCTGTTTATTGGCTTGTATATACCTGATACATAGCTCTTCTGAACATACGGCTGTGTATAGAAGTATACTGGAGCTATAGGCATCTGTTCCATGAGGAGCTTCTCAGCCTTTCTCATGTTTTCCATTCTAACTTTCTGGTCAACAGTAGCCTTTGATTCTGCAACGAGCTTGTCGTATTCAGCGTTGCTGAACTTTGCATCGTTGTAGCTTGAGGTTGTCTCCCAAAGATCGATGAATGTCATTGGATCTGCATAGTCGCCTATCCAGCCTGCCCTTGATATGTCGTAGTCGCCGGCCTTTTCCCTGTCAAGCTTTACCTGGAATTCAACATTCTCAAGTCCTATCTCAACTCCAAGGCTTGTCTTCCACATGTTCTGAACAGCTTCAGCTATCTTCTTGTGAGTCTCCGAAGTGTTGTAAAGGAGCTTGAAGCCCTTTGCGTTGAACTGTGCAAGAGTCATTCCCGCTTCTGCAAGTCCCTCTTCGAAAACCTTCTTGGCTTCGGTCAGGTCATACTTTATGAGGTTTCCGACTGCAGTTCTGTATTCTGTGTTGTTCTCATCGAACATACCGAATGGAACTACGCCTTCTGCAGGTGTCTGTCCACCCATAGTGATCTTCTCAACGATTGTCTTCCTGTCTATCGCCATTGAAAGGCCTCTTCTGACCTTGGCGTTGTCGAAAGGAGCTCTCTTTGAGTTGAAGTTGTAGTAATAGGTCGCAAGGTCAGTACCTATGACAAGCTCGCTGCTGTTTGAAGCCTTTAGCTGACCTACCACTGGTCCAGGGATAGGTGTAAGGAAATCAAACTCTCCGCCTTCATACTTCTGCCAAGCTGTTGTCGCATCCTCGAGTATCGCGAACTCGATTCCGTCAAGCTTTACGTTGGCTGCATCATAATATGTGTCGGTCTTTTCAAGTTTTATGGATGCGTTGTGAACCCAGTCAGTGAGCTTGAAAGGTCCATTTGAGACATAGGTCTTTGGATCCTTCGCCCAATCAGCGTTTGATTCAACAAGCTTCTTGTTTACCGGATAGTAGGTGTAGAATGCTGTTAGTTCAAGGAAGTAAGCTGTAGGCACTTCGAGAACTACCTCAAGGGTCTTCTCGTCAATAGCCTTGACTCCTACGTCCTCAACCTTCGCTTCACCTGAGTTGTACTTTGCACCATTCTTAAGGTAGAACATCTGGTAAGAATAGTCTGCTGCCAATGCAGGGTCAAGTACCCTCTTCCAGGCAAATTCGAAATCCTGTGCAGTAACCTTCTCACCGTTGGACCACTTTGCGTCGTCTCTCAGTGTGAAAGTGTAGGTAACCTGGTCATCTGCAAGGGTATACTTTTCAGCAACACCTTCAACGATGAGACCTTCTTTGGACCTCTTCATCAGGCCTTCGAATGTGTGGTCGAGTACCCATGACTCATGGGTTCCCTGAGCAAGCGCCGGATCAAGCGAACCAGGCTCACTGCTGTTGTTTGTTCTCAGTATCTTTTTGGCAGCTGGAGTAGTTGGTGCTGTGGTAGGCGTAGTCGGAGCAGATGTTCCGCATGCCGTTGCCACAAATGCAGCTGTCATAACGATACTTGCAAGAAGTAACACTTTCTTTTTCATGAAAAATCCTCCTTTGAACTTTTTTAACTAGTTCCCTAGTATTTTCTAACTTTAGCACAGTTCATAATTATTTTCAATATTTACAGTTTATACACAAAAAATTTTAGTCTGGCGTTAACATTTGTACAAAAACGCAGTTGAATTATTTATAAATAGTCGAAATACACGCGGAATAAATGATTATTCGTAAACGAATGACGACAAATACCTTTAGATACACAACCCCGAACTTAGAGCACCAACGTTTCAGCAGTTTTTCAATTTTCTTTAAGATGCATTAAACTTCTGAAAATGTGCATGAATATTATCTTTTCAATATATGAGTATACATATTTCTCATATTTATAAGTAAGTGCGCATACTTTCAATTTTGCCTGCAATGAAATAATCGAAATAATTCTTATCCTTCAAATGTCAGACAATAAACGTTTGCAAAAGAACCTGCCTAAGCTAATAATATATCTCTCAGCCAGGTAATTCAAGTTCCGTCCAAAAAAAACGCTCCGCAATAAGCGGAGCTCTGCCAGATACCATTAAGACCTGCCTTCTATTTGTTCATTCCGGTAAAAATCTGCACAGCATCCCTGAGGAATTCTGCAGTTCCTGGCTTTTCCCTGTCGTAGTATGCCTTGAACCTTTCATCGTCCACATACATCTGGGCAAGGCCTGCATGAGCCTCCGGTGAGTATTTGTCCCAGTACATCGTAAGCCATTCCTTGTGGAGGTCAGCTGCCTTCTGTGCTGTTTCTGAAGCAGGGTCCCCACCCTCCATGGCTTCATGAAGTGCGGTTATTATGCCGGAAGCGAGCTTCTGGGCCCTTTCGTAATCAGCCTCAGTCATTCCCATCACTTTGGCATTTGACTTCTCGTATGCATCGTCACCGTACTTCTGCCTTGCTTCAGCGCCATATTTCCTGTCATTCTCCTCAACAAGATCCTTCTTGAATCCTTCGAACCGTTGCTTGTCCTTCATTTTTATCCTCCCCTGATAATCCTCGATGCTTCTCTCAACATTGACAAGAAGCTCTTCAATCTGCTTCTTACGCTCCTCAAGGCTCCTCTTGTGCTCCTGCAGTGCCTTCCCTTCATCAAATGAGCCGGAGGTCACTATCTCTCCTATCTTATCCAGAGATAAGCCCAGTTCCCTGTAGAACAGGATCTGCTGCAGCCTCACTATCTCCTTCTCACCGTATATCCTGTAGCCTGAAGAGCTCGTCCTTAGAGGCTTCAAAAGCCCTATTTCGTCGTAGTACCTCAGTGTTCTTGTGCTGATACCAGCCAGACCGGCCAGTTTTTGTATTGTATATTCCATGACGGCCTCCCTTCATAGTGAATATACACCTTTACGCTGCGTCAAGGTCAACCATGAAATAAAAATTCAATAAAGTATGATCAATATCCAAAGTGCTGCGTCCCGATTAGTGTCCTGTACCCCTTGAACCTTGGTCCTGATGATGTTGACCTCACCAGTCCGATGCCGGTATACCTGAAGTCAGGGTTAAGCATCTGGGCATTGTGGTCAGGCGAGGATTTCCAGCCCTCGAACAGCTCTGCCGCATCTATTTCCTCACTGGGTCCGGACTTCCCCACAGAAGCCAGATTCTCCCCAATCACCGTATATTTCAGGCCGAACACATCCCAGATAAGGTAATCGAAGCCCCTTCCTTCAAAATTCGGGTTGGAGTGTTCGAAGTAGTCAAGCTGAAGCATGGCATTTGACTTGTATCTGGCAGATGCACGGAGGTTATCCCTCATTTCAAGTGCCTGAAGTCCGTTTTCCCTGCGGTATTCGTTTATCATGTCAAAGAGTTCCATCTCACCATTCTCATCATAGGTATATCCATATTTTTCAGGCAGCCTTTCAAGCTCCAGGGCAATCTTAGCTGGAGCAAAAGGAACCTCGATATGCGTTACCGCTTCAGTTACCGACGGCGTCCTGTCAAATAGAAGCTCAAGGTCAGCAAAACTGCACCCCGAAACCAGAGCAGCCAGAAGGATGACGGACGTGATCCTGAGAAACCTGAAATACTTGAATCTATACATTCCTACCACCAATCCCCTTATTAACCTGTGACTATTGTTCAGCTGGAGAAGCTGATGATCCATTCCCCACCTCGATTATAACACCCAATGGATTCCATGCTGTTTGTCTCAAAAAAGGTTAAACAAGTGTTGCCAGAATGTTCAGAAATTAAATTGTGTAAAATGTTATTCTTGTCTTACACAGTACAAGGAGGATAGCCATGAAAACCAGGATATTAGGTGCCCTTCTGGCACTACCCATAATCTTATCAGCATGCAGCAATGCTTCACCGCTACCTGCGCCAACTGGAACCTCGTCTCCGACCCAGGGCACAGCCTCACCGACAAATGAGCCTGCCCTGCCTCAGAAGCCTGAAAGCTATCAGGTTGTGGATGCCTACCCGGCCCTGACCTTCAAACAGCCTTTGGAATATGTATGGTTGGAATCTTCCGGCAAGGCATATGTTGTAGAGAGAGGCGGGCTCATCCATGAATTCGAAGACAGCGTGGATGTCAGGGGATCAAATGTCTTTGCAGACCTTACAGATAAGGTTTCAGTATCAGCGACTGAACGAGGGCTTCTTGGCTTAGCCTTCCATCCTGATCATGAGGAGAATGGCCTCTACTATGTCAACTACACTACCGAAAGGGATACTGTAATCGAGTCTTCAGAAGGTGAAGTGGTCATGTCATTCCCGCAGCCATACAGCAACCATAACGGAGGCCATATCGCATTCGGAAATGACGGATATCTCCACATAGCCGTGGGCGATG
This sequence comes from Youngiibacter fragilis 232.1, assembly GCF_000495435.3. Classification (GTDB taxonomy): domain Bacteria; phylum Bacillota; class Clostridia; order Clostridiales; family Clostridiaceae; genus Youngiibacter; species Youngiibacter fragilis. Next base: position 11,210 of record NZ_AXUN02000205.1, on the reverse strand, counting down.
GCGGAGGTGCCGGTGATCCGCAGGGCAATGCGCAGAACCTGTCGAGGCTGTACGGAAAGCTGCTGAGGATAGATATTGACAAGAAATCGGGATCGAAGAACTATTCGATACCGCCGGACAATCCCTTCGCTGACGGCAGAGGCGGGGTTCTTCCGGAGATATTCGCATACGGTCTGAGGAATCCCTGGAAATTCAGCATAGATGGGATGACCGGGAAAATAATGGCAGGCGATGTGGGACAGAACCGCATCGAGGAGGTCGATGAAATCGTCAGAGGAGGAAACTATGGCTGGAATATCATGGAGGGTACCTCTGTGTACAAGGATGACAAAGCTGCAGACAAGGCAGCTCTTATTCCGCCACTTACAGAGTATCAGCACCCAGAGGGCAAATCTGTGACAGGAGGATACATTTACCGTGGTGAGCTTCTCAGCTGGCTTTACGGCGATTATGTATATGGTGATTTCGTTACAGGCAGGGTCTGGGCATATGATTTTGAGTCTGGAGAATCCAGGAAGATACTTGAGACAGGCCTGAACATCTCGTCCTTCGGACTGGACAGCAAAGGTGAAATACTGGTCGTCGATTACTCCGGAAAGCTGTTCAGGATAACGTCCAAAGATTGATGAACATATATCCAAGTGGCGGGAGATGATGTAATGGTCACCAAAAGAAAGTTACCGGTAAGGGATGGAATTTCGCTGGAATTCGTTGAAGCTGGTGATGAAAAAGGGATTCCGCTTCTGCTCATACACGGCATTGCAGATTCCTGGAACGCATTCTTGCGGCTTCATCCATTTCTTGACAGGAACCTGAGGATGATCGCACCTTACCTGAGAGGGCACGGGGAATCTGACAAGCCGGTAGCGGCTATGACAGCAAAGAAATGGCAGATGACATGATGGGTCTCATGGACAGGCTGATGATAGATAAGGCAGTAGTATTGGGTGCCTCAAGCGGTGGCTTCATTGCCAGGGAACTTGTGCTTCGGTACCCTGAAAGGTTTGTCGGATTGATACAAATGGGCAGTCCGCTTCAGCATAAAGGCAACCCATTATTCCAACAAATGTATGATACAATAATATCGAAATTTGGTGACGAGGTAGACCCTGACTTCATAGGTGAGTTCGTTTCAGGACTTTCCGGGACAAAGGTATCTTCATGGTTCACAGGGATGATGGCTGAAGAGACCATGAAGGTGCCTTCATGGGTCTGGAAGGAATATACGGCTTCGCTGCTAACCGAGGGTATACCAGATAACTTAAGAGCGATCATCGTCCCCTGCCTCATAATATGGGGAGGTCAGGATGGGATAACCCTAAGGTCAGATCAGGAAGAGGCTTCAAGTCTCATAAGTGGCTCACGACTTGCCATACATGAGGACCTTGGGCATATGCTCTACTGGGAGGATCCCGAGGCTGTGGCGGAGGATATAAATGGGTTTATGAAAGAAATTGAAAAGGCCGGGGTGACCCGGCCTTAAATTATAATTAAAGGACATGTATGTTCCTGTGAACGTACTTCCTTTCAAGCTCCTTCAGCAGAAGATGGAGCTTTTCGTGGGTACCCTCCCCCATCACCTCATCCTCGAAATTTCCGAAGGCTTCGAGGAGCTCTGCCTGCTCCTCCTTTGGTATGAGGGCATCTCCCATCGGGAAAAGCTCTTCGTTCTCTTTCCTTATATGCTTTCTGAGAAGTACCGAGTACGCCTCTGCAATCTTGAACAGCTCTGGGGATCCCGAATGCTTCTTTATCCTTGCCAGGAGATTCTTGCCTTCAGCATGCTCCTTGAGAAGCTCGTCAGTCAATTCCGCACCACCACCTGCGTGCCTTCTTATGGCAGGGAAATATAGTCCTTCCTCCTTGCCATGATGGCATTTTTCCGTAAACATACCGAAGAACCATACAAGGTCCTCGATATCCTTCCTGTCTGCATTCAGCCCGGACTGGAGCGTAACTGAAATCTCATCCAGTATCCTCAGACCGTGCAGTATGCCATCATGTTCATTCCTGAGGTCCATACTTGCAAGCATGTTGTCACCTCTCCTTCATTTTATGCAGATGAATCCATTAGTTTTTCTCGAAGTACCATGCATCAGGTATGAGCATTCGGAGCTCTTCAGTAAGCTTTTCAGATTCAAGGGGCCTTCCGTGATAAGCTGCCGGGGTGTTCTGGAAGTGCAGTATCCTCCAGCCGTGCTCCCTGTTGACCGCAACCATTGACTGTACGGCATTCACACTGGGATTGATGTCGCTCTTGCCTCTCAGCACCATCCCCACGACACTGTCAATTATTGCGATGCCATCTGCAGGAAACCCCACTGCCCTTACAGACTTTACGTACCTGCCCGTAGGATTGTTGCTGAATATTCCTTCAAGGGTGCTGTGGACCTCAGCCCTACCTCTCATCACGCTGCCGTCGAAACCGATGATAGTGCAGTTCTCGTCGCAGATCTCTGCCATGGCACCCGCATCCTTGCTGTTCCAGCCATCTATCCATGCATCGTAAAGCTTCCGTACATCATGTTCGGCCTCGTCCCAGTCCATCTTCACTCCTCCTCAAATGCCTTTCTTAATTATCCTGAACCTTAGGACAGTCTTAAGGTCTTCCTCCTTCGTCTTCCTGGGGTCGCTGAGATATATCTCCCTGTGAGTCTTCTCAAGCCTCTCGTAGCCATTGGTTCTGCAGAACTCCTCCATTATCCCGAATGACCTGGACTCAGTGTCGTAGCTCCCCTTATGCAGCATCTGGCAGACAAGCCCTTCCGTGAAGCTCCCGAAAACTGCTTTTTCAGTCTGGAGCTTCTTTTTTCTGGCAACCTCAGCTGCAATCCCTTCATAGAGAGTCCTGTCAAGGAAGTCAGGCTGCCGTATCATTAGCCTGTACTTCAGATTGTCCTTGTCAAGGTGGGAGACCCCCTTGTCAACAAGGTCCCATACCCCCTCAAGCGGGAAGACGGTATATTCATACCAGCCTGCTGGCGGATCAGGCCATTTGTAGGACATCCTTGCCCCATAGCTCAGCGCATATAGGAGCTCGGTATCCTTCTGGAACCCTTCCTTGTTCGGATCCCCCTCCCCGTCTACATATATGAACGGCAATTCAGGGACGTTTATAATGACTGGTGTCTCCTTCGGCAGGTACAGCTCCTTGAAGTCCTTCCTGTAGTCAACCTTCTTCATGTCTTCCTCCTATCGATAAACAATACCCTCTCTGTTCATTATATCTTTTCCATATTTTATTTCTGTTACATATCTCTAAACTTTGTTTGACAAAAAAGGCCCCCCTAAAGGGAAGCCTCATCGATTTCGAATATTTCAAGGAGCTTTTTTCCTACTCCGTCCCGATCGTTCGTTTCTGCCACAGAATCTGCAAGGCTCCTCAACGAATCCTTCGCATTGCCCATGGCTATGAGCGTTCCTGAGGAATCAGCCATTGAAAGGTCATTTTCCCCGTCGCCGAATGAAATGACGTCAGCCAGGGATATCCCGTGATGGTCAGCAAGCATCCTGATGGCGGTCCCCTTGTCAAATTCCCTGGTGGAGATGTCAAGGGCCCCTGTGAAGGGGGATACTATGTTCAGTCCGCCGATTTTCTCCAGCTCATCCCTTGCCGACTGGAGCTTCGACTGGTCCATTCCCATAAGCGTAGAGAGCACATATTCATCAGAGTGCAGAAGGAACTCATGCTTGTCCTGAAGCGTGATCCTTCTCTCTACATCCCTGGGGAGAACCAGGCTGGAAGCAGCGCTTACAACTGAAGACTGGAAAGACTTAGTAAGGTACAGTGCGTCAATTCCATGGAAGCCTGCGATGAGCCCGTAACTTTCGGCGACATCATAGACGAGCTCAAGTTGCCTCTCGTCCTGAAAAGTCCTGTGGATGAGCTTACCCCCGGTCATTATGAGATTGCCGCCTGAAGCAATGACATCCGCATCCGGTCCTATAAGGGACGCATAATAGGCGGCAGAACGTATCTGCCTTCCTGTACATACACTGAAGACATGACCTTCGCCCTGTAGGGCACGTATTACGCGGATATTGAAATCTGAGATCCTTTTGAAGCTCGTCAGAAGCGTTCCGTCAAGGTCCGAACAAATCAGGTGTCTGGTCATATTCCTCACCTCCGATACTAAAAGCAGGTCAGAACCATTTCTTCTTCTTGAAGAATATGATCATTGAAACCGCAATGACCACCATAATGACCCAGGTAGCATAATAACCGTATTTCCAGTCTATTTCAGGCATGTACCTGAAGTTCATCCCATAAACCCCTGCAATGAAGGTCAGGGGTATGAACAGCGTCGAGATTATTGTCAGTACCTTCATGACCTCGTTAAGCCTGAAGCTTACGCTTGAAAGGTTAAGGTCTATAAGTCCTGCAAGGAGCTCCCTGTAGGTCTCCGTGGTATCGATGATCTGAATGATGTGGTCGTAGACATCTCGTATGTAGAGCTCGGTGGCTGGCCTTATAAGTTCGGTGGAATCCTTTCCCATCCAGGATGTCACCTCACGCAGCGGCCAGATGTATTTGTGTATGTACATTAGACTGTTCTTGACTTCCCTTATCTCATGAAGCGTTTCGGTGGATGAGACCTGGAGCACATCCTCCTCGACCTTGTCAATCCTCTCGCCAAGCACCTCGAGGACCTCGAAATAACCATCCACTATGGCATCGAGAAGCGAATACATCAGGTAGTCAGCTCCTGATTTCCTGATTAGGGTATTCTGGTTCCTTATCCTGTCACGGATACTTGTGAACACATCACCCTTCAGCTCACCGAAGGAAATAACATAGTTCCACCCGAGAATGAAGCTGATGTGCTCTATGATGAGCTCGTCCTCCATATAGTAGATCATCTTTGAGACTATATACAGGTAATCGTCGTAGTCCTCGATCTTTGCCCTCTGGACATTGTTGGCGATGTCCTCAGTGACAAGCGGGTGTATCCTGAAGGTCTTGCTGAGGCATTCCAGGGTCGACTGAGGACAGCCTCCGTCAATGTTTATCCATCTTGTGGTACTCTCAGGTATGTTCTTAAGTACTTCAAAGTCAACTCCATCCTTGTCTTCGATCCAGTATTCGCTGAATCCATCAGACCTGTAGTCCATTATCTCAAAGATGCAGCCATTGACTGCCTTCACAGTGCTTTCCATCCCAAGCCCTCCAGTCCTTGTTGCCTATTACCTTCATTTTATCAAACTTCGGGTATTAATATTTGCTATAGACAAAATAATTGAGATCGGGTAATCACTCATCCCCTGCTGAAGCTGGACACTGAAATGTCAGCATATGTCACAGGCCTTGACCTGTTTATCCTTGCGAAGACCTCCTGACATGCAACAGCATCGCAAAGGGCATTGTGGTGGTCTTCAAGTCCTATCCCGTAATACTCGCAGACATAGCTCAGACCATGTCGCCTGAGCCCCATGTTCACAGCCTTTGAGAGCCTGTAGGTGCATACATATCTGAAATCCGGAACATCTAGATTGCTCCTTCTAAGTGACTTGGCCAGTACATTAAGGTCGAAGGTGGCATTGTGCGCAACTATTATCCCATCATTGAAATGGTGCCCGATCCTTCTCCAAAGCTCAGAAAAGCTCGGACTTCCCTTTACCATAGTCTTCGAGATACCGTGGAGCCTCACATTGAACTGGTCGAAGTAATCCTCCGGGTCCACCAGATGGTATTCCTTCGAGACCACCTTACCTTCCTTAACCCTCAGCAGGGCAATTGAACAGATCGAATCATTCTTGGCATTTGGTGTCTCCACATCTATAACTGTATATTCCTTAATTATTCTGGTTTCCATATGATCTCCTCATTTATGACAGACAGAAATGGTTCATGTCATTACCACACGATTTCGTCAGGATAGTCAATTCCCCTGATCACTATTTCATCAGGAGGGCATCCGTATTGTCTGGCAGCTTCCCAGACCTCATTTTTTATTTTCTGATGGTCACTGTCATTCTCAAATTCAGCGATCCTTTTTGCAAATGCACTTATGTTCTTAATGCGCTTCTCTTTTGTCAATGATACATATTCAGTATTCAACAGGTCCAGGTACTGTGTTGAAAGCGAAGTAATGTACGAGTACTTCCTGTTCATGAAATTCAGCCATCTTGCGTATGACATTTGAGTAATCGTCCCTTTGATGCACTCAGTGAATGCTGCCTGAAGCATTCTGACATTTGCTATACTCTTGTCCCAGATCACCTTTCTGTCAAATGCCTCATTGAATATATATCCCGTTTTGGTCAAATTCCTGATCCTAAGCTCAACCAGGCTGTTAAGTGCAATCATGATATAGAACATTTCAGGATAAAGGCTATTGCAGGAATAGCAGACATTGACCTTAGGTACAACCATGTTATGCCATTTCATCTTGTCTTCATCCATGCCATTATCTACCAGTTCGACTTCCCTGTCGCCCTGGAACGCGTGTCTTATATCATAGCATAATCCCAGGACCCTCGTTGTGATACATCTGTAATTCGTAAGTCTCCTGTCATCTCCGATGTCACAAATCTCATGCAGCGCCTCTACAAGACTGTAAAGGTCGTTATAGTCTCCACTTATCTTTACGCCTGTATAGCTTGGTGTGTTTTCAACCTTTATCATGGCATCCTCCCGGACCGTTTTTTGAAATCTTGATGAGCTTGGATAATGTAGTGATTCATGAAGCAAATCTGAGTTTTTAAAGAATATTATCCCATATCAAAATTATACTATAAATTGTTTCATGATTTAGATCCTGAGTCAGGACAAATAAATTATTAAACAATGATAAAAACGAGCAGCAAAAAATGCTGCTCGTTTTAAATGACATGGAGCTGAGGAAGGGACTCGAACCCTCGACCTGCTGATTACGAATCAGCTGCTCTGCCAGCTGAGCTACCCCAGCATATAGCACCTGTGACACAGAAGCGAGTCACCAGCTACCTTTACTATGATAATGCGTTTTTTGTTTTTCGTCAATTATTGGGAGGTTGAAAGTATAAAACGGTCAAACAATCAGATAATTCAAGAGGGTATTGGAACATTAACGAATCCTAAGTGCAATGCATTAAGGGTGCCTTACTTGCTTCAGGCACCATCTTCTTTCACTCCTTCTGTCTTGTCATATTGAGGATCATGGCTGACATTGATATTGAGACAACGCTCAGCAGAATTGCAGCTCCCTGTGATGCTGCGCTGTCCATGAACAGGCTCTTCGCGTTGAAGAGGTCTATGATATAGAAGACAAGGATCATTCCCGACAGGATGATTCCTGCATGCGCTGTAATTCTTTTAATCTTGTCCATTCGTCACTCACCGTCCGTTATGAATATTATGTCGCTGGTGAGCCTGCCGCCCTTGTAGGGCTGGTTTGCTATCTCGTCACCGAAGGTCATTGTCGAAGTCTGGCCGCCATCAAGGTTGTATGCAACCTGGCACCCTAAAGCCTCCATTGTTTCAGCCAGCTGCTTGAGCGTCATTCCGCTGGAATAGCCTGCCTGTCTCCCGTCGACTGTAATGAACACGTAATGTCCGGGCTCCACATAACCGATGGCGGTCCTTGGATTGGCTGAGCTTATCCTGCTTGAGAAGCTTGTTAGTGCAGTTCCGTCTTCGACAAGCACAGGACCGAAGTTCCATGCCTGATACGCACCGTTTGCCATCTCAAGGTCAGCATCGAACTCAGAAGCCGGGAAGGCCTTCATCGTACCGTCGTAATAAAGGACCAGCACATCAGCATTGGCATCATCCCTGTAAAGGACGCCATTCCTTATGACAACTCCTCCGCTTTCAACACCGTAGTAGTCTCCGTTAATTGCTGTTACTGCATCATTCTCAATTGCCATGTCCAGCACCCAGTCAGTGACGGCCTTGCCATAGGTATCCTCGGCGAATGCCGTCTTAAGGTTCTCGATGCTCCTTACGTATATGTCCTGCACGTAGTAGGTAATCCCGTCTTCCTGGACCATTGTCATGGTCACATTGACATTTTCGCTCATGTAAGTGGAATCTGTCTCGATTACATCTCCGTCAGTGAATTTGTCAGGGAATGAAGCTCCCCAGTCTGAGGTTCCGGTTGTTGTACCTGCAGCTGCTCCTGCTGCGCTCCCTGACGTGACTGAAGCAGGAGCAGCTTCAGTCCCTGACGCGTTCGCCACATAGGTTTCAGGTATGAGCAGCCTGTAGGCGGCTATACCTCCTACTATGACCGCGACTGCCAGAATGTCTAATAGTATCATCATCGCCGGATGTCTTTTCTTTCTCATCTATCTAATCCTCCCTGTGATCGTCGTTTCCATTTTGTTTGAATGCCGTTCCTCCCTGAACACCAGGTTCCTTTGAATCCTGTAGCTGACAGCATACAGGACAAGCTCCGTCACCACCTTGGCAGCAACCAGGTTGATTCCAAGGGCTATGTTCATAACGTACAGAAGCCCGTAATTCGCTGCCAACATCCCTCCTGCCAAAGTGAAATACTTTACTGCCTCAGGAGCGGCGCTTCCTTTGCTCTCAAACACAAGCCTCTTGTTCAGCGTGAAGTTGAACACCGAGCTTGCAGCCCTTGCGCCTGCAACGCTGACAAGGAGTGACAGAGATGGCTCAAGCGAGGAAGTGAGCTGCTTGAGGATAAGAAGAAGCGTGAAGTCAAGGGCGAAGGATGCCAGGGATGAAAGTCCGAACTTAAGAATCCTCCCATAGATCATAAGTGAATCCCTGACCGCCCTGAAGTGTGAGGATTCGTTTCCCCTGATATAGACAGTCCTTATCGGGACCTCCCTTATGTCTGTCTTCCCCCTGGCAGCCGATAGGAGCACGTTCATCTCGTACTCATACCTGTCACCTCCGATCCCAACCATTTCCGGCATCATCCTGTAGGGTATCGCCCTAAGGCCTGTCTGGGTGTCCGTGACCATCTTTCCTGATGATGCGGCGAATATCCATCTTGTCAGAAGGTTACCCAGCCTGCTCCTCAAGGGTACCTTGCCATCAAATCTCCTGCTGCCGAGTATCAGGCTGCCGTCGTTCCTTTCCAGCTCGTCAGCTACCTTCATGATATCCTGGAGAAGGTGCTGTCCGTCAGCATCTGCAGTCACAACTCCCACTATGCTCGGGAAATGCCTGTGTATGTATTCGAGTCCCGTCTTCAGCGCCCTGCCCTTTCCCCTGTTGACCGTGTGATTAAGGACCAGAGCCTCTGTAGGGAGCATGCTGAAGTAATAATTGTACTCTATGCCGCTGCCGTCATTTATGACTACCACCATGAACCCCATGCTGACCAGCTGCCTGCAGAGCCTGACTAAGGCTTCTCCGGGCTTGTAAGCCGGTATCAGGACCACTATGCGTCTCCTTGTTTCCATCTGTGTACACCTGCCTTGTTTCTTCTGATGTCTAAATATTAAACCTCAAGGCAGATATAATCCCCGAAAAAGAGCCTCCAATGTACCGCAAAACCAAGGCAAAAAAAGAAGGCTTAGAAGCCTTCTCTGATTTTTACTATCTGTGGCGAATGAACGAACCGTCCCGAAGCTCTGAAAATGCCTTGTCGAGCTCTTCCCTTGTATTCATTACGATAGGACCGCCCCATGCGACAGGCTCCTTGAGTGGAGCTCCCGAGAACAGTATCGCCCTCAGGCCTTCGCTTCCTGCATTAAGGTCAAGCACTTCACCTTCTGAAGTGAGGTTTGCGCTCTTTGCAGATATTTCTCCACCCTCCATTGTCCCTGATCCTCTGACAACGTAGAAGAAGAGCGTATCGGTCTGTGGTACTTTTACCTTGAGGCTGCCGCCCGGTTTAATGTCAGCGTCGAGCATAAGTGTCTTCACATAGTCTCCCTGGATCGCTCCTTCTACACCCTTGAAGTGCCCTGAGATTACAGCTACAGCAGTCCCATCTTCCTCGACCTTCGGAACCATTGCGGCTGTTATGTCCCTGTACTTGGGCCCGGTCATCTTGTCCTTTGCAGGCAGGTTCAGCCACAGCTGAAGGCCAAGCATCCTCTCGGCTTCCTTCGGCATCTCCTGATGTATTATCCCGCTCCCGGCGGTCATCCACTGGCAGTCGCCATTTCCTATGGTTCCGCTGTTTCCAAGGCTGTCACCATGCTCGATCCTGCCTTCGATTAGGTAGGTAACTGTCTCGATGCCTCTGTGGGGATGCCACGGGAATCCCTTGACGTAGTCCTTAGGATCCCTTGAATCAAATGCATCCAGCATGAGGAAAGGGTCGAAGTCAGTGACGGTCCCGTGTCCGAGAACCCTTACAAGCCTTACGCCTGCTCCATCCACAGCATCCGAACCCCTTACAGTCTTGGTTAAGCTCCTTGATCCCATACCATTTCCCCCTTTAGGTGTTATTCGTTTAAAATTTCAACCTGGCAGACCTTCATCGCTTCAAGGGCATTCCTGTGGCTTTCAGGTGAAACACCGGCACAGCAGGAGGCATCCACCCGTATCTTCGCCTCAGGAAGAAATGCCTTGATCAGCAGGGCATTGCTTATCACGCAGATGTCGGTGCAAAGCCCCACAAGCTCTATGACGTCAGCGCCCACATTCATAAGGTCCATGGCTAGCTCCTTGGAGCCGAAGGTATCCTTGTCGTATATCCTCTTCTCCCCATCCGCTGCCTCAAGCACTGTCTTGTCTATCTCCCAGCCTGGCGTTCCCGAAATGCAGTGCATTACAGGAAGGTTACCGCCCTCATTGGTCTGAAGGTATTCTTCCCTATGGGTATCCCTCGTGAAGACCACGTCTCCGTCCCAGTTGGAAATCTTCTTTACAACCACTGGAACTATCTCGACTGCCTCGCTGGTACCGAGAGAACCATCGATGAAGTCCTTCTGCATGTCAACGACCACAAGCACCTTTCTCATCAGATCCACCTCCTCTCATTCAATCATACCCTCATGAAAATGTTTTCGCAAGAAAGCGGATCCCTATAAGGAGAAAAGTGAAGGATCCATTCCCGAAATGAACCGGAGATGGATCCCTGTTGTGCGCCCGGCATGGGCGATAACTTGGTGGTGAGAGTCCACTACGCGCTCGGTAGCAGGAAGCGTTAGCCGAAGTCAAGGGTGTCCATCGCGAGGTGGAATCTGAAGGAAGCCGGATGTCAGGGCGAGGAGTTCTGGCGGGCAAATTTTCGGGCCGACGAACAGAAATCTTATATAAGGCCGGATTGGGACGGACGACTCTGCAACACAAGAGAAAG
>NZ_AXUN02000206.1 GCF_000495435.3 Youngiibacter fragilis 232.1 | reverse complement strand
ATTTTATAGCTGGTCTAGTAGCCCATATCAGGATCTACCACATTTATCAGCTTCTCCCCATTCCTGAACCTTCTTATGTTGTCAACCACGAGCCTTGCCCCGCGCATCTCGTTTCCAGGCCCCCAACCGCCCACGTGAGGCGTCATGATGACATTGTCGAGCTCCCATAGGGGACTGTCGTCCGGGAGCGGTTCCCTCTTGTACACATCAAGTGCAGCGCCTCTTATCTTCTTTTTCCTTAAGATCTCAATGAGTGAATTCTCATCCACTATAGGTCCTCTTCCGAGGTTCACGAATACAGCGCTTTCCTTCATGCAGCTTAGAGCCTCAGCATCTACAAGGTTCCTGGTTTCAGGGGTCAGCGGCAGAAGTATCACAATATAGTCGGCAGTCTTCATTGCATCCTTAAGTTCAGATACAGGTCTGACTTCATCGAAATTTTCAAGAGGCTTCACTGTCCTCTTTATTCCGACGGTCCTCATGCCGAAGGCCTTTGCCTTCAATGCAAGCATCTCTCCGATCTTGCCTGAGCCAACGATAAGCAGCTCAGAATCCAGAAGCTCTCCATAGCTGAACTCCTGAGTCCATCTTAGGGTCTTCTGGTACCTTATGTGCTCGACTAGCGACCTTGAGAATGCAAGTATCATTCCCATTGCAAGGTCAGTCATCTGGGGAGCGTGGATCCCGGATGTGTTTGTGACAACTACGCCCAGCTCCTTCAGTGTCTGAAGGGGCAGGATATTCACTCCGGCGCTGAATGACTGTATCCATTTCAGGTTACTGCATTCCTTTACCAGCTCATCTGTCAGCTTTCTCTGTGAGATTATCACCTCAGCCTTAACAAGCGTATCTTTTCCTTCCTCGATGTCCATGATATCGATGATCTCTTCACCTGATTCAGTTCTGATGAAGTCGGCAGCCTCCTTGCTCAGGAAATGCCTTTCTACTATATTTACGATCATACCTGTCCTCCCTATAAATACATTGATGACACATATTGCCCGTTTCCCTGGAGAATACGTGTTTCTTTTCCATACATTCAGTGTATCATCCAACCTCTTTTTTACCAATATGAAGCAAATAAAAAGGCGGAACCCGAAGGTCCCGTCTCATTGAAGTGACTATTTCTTTCTGTTTGCCGCGACTTCGATGTTCGCTCTTCTTCCGGAGAGCTTCTTACCGCTGCAGTACTTGACGACCCTGTCCTCGACGCCATCCTTGACATTCACGAAAGTGAACTTAGGAAGTATGTCGATGGTGCCTATGTCATCGCTGTTTGTTCCGGCATGCTCTGTAAGGAACTCAAGCAGCTTCTTTGGTGAAAGCTTGTCCATGGAGCCCACGTTTATGAAGAGCCTTACCTGTGTCTTAGGCTTCGTCAGGCTGTTCTGTGTATACTCAAAGCTCAGCTCATCCTTGTATATGAGGTTCATGAGCGCTGCAGATACGTCTATCATGTTGTAGTTCTCATCGAGCTCTGCAACAAGCGGAACGAATCTCTTGTACTTCTCGTCCTCAAGCTCCTTCGTTATCCTGCTGAGGATGTTCTTGTACTTGGAGCTGAATATGTCGTCTATTGTAGGAATATCCTTCCTCTTTATCTTGCCCTTGGTCATCCTCTCGATGTCCTTGAGCTGGAGGTATTCCCTTGGAGTTACCAGAGTGTAGGCTATTCCTTCCTTCCTGGCTCTTCCTGTCCTTCCTATCCTGTGTACATAGGACTCCGTATCCTGCGGAAGGTCATAGTTTATGACATGGGAGATGTTGTCGACGTCTATTCCTCTTGCCGCTACGTCTGTAGCTACAAGGAATTCAAGGTTCTTTTCCTTGAACTTTGCAAGTGTCGATATTCTCTGGTTCTGGTTCATGTCTCCGTGCATACCGGCTGCATTGTAGCCTCTCGCGGACAGTGAGTCAACCAGCTCGTCGACGCCTCTCTTTGTCTTGCAGAATATGATCACTGAGTCCATCTCTTCAGCATCCATGATCCTGCAGAGTGACTCGAACCTGTCTGAGTGCTTTACTTCAAAGTAGAACTGGTCGACAGTTGATACGGTCATGGTGTTGTTCACGACTGTTATGTGCTCCCTGTCTTCCTTCATGTATCTCTTTGAAAGTGTCTTTATTTCCTTTGGCATTGTTGCCGAGAAAAGCATCGTCTGCTTTTCCTCGTTCATGTCCCTCATGATCCTCTCGATATCCTCGATGAATCCCATGTTGAGCATCTCGTCAGCCTCGTCAAGCACAAGGAAGTCAACCTCTTCAAGATGAAGTATTCCCCTGTCCATGAGGTCAATGACTCTTCCCGGAGTTCCGACTACTATGTCGATTCCGCTCCTCAAAGCCCTTATCTGCCTGTCTATCGGCTGTCCGCCGTAAACCGGGAGAAGCCTTACCCTTACATGCTTCGCGATCGTGTTGATCTCTTCGTTGACCTGTATTGCGAGCTCCCTTGTAGGTGTAAGGACTATCGCTGAGACCTTTCCCTTCGGTGTGAGCCTGCTCAGTATCGGCGCTGCGAACGCAAGTGTCTTTCCTGTTCCTGTCTGTGCCTGTCCGATCGCGTCCTTGCCGCTAAGGAGTACAGGTATGACCTCAGCCTGTATGGCTGATGGCTCCTCGTATCCCATATCGCTGATTCCCCTGAGGACATCTTCTCTTAAGCCGAGTTCCGCAAATTTCTTTTCCATTCTTTACCTCTTCCGCTTAAGACAAGTTTCAGTGTACGCACAAGCGCGACTCCATAAAAAAACCTCGCAGCAAGCTGCAAGGTGATCGTACAAAAACTATTAATCCTAAGCTAATAATATTATGATAATTCTAAATCACTGAATGATTGTATCACACAAATTATCGATATGCAAATAAAAATATGAAAATAATCTTTTTTGATAATTAGTCACAGATCTGCAGGAACAAAACCTTCCTGATGCAATGGCCTGGCACCCCCCCCCAGGCATACATCAGCAGTTACATTCAGTTATTTCCTGGCCTTTTCGACCCTAAGCTCCTTACCCTTGATCTTACTCTCTGACAGACCCTGTATCGCAATATCCCCTTTTCCATTGAGGATGTCTATGTAGGACCCGTTTTCCTGGACATCTATTATCCCTATGTCCTCCGGCTCTATCCCCGGTATCGAGTGTAGCGTACCGGCAATGTCCATAGGCCTTATCTTCTTTTTCTTTCCGCCGTTGATATAGATCTTCGTTATATCCTTATGGACTGAGGTCTTCTTCGGCCTGTTCTTCCTTAGCTCCTTCTGGAACTCCCTGAAGCTGTCCTTTCCGGTCCTAAGCGGTCCATAGTTCATTTCTTGTATCTCACCAAGGCTCCTGCCTATGAAATTCTCCACATCCCTGACGTTCTTTCCGTCATGTTCTGCAATGAAGTAGATTGCGCTGCCTTCCCTGTAGTTTCGCCCTGTCCTTCCCATCCTGTGGACATAGCTTTCCTTCTCCACCGGGAAATCATAGCTAAGGGATATGTCCAGGTCGCGCACGTCAATGCCCCTGGCAGCAACGTCAGTCGCGACAAGGTAAGGCACCTGTCTTGCCTTGAAAGCCTCCATGGCCTTCAGCCTGTCCTCCTGGAGCATTCCTCCATGGATCTTAAGGCAGTCAATGTTCTTCTTCTCAAGGTCATCCTTCAGCCTTCCGCATTCATCCTTGGTGTTGACGAATATTATCATGCTCCTGGGCTTCCTTCCATATATCAATGAAAGGAGCGCCTTGAACTTGTCCTTGTTCTCAACCTTGAAATGCTCAACTTCTATGTTCAGCTTCCCCTCGTCCTCTGACTCTATGACAATGTAGTCATCAAGGAGTTCCGATGCTATACCCCGGACCTCTTCTCCAATGGTCGCTGAAAACATCAGTGTCTGCCGGACAGACTTCAGGCTTCTTGCGATAGCCAGCACATCATCCCTGAAGCCCCTGCTTATGAGCTCATCAACCTCATCTATGACGAGGAACCTTATTGCGGAAGTATCCAGAGTCCCCCTCTTGATGTGGTCGAGGACCCTACCTGGTGTGCCGCATATGGCGTGGTGCCTGTTTTTGAGAGATGCTTCCTCTTCCTTGAACGGATGCTTGCCGTACAAGGCCACAGCCTTAAGCTTCTTGTATCTACCTAAAGTGTCGTAGTCATCCCTTATCTGAAGGGCAAGCTCCCTTGATGGCGCAAGCACCATAAGAGAAGCCTTCATGTCCTCCCAGGATGTCCTCTCAAGGACAGGCATTAGGAATGCCAGGGTCTTTCCACTGCCTGTAGAGGAAGAACCCAATATGTTCCTTCCCTCCATGGCGGGGATTATGACCTTTTCCTGGATCGCAGTCATCTCTGTGAATCCCAGGTTTTCAACTGACCTAAGAAGGTCACTGCTAATATTAATATTTTTAAAATCTTTTCCCATAATTATCTCCTTACAAGTCCACTAATGTTATCATAACCTCATAGGGTTAACAAGGCCATGGCTTTGCAGCCGGATTTTTGAAAGATGGTGATCATATGACAATATATACCGGGTTCCTCGGGTCCTATACAAGAAGAAAAAGCACAGGGATCAGAAGGTTCGCTTTTGACGGGAAGGAGTTCAGGACTGAAGACTTCATGCAGATTGGAAACCCTGCCTATCTCACACTAAGCGCTGATGGAAACATCCTTTATTCTGTAGTGAAGCATGGGGATGCATCAGGAGCTGCCTCAATTGATATTCATGAAAAGAAGGTGACAGGAATATCGACTGCAGAAGGAGAGGCCCCTCCCTGCTACCTGAGCCTTATTCCAGAAGGACTGCTGGCCTGCAATTACCATGCCGGCAACCTTGACCTGTATGCCATAGAGGAAGGTGCAATAACAGGCAGAAGCCAATCCATAAGCCATGAGGGCTCAGGTCCTGTGACAGGCAGGCAGGACAGCTCACATATACACTTCGCCCATAAGAATCCTTATAATGAGGATATCCTTGTCTGCGACCTGGGTACTGACAGGGTATGGATCTACGGTTTCAACGGCGAGCTCAGGAAAAAGGACTCCATAAACTTCCCGGCCGGCAGCGGCCCGAGGCACCTTGTTTTCCATAGGACAGAAAAGATAGCCTACGTCCTGTCTGAGCTTACATCGGAAGTCTTCACGGTTGATTTCAGGGATGGAAGCTACAGGATAATCCATTGTTCCAGAGCTCTTCCGGGAGATTTCCAAGGGAATAGCATCGCTGCAGCAATAAGGATCTCCAATGACAGCAGGTTCATATACACCTCAAACCGCGGCCATGAAAGCATAACCATATTCAAGGTAACAGAGTCTTTCACGACCTCAGTCGTTGATATAGTGCCGTCATATGGCAAGCACCCGAGGGACTTCAACATCTCTCCTGATGGCAGGTACCTTCTTCTCGCAAACATGGATACCGACAACCTCTCCCTTTACAGTGTGGACCAGGAGACCGGAGGACTTGAGATCCTAAGGTCTGACATATACAGTCCCGAGTGCGTATCGGTCGTATTTGAATCCTGAGCCAAGAAGATAAAAAAGGCATTCAGTTAAAGATGCAAATATGAGGTAACAGCAAGGCATAGCATTGTGACAATGTAACATTAAAAAATGCTCCTGACACGGAAGTCCTTAGGGATCCTTTCCATGTCAGGAGCATAAATTTTCTTGCTATATCAGCGCGTTAAGCACATAGGATGCGAGGAACAGAAGTGTGACGACGTATAGGACCGGATGTACTTCCTTGCTTCTCTTCACTACGAACATTGAGAGGCAGTAAAAGAGGAATCCGAATGCTATTCCTGTTGATATGGAGTAGGTGAACGGCATGAGCGCAAGTATGAGGAATGCCGGTATGGCTATGGCCAGGTCATCCCATTCTATGTTCTTGAGGCCGTCTGCCATGAGCACGCCGACAACTATGAGGGCCGGTGCTGTAGCAGCTCCCGGTACCATAAGTGCAAGAGGTGAAAGGAACAGTGCCATAAGGAACAGTACTCCTGTTGTAACTGAAGCGAGTCCTGTCCTTCCGCCCTGGGATATGCCTGCAGCACTCTCCACATAGGTAGTGGTGTTGGAGGTTCCAAGAAGCGCTCCTATTGATGTTGCGGTTGCATCCGCAAAAAGGGCCTTCTCAAGCTTTGATGACATTCCTGATCCGGACTCTACGGACTTTTCGTCTGCTTCGTCAAATATCCCTGACTTTCTTCCGGTTCCAAGGAAGGTTCCGATAGTATCGAAGGTATCTGTAAGTGAGAATGCGAAAATCGTCGTGAGCGATATGAATATCCTTTGCGGTGAGTTGAAGAGTCCCGCTATGTCAAGCGCAAGGAATGTTGGCTTGAGGCTCGGTATTGCGAAGCTTATGGTTGAAAGGTCAGGCACTTCGGTTATCTTGAAGAAGATTCCAAGAACAGTAGATGCCACTATTCCGAAGAGTATCGCACTCTTGACCCTTAAGAGCATGAGCACTACGGTAACGAGCAGCCCTATGAGAGCTACCTGCGCGACAGGATCCTTGAAGTTTGAGAGTGCAGGTACCACGTCTGCATAAATGCCGCCGCCATCTCCTGTGTCAACGAGAAGGTTGAACGCCTCTCCCGTAAAGGTAAGGAAGTGTGCCTGCTTAACTCCGATGTATGCTATGAAAAGGCCTATGCCTCCGCTAATTGCGTACTGGAGCGAGTGTGGTATCGCATGTATGATCATCTTCCTGACTTTTGTCACTGTTATGAGTATGTTGATGAGTCCGCATACAAATACCATTCCAAGCGCTTGCTGCCAGGTGTAGCCAAGACCGAAGACGACTGTGAATGTGAAGAATGCATTGAGCCCCATTCCGGGTGCCTGTGCAAACGGAACATTAGCAACAAATCCCATTATGAAGGTACCGATTGCCGCAGCGAGTATTGTAGCTACGAAGACAGCGCCTGTATCCATTCCTGCAAGCCCCAGTATCTGCGGATTGACAAGTATGATATATGCCATTGTCAAGAAAGTGGTAGTTCCCGCGAGAACCTCCGTCCTTACAGTGGTGTTGTTCTCTTTCAGCTTGAATAGTTTCTCCATTTTCCACCTCATTGAAATTATTACATCGTTAATTTTATGCGTATGTTGCGGCACATTCAAGGCATTTTGTTCGCTCATTTGATTTTTACAAATATCATCTTTATTCATATGTTCAGTTGGAAATTGTCCTGTTATCGCTCACATTTCGCTGACAAACTGACAATCATTTTCACTTATCAAAATCTGGTGTTTTCTGCCCGAAATGGCAAAGGGGCCGGCGGCCCCTCATTTATCTCCATATTCTTCCAGATTGTTCGTATATTCTTTGCCGAAAACCTGGTCATCCATCTTCTCACTGTCCTAATTGCCCTGCTTCCTAAGGTCAAGTATAAGGCTGTTGTTCTCATACAGGTCGCCTGACTTCCTGTCCTCAATGTAGAATCTGGTCCTGTCATCCTCAGGAAGGAGTTCAGTCAGGGAATCATCAAATACTGAGGATGGAACCTTCTCACCTGCGAAATAGTATGCGTTGATCTCTCCCAAAAGCTCAGTTAGTCTCGATACTGAAGCCCCATCGACAAGCCCTTCAAGTCTCGCCTTCAGTCTTACTGCTGAAAAGACCTTGAACCTTTCCCTTGCATCTGACATGAAGTCATGATGCTCGCCAAAGCCCTTTTCCTTTGCATATCCTTCGATATCCACCCACTTTGTGGCGTACTCAACTTACCGCCTGAATAATCGATTATTCCATACTTGTTCGGATATACTGACAGGGCTCCTGTTGCAATGTCGGTGACATCTTCTGTAAAATGTATGTCCTGGATGTGTATATGTCCTGAGAGGCTAACCCTGAAGCCCTGCGTCCTGAACAGCAGCCTCATCTCTTCTGCATTCTCCAGCGTGAAGCCCTCATTCATGAACGTGGTATGGTTCATCATGTTGTGGTGCATGGCAACTATGACGTCCGCTTCATTTTCTCTGGCAAGCGCTCCAGATTCTTCCAGGAAGACCTTTGAGCTTTGCGATACTATCCCTTCTGTTGCCGGGTATCCGTTCTCGATATTGTTCCTGTATACCGCTGAATCTACCATGGCGATATACAGGTCTTCGCTTACCTTGTACAGATAGCTCAGATTGCCTTCAGACCTTTTCACCGCGTCCTTGAACCCGAAGTCCTCATATATGTCCTCAAATTCCTCCGGACTCACCGTATCTGCATAGTCCACCTTGTCTCCGCTGAATTCTCTCGCATAGACGTTGCTTATGTCATGGTTTCCCGGTGTGACTATTACCTGGACTCCAAACCTCTCGATCTTCCTGAATATCTTCGCCAGGTCCTCATGGCTCTTCTTCTCTCCATTCAGGGTAAGGTCGCCTGTGACCACAAGTAAATCAGGCGGATCCTTCCTCATGTCTTCGACAAATGCGTCAAGTATGAGGTCCATGTTGCCTAGTTCCTTGCCATCTCCGTTCTCATACACATACTTTTCAATTTCTCCACCATCCCTGAGCTTCGTTGAAAGGTAGTGTATATCTGTGGCTACTACTATCCTCAGGTCCTCATCTTTGGGCAGGGGCTCCTGTCCCTTCGCCTCCCTGGTGCAGCCAGTAAGCAGGATGAGTAACGTGATCGCTGATATTATCAATGGTGATTTTCTCTTATCTTTTTTATAGGGCATTGTTATTCCTCCAATATTTCAGCTAACTACATGATACATGGAGGACAGGCTGGCTACAACTGCACCGGAAAAGAGCATCCCATGTGGGATGCCCGCATCTTGCTATTCTGTATCCTTCAGCAGTTCGATGTAACTTATTTCAAGTCCGTCCGCAATCTTCTTGAGTGTCTTTATAGATGGATTTGTCCTTCCTATTTCGATGTCCGAAAGGTATGTGTTGGATACCCCTATCATCTCCCCAAGCACTTTCTGTGTTATCCCCTTTTGCTTCCTTGCCATCCTAATGTTGTCTCCGATGCTTGCCAAAACAACACCTCCCCTAATGAAATTATACGTTACTGACGTATAATTTCAAGGTTATATTACGTTAACAGCGTATAGATTACAGCTTCAAAATATACTTCCTTTGTTGTATACTTTATATGTCAATAATCCGTCATATACGGAATTTAGGAGATTTGGATGCACATCGGGGAAAGGATACGCCACAGAAGAATCGAACTTAATATGACACAGAGGCAGGTTGCGAGGCTTGCCGGAATATCTGTCACCTTTCTCAGCGACATAGAAAGGGGAAGGAGCAACCCCTCTTTGGAAAATACACTGAAGCTCGGTAAGGCATTAGAGCTCCCGATAGCTGAAGTGATGGACCAAAGCGAACCCGATAAGGTTCTTGAAAAGAAATCCCCATATGAGATCCTGGACCCCTACCTTAATGACTTCAATCTATGGCCTGACGAGGACAAGCAGGATGTCATAAAGTTTTTGGAATACAAACGGTCGTCCCTCAAAAAGAAGAAGAAAAAATAAGTGGTTGCAGAAGCTTATACATTAAAGCTGCTGCAGCCACCATTTTTTATTTTCTGCTCTCTGACAGGGTCGTCCTGAATCTCTCCGTGTCTTCATCATCAAGACTGTCCACGAACTCACGCTTGACATCGAGGAGCTGCTCAAGCTCATTGATGTACTGGAAAAGCGAAGCCCTTACCTCGAACTCATCCCTGCTCTTCGGAAGCTCCATGTTCCTGAATATCTCCTTGTAGCCCTTAAGGTCTTCAAGAAGCTCCTTTGCAGTGTTTGATTCATGGAACTGGTCAGCAACAAGGTCCGTGAGTGCCGCAACAAGCTTAGTCTGCTCATAGGATTCATTCAGTCTTTCGAAAAGCTTCCTCATGTTCTTCATTATCCCGAACTGGACGCTCCTCATCTCCATATACTTGAGGTAATACCTTACATCGCTTACCAGATGGTTACCGGCATCCTTCAAAGCCCTCTCGTAGCCTGCCTTGAGCTTTGCATCAAGCTCTCCATAAAGCCTTTCCTCGTCAACTTGCACTGTCTGCGTAGAGAGGCTGACTGACATGCTCGAGAGCACCTTCTTCATCAGCCTTTCAATCTCAACGACATCCCTGTTGAGCTGCTTTTCGAGGTTTGGCATGTAGATGTTGAGAATGATGCCTACACCGGCTCCGATCACCATAAGCATGACTTCGTTGCCCAGGAGCTGCAATGACACCGACTTCTCAAGAAGCAGGTGGGTCACAAGCACCGAGCTCGGTACTATTCCGTCATTGAAGCCCAGAGCTGCCGCACTGGGAATGAAGAACAGCAGATACACTCCATAGGCAAATGGGGAGTAACCAAGTATTGAGAATGCGGCTGCACCTATAAATAGGGCAAGCAAAGTTGACCCTACCCTCATTACAGCAAGGTCAAGGGACTTCTTCTTGGTATTCTGGACGCTCAGTATGGTGATGACACCTGCGGCTACGCTGTATTCAAGCCCGATCGCAGCAGCTATGATCATCGAAACAGCTGCCCCAATTGCAGTCTTTACCGTTCTCCAGCCGAAGAACCTACTTGCCCTCATCGTTTCCACCAAGTCCCTGCATCTTCTTGAGAAGCCGTATGATTTCCCTTTTTTCAGATTCATCCAGGTTCTTAAGCGTATCTTCAAGATACGCTATATGCAGCGGGAATGCCCTGTCCATGACTTCCTTTCCCTTCTCTGTTATATCCAGTATGAATGACCTCCGGTCGGTCTCGCACATTATCCTTCCGATATACCCGTCCTTTTCCAGATTTGCCAGTATGACGGTCATGTTTCCGCTGGATGCCAGTATTTTCTCCTTGATCTCACACACCTTCATTGCCCCCTTGTGGTAAAGCACCTCCAGCACTTCGAATTGGGACGGTGTGAGGCCATTTTCCTTCATGTTCCTTGAAGCTCCCCGATGGAGACCAGTGGTCGCCCTGCTCAGCGCAATGACAAGCTTCAGATTCAAATCATTCTGTGTTCCATAGCTTTTTTTATTTCCCATGGCACTAATATACACTAATTAGTACAAACATTAAAGACAATTTGATTGCAAGCAATTTAATTTTTCAGATTTGCGATCCCCTTATATCATTAATGATGTATACTCAAACTAAACCTATTCAGGAGGAAGAAGTCTTGAACTTTGAGATTTTCGTCATCGATACCTTTTTTGAAGACTACTATAATGATGCAATAAGCGAATACGCTAAGCGTCTTGGAAGATACTGCAAGATCAAGCTCACAAAGATAAAGGACAGCTCCTCTTTAGAAGCTGCCCTGAACGGCAAAGCATATGTCATACAGATAAGGCCAAGAGGCCGGAGCCTGTCATCGGAAGAGTTCTCAAGAGAGCTCTCAAATCTTGCAACCTCCGGGATCTCCAGCGTAGCATTCATCATAGGAATGAAGTACGCAACTGCAGATGAATCAATATCCCTCACTACTATGGACCTGTCACCCGCCCTAAACACCGTCTGCCTTTATGAGCAGATTTACAGGGCTTATAGGATAATTAAAAATGAACCTTACCATAAGTAACAGCAAAGAATCATTAGATATTTTTCGGCATTGCCTTCCAAAGTGTATTGTGGGCTTATTACAATCAGAGTAAAAGTTAGGAGAGTCCTTATTCAGACTTAAGATGAATATCCGCTTAGTTTTGAAACAAGGCTTATATTACTTTTCTTAGCCATATCAAGAAATTCATCGTTCACAGCTATGTTCCACATGCCTATACAAAATTTTCAGATTTTAAGACCAAGGTGCCAGCATTCATATAGTAAAACAACTATGTCTTTTGAATATTCCGTAGTACTATTAAATCATACAATCCCTGGACTGGAATAACCCATAGGAATAGGGTTTTATTCAAACCTTTATAGAAAATGGAATATGTTTTTGACTTACCCACTATAATAACAGTAAATTAATGGTAATTAGTATTTCAATGCAGCAAGTTACAAAATACTGAATACAAGGAGGAGAAACTGAATGATATATTTAGGAGAGGGGAAATATGAGAAATAAAGTTTCTAAACCATTATTTATGATTATTAATCTCATATGGGCTGTTACCTGGATATTAGGAGCATCATATATACGAAAGGAATATAATATAAAACTTTGGATATATGTCATCGTAACAACAATAGTTGTGATGGCAGGTCAAATGTTGATAAAAAGGATATTCATGAAGATTGATAATAAGTAACTTTAATCCGTAAATTTTCGAT
>NZ_AXUN02000207.1 GCF_000495435.3 Youngiibacter fragilis 232.1 | reverse complement strand
CGAAAGAATAGCAGAGCAAGCTAGCAAACATGAAAAGGTACAGACGCTGATGCATTATGTGAACAAAGAGAGTCTGGAGGAAGTCCACAAGCAGCAGCCAAAAGGCAAAGCCAAGGGTATAGATGGAGAAAGCAGGGAAACCTATGAGAAGAATCTTGATTCCAACATAGAGGAACTGCTCAAACAGATGAAACGGTTCAGCTATCGCCCACAAGCGGTAAGGCGAGCCTATATACCTAAAGCTGGAAGCGACAAGATGAGGCCATTGGGAATACCTGCATACAGGGATCGACTTGTACAAGGAGTCATGCAGAGGGTGCTTGACCAAATCTACGAAGGGAAGTTCTGTGACTTCTCCTACGGGTTTCGGGCAGGCCGAAGCTGTCATCAGGCAATACGAGAAGTTAATCAGATAATCATGACAAAGAAAATAAAGTGCGTGGTAGATGCCGATATTGAAGGCTTCTTTGACAACGTAGATCATGAGTGGCTGATGAAGTTCCTTGAGCATGATATAGCTGACAAGAACTTTCTGCGATATATCAAGCGATTTCTGAAGGCAGGAGTAATGGAAGACATGAAATACTATGAGAGTGACAAAGGAACTCCGCAAGGAGGTCTGATTTCACCGGTGCTTGCAAACATATACTTGCACTATGTGCTAGATGTATGGTTTGACATAGTGGTAAGGAAGCACTGCAAAGGTGAAGCGTACATGGTACGCTACGCCGACGACTTTGTGTGCATGTTCCAATACGAGAACGAAGCCAATAATTTTTTCAAGGCGCTGGAACTGAGGCTTGGAAAATTCGGACTGAAACTGGCTAAGGACAAAAGTCGAATTATCCGGTTCGGACGATTCGCCAAAGAAAATAGTGCAAACGGCAAAACTGAAACCTTCGACTTTCTAGGCTTCACCCACATCAACGGGAAAACCCTAAAGGGGAAATATACTGTGCTGCACCGAACCAGCAAGAAGAAGCTAAAGGCAAAGAAACAGGCAGTAAAAGAGTGGCTGACAGCAAACACGCATGGTGAGCCTTCAGAAGTAATTAAACTGCTCAATCCTAAGCTGGTAGGACACTACAGATATTATGGCATATCAGGGAACTACGAAGGATTGATGAAATTCTATAGATTTATAGTTTCTACGCTGTACCAGAGATTGACACGGAGGAGTCAGAGAGCATATCTGTCTTGGAAGAGGTATAAAATGTTGTTGGAGAATCATCCAATAATAGAGCCAAGGATATATGTGGACATCTGGCAAGCTTTGTAAGGATTGTATGAAGAGCCCGTTGCCTTAATAGGGCACGACGGGTTCTGTGAGGGGCAGAGACAGAACCTCACGAGCAATATGAATATATATAAGTGAGGTGAACGTCGAGCTGTCTACTCGACACGGGTATGAAAAAGACAGTAGCTTTGATCATGATCATAACTATCCTGTCGAAGCTTCTGGGCTTCTTCAGGGAGGTGTCACTCTCATTCTTTTTCGGGGCATCTGAAATAACCGATGCCTTCAACATCGCCCAGACCATTCCCACATCAATATTCTCATTCATCTGGATAGCCCTCTTCACGAGCTTCATACCTGTCTACAACAGGATAAGGACAGAAAGAAGCATTGAACATGCCGACCTGTTCACGTCAAACCTGCTGTCTTCCTTAGTGCTTGTCTGCGCTCTCATTGCAGGCACTGCAGCCATTTTTGCCGCTCCTCTTGTGAGGCTTTTCGCCTCGGGCTTCTCTCAGGGTACGCTTGACCTCGCAGTCTCCCTGACAAGGATAAGCATTGCAGGGATAGTGGTCTCTGCTGTCATATACATACTTACCGCCATGCTGCAGATAAGGAACAGATTCATAGTAACTGCCCTGATAGGAATACCTGCGAACCTTGCTGCGATAGCTTCCTACGCCCTTGCAGGGAACAATTCGAGTATACTCGCCATTGGAATAATCATCGGGCTTGCGCTTCAGGCGATATTCCTTGCAGCTGCAGCCAGGCAAGCCGGATTCAGGTACAAGATGACATTAAGACTTAGTGACCCTTATATAAGGGAGCTTATTCTGTTTTCCATACCTGTAATCATTGGCGTATCGGTAAACCAGGTGAACGTTCTTGTAGACAAGACAATCGCATCAGGGATAGCTGTCGGCGGTATATCAGCACTTGGCTATGCACAGGTAGTCAACGGATTCGTGCAGGGGATATTTGTCGAGCCGGTATCTTCCGTGATGTACCCATCGATATCAAGGATGGCTGCTGAGGGGGACGATGATGCCCTTTCAGGGACACTGGCCAATTCGATTGTGTATGTGCTCCTCCTGGTACTTCCCGCGATGACAGGGATGCTTGTCCTTTCAGGACCCATAACCAGGCTCATATTCCAGCGTGGTGCCTTTGGAGCTGAAGATGCTATCCTTACATCCGGAGCATTGTTCTTCTATTCAATAGGTCATGGAGCATATGCCATGAGGGACCTTCTATCAAGGACATTCTATGCTCTTGGAGATACCAGGACCCCGATGAAGAACTCCATAGTCGGGATGGTCATCAACATAATCCTAAATATTATACTTTCAAGATACCTTGGCATAGGAGGCCTGGCTCTAGCTACAAGCATATCAGCAATAGCTACCGCTTCAGCGCTCGCAGTCTCTTTAGCGAGGAGGATCAGCTTCTCATCAATCATAGGAAGGCTGAGGAGCATATTGAGGATAGCAGCCTCTTCTGTCATTATGGGTGGTTTGGTCTGGTTCTCATATAAGTTGCTGATGCAAACCTTCAGCCCTAATGCCGCTGCTCTTCTTTCGATAGGAGCTGGCATGATCTCTTATGCAATACTTGTACTGGTTCTTGATGTTGAGGAGGCAAGTTCAGCAGTGAAGGCAATGCATATGAAGATCAGGAAAATAACAGGAAGCTGACCGGATTAATCATTCGGAATACCACAAAACCAAACACATGGTGTAATTTCTGTGAATTTTCTGATGACTCATTGAATATGTATCACTCCAGGCGGATAATTAAATAAGAAATATACAAAAGAAAGCAGAAAGAAGGGAATACCATGAAGAGACGGTACAGGAAGCTTATGGCTATGTTTGCTGCTGCGTTCATGCTCTTCTCTGTAACCTTTGCGTCGGTTCCTGCGGCTGCTGCTGCGACAGTAAACTATATAGCTTTGGGAGATTCAGTGACCTATGGCCTCAGTGCTTATAACAGGTATGGATATGCAGCGATGCTCCGTGACTATATTGACATCACGTATGATGTGAATTACCAGAATGCAGGTGTTGAAGGACTTGATACCGGTACACTCCTTGGTGGATTATCACTTCAAGAACCGAATCAAAACATAAACCTCGTTACTATAAACATTGGCAGCAACAACCTTCTCCGGTACGTTTTACCTGCGGTCGTAAATGCATTCGGAGGTACCTACGTAACCGACCTGAACACGAATATGATCTACCTGTACAATAAGATAAGAAGCATGAGCTATGAAGCTGCCATGGCAACATACGCAAGCATGGATGACCCCGGGAAACCTCTGCCAGCATCTTTTGAGGTTGGAATCGGGGAATTCGAGGGTCAGTTCCCTATGGTGATTGCACAGGTCAAAAGGGTATTCCCTAATGCAAGGATCATAGTAAACAACCTCTATAATCCAATACAGGCAGGAGACCCGCTTTATACATTCATCAATTCAAGCATAGTCAGGATCAATGACATCCTAAAATCCCGTCGAAATTTATAACAACAATCACTCAGAGAGTGATATGTCGAATGATTCAAATATCATTCGTTGTTCTTTGGTCATTGGTGCTATGATGCTTTGATCGTTGATTTCCTGGATGCGCAGCTTAGCCAGCGTTCTAAGCAGTCCCTTCATGGAATATGTGCCGTACAGATCCTTGTCAGTCATACCTTGTTTCTTCCAGACATTAGGACTGATGCGACAAAGCCAACAAAAAGCTTACCCTGGGCAGCGTTATCGCTATGTACACGAAGTCTTCCCAAGTCAATGCTGTTCTTCAGACGATGGAAGCCCTTTTCAACCACATCCT
>NZ_AXUN02000208.1 GCF_000495435.3 Youngiibacter fragilis 232.1 | reverse complement strand
AGTTACTTTATCAATTAACCTTAATTTAGTTATAATTTTATCCCTATATTGTCATTTTGGCATACTTCATGAGATGCCCTTGGCATTGTTATCTTTTAATCAATATATAATGAATTACTATGCAGACACAGGCCGATAATCAGCTGTTTCCATCAGAACAGAATGCCATGGCAAACTTTCCGTTAATTTTTCTGAATATTCACAAATAATCATGTCCAATGCTATACTGTTCTTATCACAGGCGGTTTGGGACCCTTCACGGGCCATTCTGCCTTGCCCTTCTGTCAAGCATGTACCAAGTCTGTGGATATATGAAAGGAGGATCCAAGATGTCAAATACTAACCTGCCACCCGGTTTCAAGGACATGATGGAGTTCGGTCTGGTTGAAGCGCTGCTCGGAAGGCGCTCCCGCCGCTTTTTCCTTGGGGCGGAGATTCCTGACGGAGTATTCGCATACAAGTCCGGCCATAGCGTATTGCCGCTTACTGAACTTGAGAACCTTCTGGTAGTTGGTGCCTGTGCCGGCAATACAAGCTGGCACCACATGATCTGCAGGGCCGACCTGTATGCCCCTCACCTTTCCAATTACGCCGGGGCTGCCGGAGGACGGACCTTCCCGTCAGCAGCAGGTTTCCATACAAGCATGCTGTTCTTTACCGATGACAACGGCGTCTATGTTCTTGATAACCGTGATGCCCCCGCCTTCGCTGAACGCTCCGTTGACGGCCATCTCGAGATCGTGGACTTGATAGATGATGTCAGGAAAAGGATACGGAAGATACAGGATGGCAGGCTTAAGCTTCCTCCTGCGGTCCCCCATATCGAGGCGCACAACACCTGGGTTGTGAACCATCCGGGCACCACCCTGGTGATCCCGGTCGCTGACCTTGCACAGCATATGATCCTAGGGCTTTGCTATATGCTTCAGAACAACTATGTCCTATATGACGATATCAACAGGTGTCCGATCCCCGGCATCGAAAGGTTCGGCAGCATAGTCGACACCGAAAATGTCTGGCCCCTCAGTTTCGTAGAGCAGCTGACCATGGGCGAAGCCGCCGCGGAGCTTTCCACCAGCTGCTTCGCAGGCGCCCTCATGCTTCAGGCCATGGGTCTTGGCGGCTGGATGTTCGACGGCGTGAGCCCCCACAGCCTTCTTGGAGCTAGCGGGGACCCTGATGTCCCTGGCCTTGGATTCAGGTTCGATGTGGATGAGCGCTGGAGCCTTCCGAACGTCACAGGACTTGAAGGGGTGATGGAAGGCTTCTGCCCTCCACACTATCCCGACATGCGTGCCGCCGTAGAGGCAGTCTACAGGCGAAAATTCGGTGAAGGCGGTCCTTTCAGCCCCCTTACCCCGGGTCCGTGGAAGGATTCCGGAAAGGTCAGGTCTTCAGCCCAGAGGCACAGTGAAGCATTCCTGGAGTGTGTTTCTATCCAGGCGCAATATGTATACGACACCTTCGGCAAGTTCCCCGGAACAGTTTCTTCAATCTTTGCAATGCCATACCTTCAGGCACACCATTTGGACACCGGGTTCTATGACACGTTCTACAAGCCCGGTTCATACCTTGATACGCACTCTGCGCATATCGAAAGGTGGCATGGACAGGTTTGACAGGCAGCTTCATCAGTTAACTGCAGCACCCGCCTGTCGCTCCTTCCAGGATGCGATAAGGCAGAAGTACCGCAAACGCGGCCTCCATCATCCGGAGGCCGCTTTTCACATGCAGTACCTCATTATGGCTTCAGCCACTCCGCATTCCGTATTCCTGCCCGTAATATGGTCAGCCTTCAGCTTAAGCTCTTCGCTGGCATTTCCCATTGCTATCCTGAGCCCTGCAGCGCTGAACATGGACAGGTCATTCTCATTGTCCCCTATGGCCATGACCTCAGCCCTTGGTATACCGAGGAGGCTTCCGAGCACTTCGACTGCCTTCCCCTTCGATGAGCCCTTTTTCATCACCTCGAAATTCTGGACATGTGAGCTTACGACTTCAAACCTGCCCGAATCCTGAAGTTCCTTCTTCGCTTTTATTACGGCATCCTTCTTGCATGTATCCCTGTTGAAGCAGATGGCCTTGAATATTCCTTCTTCAGAGAGGTTCAGTATGGTTTCCCTGTCAGCTGATTCATAGATCCTCATCTGCCTGTCTTCTGTCACCCTGCTGTTGATAAGCCTGTATTGGTGGTCCGGTTCCACATATCTGTTGCTTGTCATGAAGTCTGAGCCTTTGAACTGTATGGTAAGGTCATGCTTTTCGACTGTATCAAGTATCTCTTTAATTTCATTTCTTTCCAGCTTCTTCCCGTATCTCATGGTGCCGTTCCTGAAATACGTGCCGTTCGTGCCTATAGGATATACCCTGTCGCTTATGCTTTCAGCGAAATACCTGGTTATGCAGTATGGACGTCCTGAAACCAGCGCGACGCTTATCCCGATATCGAGCGCTGACAGTATGGCATCCTTGTTTCTTCCGGGGATCTCAAACCTGTCATCGAGAAGCGTTCCGTCTAGGTCTATGCAGATCAGCCTTATCATCTCAGTATGATTGCCTCAGGATCTCCTGAAGCTCGTCCTTGCCCCCGAACGGCAGGAATCCCAGCACAGGGGATTCAAGTATAGCGTTGAATTCTTCGAGCTTCACCCCAAGGTCGCTAAGGCTCCTGTTGAGTCCGATTACCTTGAGGAATGTTACAATCTCATCGTGAAGGGCTTCCGCTGCCACTTCATCCGATTCAACAAGATAGCTCCTGTTGAACAGCCTGGACACCTTGGCGAACTTAGCCACGTTGTCCTTCCATGCGTTCTTCACATACGCCGGGAATACGACGGCAAGTGTCTCCCCATGGGATATGTGCGTGACTCCGCCTATTATCTCTCCCAGTGGATGGGGCGCAGCCGCCCCTGCATTTGCAAGGCTGCTTCCTGCCAATGTGTCAGCCATCGACAGCATCTCCCTGTATGATATGTCCTTTCCGTCCTCCAGTGCCTTCGGCAGGTACTCTATCACAAGCTCCATTGCCTTCATCCCCTGAAGCTCCGTAAACAGCGAGGACCTCTTGTTGATGAGGCTTTCAAAGGCATGGGTGAAGGCATCGAATCCTGTTGACGCAGTGATCCTGGGCGGGAGTGTAGCCATAAGCTCAGGGTCTATTATGCACTCCACAGGAAAGTTATCCTGGTGGAATATCGTGTTCTTGTCGGTACCCCTGGAGATAACCGCAGCCTGGGTTACCTGGCTTCCTGTTCCGGATGTGGTCGGTACCGCGAGAAGCGGCAGCGCTGACTGTGATACCTTTCCATAGGTCATGAATGGATTGGTGAATTCAGAGAACATCTTATCCCAGTCTATCTTCTCCACCCCGTAGTTAAGTGCGATGACCTTGGCCGTGTCTATGCTGGATCCTCCGCCTACAGCCAGTATGAAATCAACCTTCTCTGCCATGGCAAGTGACAGCCCTTCTTCGACTATCGCGACCGTTGGATTGGGCATGACCCCGTCATACTGGATCGCCCTTATTCCGCCATTGTTAAGTATTGACCTGACCCTGTCAAACAGCTTGTCAAGAGGTGCCTCGTTGGGAGTCGTGACAAGCAGGCAGCTTGAACCGTAACGTGATGCCACTTCAGCGAGCCTTTCTAGCTCTCCCTTCCCGAAGTGGATGATTGTAGGCTGATGATATCTGAACATTCTGTTCCCTCCTGCAATTTGGTGTTGCTTTGATTTTAAGCAGTACGACTTTTGTCTTCAATACAGGCATCCACTAAAATAATTCACTCATACTTGTGGCAAAACCTTTTCATCAGGCCATCAAAACATCTGGTATCAAACAGCTCCTGCGCATCCATGACTACTTTGTTCCTCATTATTGTGGTAAACTTAGTTACGGGCACAGGTCTGAAATCCCATATCCCCTGCAGTATAATGGAGAAACGTACAAATCCGGCTGGTACCTGACAGGTCCTTGCCGGTAATCAAGATCAAGGCGGGGAATGATATGAGATATCTTATAGACAGTGCAAACATCAGTGAAATTGAATCTGCAATCGGTATGGGTGTAAGCGGCATAACCGCAAATCCCAGCATGTACCTCAAGAACAAGGTTTCACTCCACAGCTTCATAGGCCATTTCAAGGACCTTTCTGACAAGCTGCTTACCGCGGAGGTCATCGGAGAGACCGCCGAGGAGATGCTTAGTCAGGCTGAAGCCCTTGCAGGGATCAGGCCTGACATAATAATAAAGGTCAACTTTTCAAGGGAAGGCATGAGGCTGATGAGGATGCTTAAGGAGAGGAACATAAGGACTGCCGCAACGCTGATCTTCAACCTCAACCAGGCAACACTCGCTATGGAGGCAGGTGCTGACTTCCTTTTCGTGTTCATCGGAAGGAACGACGAGAACGGGCATGACGGAATCAGCGTGCTTCAGGAGATATGCGGCGTCATCAGGCTTAACGGATACCATACCAGAGTTGTTGCCGCATCAATAAAGAATGTCTACCACCTTAGGCAGGCTGCCCTTTCCGGAGCCCATTATGCAGCCATCAACTTCGACACTCTCGAAAAGGCAATATACAGCGACCTTTCAGTCAACGGCGCAAAGGGCTTCGAATCTGACTGGAAGATGCTTTAGGATCAGGAGAAGATATGAACCAGAGGCTTATTGAAATAGCTGAACAGCTTTTAAGCAAAAATGAATACATGACTGTCGATTCCATTGCCGCTGCGGTCGACTGCAGCAACAAGACGGTGAGGAACGACCTGATGGTCCTTGAGGAGTGGCTGAAGGACTTTGACCTGAAGCTGGACAAGAAGGCCGGTGTGGGAATCGCGATACGGGGTGAAGAGTCGGTAAAGCTAAGGGTCATGGAGGACCTTGCGATAAAGTCCCACATGGTGGAAGCCTACTCACCTGAGGACCGTGTCAACTACATGCTCGTCAAGCTTTTCACCTCAGGTTCGAGGTTAAGGATTAAAGACCTTGCCACCACGCTCCATGTCAGCCGGGCTACCGTACACAAGGACCTTTACGACGTGGACGCCTGGCTCAGGAGGAACGGGCTGGAGCTTTACAGGAAGTCCAACTACGGCTTGAGGCTCGTTGCGGCAGAAAAGGACCTGAGGCGTGCCATACTCCTTCTCATATGCTCCAACAAGAGCTACATGGAGCTAAAGGACATCCTTGGCAGCGATGATGTGGAGATGAATATGACATCCCCTCCCCTTAAGATCTTCAAGGAGATCATAGACATCGACTTCCCTTTGCTGAGGGATACGGCTCTGTCAACCGAAAGCCTTATAAGGTACAACATGGCTGATGAGTCGCTGCTTGTCATACTTGTCTACCTTGCGGTCATGCTCAAGAGGATATCGGTCAACCACTACATCACGGTCCAGAAGAGCAACCAGAAAAGGCTGCGGGAGTCATATGAGTATTCCATAGCAAGGGACATATGCTCAAGGCTCATGGATGTCTTCGGAACCCTGATACCTGAGGATGAGGTACTGAACCTCACCATGTACATCAAGTGCTCCAAGACCAACGACTTCGATGCCCTGAGCCGGTATGCGGCAAATAACGGTGACCCTGACATATCTGGTCTCGTGGAGCTGGCAAGGTCACTCATGAGCCGCTGGGAAAGGACGCTCTCCATCAGGGTCTCTGATGACGAGGAGCTCTTCTCATCCCTCATACTCCACCTGAAGCCGGTAATAACACGGATCAGGTTCGGGCTTACAGTTGTAAACCCCATACTTGATGAGATAATGAAGTACTATCCGAACACCTTCAGCGTTGTGAAGAGCTCGATAGGTGCCTTCGAGGAGTACCTGGGTTCAAAGGTCGGAGATGATGAGATCGGATATCTTACCCTTCACCTTGCCTCAGCCATCGAAAGGGCCAAGAGGCCTCTTCGGACCGCCCTCGTATGCCATGGCGGCACCGGGGAGTCAAAGCTCCTTCGGAACAAGCTTACACATGAGTTCAACAAGCTGGACATAGTGGTCTCCAGGTCGTCCACCTTCCTAAGGAAGTCAGACCTGGAAGGCATGGACCTTGTGATCTCCACCGTACCCCTTAAGCTTGAGCTGGACATGGACACCATCAACATCTCACCTCTTCTGAGGAAGCAGGACATACAGAGGCTTGATTCGATAATAAAGAAGATCTACTCAGAAAAGAACACACTGTCGATCAACAAATGACCGGCAGTGTGTTCTTCTCATATTGCCGCTGTGCTTTCAGCAGGTGAAAACCTGCTGGTCACAAAGGCTATTGTCCTGATTATGGTGAGCAGTGCTCCCAGGGAAAAGAGCGCGACCCTTACGTCTCCTGATATCAGCCCTGATGCCGCAACCACAGTACCGTCCAGGATGAACAGGATGGTCGGAAGCTTCATGAACTTCAGCACCCTGTTGATCAGCATGGACATGAGGTCTGTTCCGCCTGTTGCGCAGCCTCTAAGTATCGCGATCCCTATGGCAGTCCCTACCAGAGCTCCTCCTGCAAGAGAAGCGACAAGCAGGCTGTCTGTCACGTGGGTCTGTGGTATCAGCTTCATGATCAGGGGTCCCATGAACGTGATGTACAGTGTCTTGAGTCCGAAGCTCTTCCCCAGGAATATCATCCCAAGGACCAGGAGCGGCCCTGATATGCCAAACTGCACAACCTCCATGGGCAGTCCCGTCAGTGCGTTCACGACGATCGACATGCCCGTTATGCCGCCGGGTGCCAGCATGTGTTCACCGAAGAACAGCCTGACTCCCAGCGCTATCAGGAGGCTTGCAATTGTAATCAGCACATAATCTGTGATTATTTCCTTTTTCATCGTATCTCCCATATCCTTACCTGGCCCGAGGCCATAAGAAACCCTGGACGTGACTACTCCAGTCCGTACCTTGCTGCAGCGGCATCAATCGCCTTCCTGCACTTCTCTACGCCTGCTGTTATTCCATCCTTGTCCCTGAATATCGCTGATGAGAGTATGATGACGTCAGGATTGCATTCTACAAGGAGGTCCATGTTGTCATGCCTGAGTCCGCCGTCTATGGCAAGCTCGCATCTCGGGTTCTTCTCGTCGATCATCTTCCTTGCCCTCTTCACCATATGTGTGACGCTCTTTCTCCAGCCCCAGTTTTCCTGGCCGTCCGTCTCGTCAACACCGTGGGTCACTATGTGGAGCCTGTCAATGTCGTATATCGACTCCTCAACGAATGATAAAGGTGCGTAGCAGCCAACCGTAAGTCCGATCTTCATGCCGAACTCCCTGCAGTAGTTTATGATGTATGCAAGCGGTGCCCCTATGAACTCCTCCGCCGGGATTATGAGCATGTTGCAGCCGACCTTTGCAAGCTTCTCTATGAAGAGCCTGTCTATTTCAGTGGTGTAGATATGGCACTCGATGGGCTTTTCAGTGACAGGTCTTATCCCCTCTATTATCTGATGTCCTCCCATAAGCTGCATGTTCTTGAGGTTGTACATGTCAGCCGCGTCCGAATGTACATAGTCCACTCCCGCATTTACCGCCTCTTCAACAACCGCCGCTATGTGTCCGTAGTTAACGTGTGCAAGTCCTGCCGCTATCTTAATGTGTTTCATGATTCCTCCTGGATACTTTACAGTATTGAAATTCGCTATCTTCTGTTCCTGATCCTGAGAATTGAATTACAGGTCCATGTGTAAATCTTACCGCTTCAAACCGTTGGCAGTCAACGCTCCAGTCACTTACGAAACATGCCTTTTGAATGTGGTAAACATTGAATAATCAGGCTTTGCCACTTTGTTCCTTACACTTTTGTTTCGTATGTTCGGTTGAACCTCTCCGCCTGCTCCTGTAGAATCAGGTTTATTTACTTTGGAGGGATAGACATGTTCAAGTTTCTTAATAAAGGCATACATCTGGTCTCCCCGGCAGACGGCATCCTGGTGGACCTTTCGGATGTCAAGGACCCGGTCTTTTCACAGAAGATGGCAGGTGAGGGTATCGCAATCGATGTCACAGGTGACACCTTTGTCGCTTCTGCAGACGGCTTCCTCAACTTCATCTTCGAGACAAACCACGCCTTCGGCATGCTGCTCGAGAGCGGCATCGAGGTCCTCGTTCATATCGGCCTCGATACCGTGAACCTTAAGGGTGAAGGCTTCGAAAGGCTTGTATCCCCTGACACCCACATCAAGGCAGGAACCCCCGTTATAAGGATAGACAGGGAAAGGCTCCTGTCCCATGGCTGCAGCCTCATAAGCCCTGTCCTTGTTACAAATCACGACTCACTGAAGTCTATAAGGGTTGAACCTTCAGGCACCGCACTGAAGCAGGGTGTAACCCATGTCATCACCTGCAGGCCCTAGCCTGAGCCAAGTCTCAATATGGCTTCGAAATAGATCTCCAGAGCCTTAAAGAAGCTCTGAAGGTCTATTTTTTCGTTAGGCCCGTGTGAATCGGGAACTTCACCCGGGAAGGTGGGCCCGAAACCCACGCAGTTCCTGAGTGCCCTTGAGTAGCTCGCCCCTCCCTTTGTGACCGGCTTTGGCCTTATTCCCGTCACTGACTCATAGGAGTCAAGGAGCTTCGATACCAGTTCGCTTTCCGGTGAATGGTAGAGCCTTCTTCTTATTTTCACTATCTCAAGGTCCAAACCGTCAGCTTCCGCCAGCTCCCTCAGCCTTTCTACCAGCCCCTCTTCATCCACCCCGTTGGGGTACCTTATGTCAAAGCCCGCCTTGAGCTCTCCGTCCTTAAGGTTAAGATGACACAAGGCCATGGACAGCCTTCCTGTCTCTTCATCGGAATGGGCGATTCCTATGCTGTCACCATAAGGCAGGTCAGGGAACCATTTACGGATGAAGGATGAGACCTCTTCGACCACCGGGTCGTAAGGGTACAGCTGCCTTAGTTCCTCCTGCATTGAAAATGCGGCATTTACCGATCTCTGCGGATTCCTTGACTGGACCTTTCCGGTCTCATAAGTCTTCTCTAAAGCTCCTTCTGACTGGATAAAGCCTGCATGTGTGAGGATCGGGTCGGTCATTTCATCTCCCGCTATCTTCACCTTAATCCTGTGGAGCATATTGTCAAAGCTCTCTTCAGAACTGATATCCAGAAGAGCTGAATGTACGCCTGTCTCATGCCTGACCTTCCCCTTCAGCACTCCCCTTATTATTCCCTTTTCGCAGTTCACCACAGGAAAGTCACAGTCGGGTGAAAATGCCGCTGCAGGTTCCTGTTCCTTTGAAAGGTAATGCTCCATGCATTCCCAGGCTGTCTCATCAGCACCTCCGACTATAAGCCTTATCCTCTTCTTAGGATTCCATCCTGACTCCTTAATGAGCTTCATTAAATGCAATACCCCTGCAATGGCAGCCTTGTCGTCATTTATGCCCCTTCCGTACATGAAGCCATCTTTGACCGTGGCAGTGAAAGGATCGGTGTTCCAAAAGCTGATATCGCCTGCAGCAACCACGTCCGCATGGGCCAGTATCCCGACTACCTCATCCCCTTCCCCTATCTCCACATGTAGAGCGTATCCGTCAAGGTCCTTCCATGCCAGGCCGGATCCTTTCGCAAACGAGATTATCTCATCAAACGCCTTCCTTATTCCTTCACCGAAAGGGCTTGATGCCCCTGCTGTCGTTTCATCCCTTACCGACGGCACCGCAACAAGTTTTCCGATGGTCTCCAATATATCCTTCTTCTCTTCCTCGAATTCAGCCTTGAAATAGTCTCTCACAAAATTCCCATTTTCCATTCTCAAGGATGACCTCCTCTCATTCTGTATCAAACTGCAAAAGGATCAGGTGACTCTGCCACCCAATCCCAATGCATCATTTTTCAGTTCATGCTATTTCAAGTACGTCCTTTACCTTTGTGGCAAGTGTCGTTACCCTTGTTCCGTAGATTATCTGGAAGTATACTCCGTTCCTGACTACTCCAAGTGCCTCAAGGCTGTTCTTCCAGTATGCGTCGTCTACCACGAGGTTCGCATCCTTTACTGTCACCCTAAGCCTTGTTGCACAGTTTGACACTTCCACTATGTTCGATGCTCCGCCGAATGCATCAACAATTTCATTGTGGAGGCTTCTCACTGCATCTTTAGTACCGTTCTTTATGTCGTTGTATTCCTTCTTGCTCATGAGCTTGATGTCTTCCTCTGACTCTACTGCCCTTCCTGGTGTCTTAAGGTCGAACTTCAGGATAAGGGTCTTGAAGATGAAGAAGTATAGTGCGAATGTTGCCGGAAGGAGGAACAGAAGCGGCAGAGCGTGCACCTTCTGCGGCTGGAGAAGGTTCGGTATCATGAAGAACAGTGCATTTCCGTTTATCGATATCTGGAACAGCTCCGCTATGACATATGCGAGTCCGCATAGAGGTGCATACACTCCGAAGAACAGTGCAGGTGCTACGAAGAGGAATGTGTACTCAATGGGTTCTGATATTCCGACCATCATGATCGTGATGACAGCTGGAAGCACTATTGAGAGGACCTTCTTCCTGTTTTCCTTCCTTGCCGTGAAGTAGAGCGCCGCTCCTACTCCGGGGAGCCCTGCAAGCTGGAAGAGTACCCTTCCTGTAGTGAAGTTCCTTGTTATGTAGCCTGCTGCCGCAGCTGATCCAGCCTGCCCGTTGATTATGTTCCTTACTCCCTCATAGAGCACTCCATCTATCATCATGGTTCCGCCGACTCTGGTGTACTCTATCGGGAACGCGATGAGATGGTGTA
Source organism: Youngiibacter fragilis 232.1 (assembly GCF_000495435.3). Classification (GTDB taxonomy): domain Bacteria; phylum Bacillota; class Clostridia; order Clostridiales; family Clostridiaceae; genus Youngiibacter; species Youngiibacter fragilis. Next base: position 11,802 of record NZ_AXUN02000208.1, on the reverse strand, counting down.
TTCCGAATGGAAGCAGCAGCTTGTCAAGTGTTCCGAAGACGAAGGTTCCTATGAGTCCTGACCCTGTTATGAAGTGTGTCAGGTACTGGAGCCCGCCTGCTATTACCGGCCAGATGTAGTAGGTTGCTATTGCAGCTGGTATCGCAAGGAGTGAAAGCATGATTATGACGAACTTGGTTCCTGAGAAGAATGAGAACATCATCGGGAATTCCTTCTCACACCACTTGTTGTTCGCCCACGCGGCTACCATACCGCTTATTATTCCTGAGAAGATTCCCATGTCGAATGTGAATATTCCTGCGAAGGTGGTCCAGAGTGAGTTGAAGTTCATCGCATTCTCCGGAGTGTAGCCTAACGCAATAAGATTCTCAACAGAAGTTGTAGTAGCATTCCAGCCCATGGCTCCGGCATACTTTGAAATTGATGTTATGAGTGCGAAGAACATGAAGAGTCCGCCGAGTGCGCCCCAGCCCTTTTCCTTCTTGGAAAGTGCGAATGCTATGCCTACCGCAAACCAAAGCGGAAGGTATCTCATTATCATGAAGCCTATGCCAGTGACCATTGAGAATACCGTATGGATAATGTTCCCTTCAGGAAGGATGTAGTTGGTGAACGCGCTTCCGATACCTACATAGAATCCTACAATGACAAGCAGGATTATCGGCACCATCATCGCCCCTGAAAATGTCTGAAGTCTGCCCCTTAAAGAATTTTTACCTTTCATCATTTTTCCTCCGTTCCAAACGTTTACAAATTACTTATAATTCAATCCTCGTAACCCATTATATTGACGTTGTACTTCGTTTACAATACAACGGATGTGCACAAAAATTGCCATTTCAAGGTGGTAATCTGCTGAGGTCAGGTCATCCGTATCCATCCTGACCGTGTACCTTTTGGAGGTGCGATTCCATGGATGCAGGAAACACATGTGACCCCTTTCATAATATCCATATAAGCAATTGCAAACAGCCCTTCCCAATCCTGAGAAGAGCTGACTGATTTATGGATCATATTTCAGTTGCTATGTCGCACTCTTGAGTTTCCTGATGGTATCTGTCAGAAGCGCAGTATTGTCATGGAGCTTCAGTATGGTGCTTCCTACGAAGACTCCGTCTGCTCCTGATCCCCTGGCCATTCTGATGTCCTCTTCATCCCTTATGCCCACTCCTACATAGATCTCCCTTTCGATACCTATAGACTTGAGGTGGCTTATGCAGTCCTTGAGCGTTGGATAATTTGGATCGATGTTGTTTGTCATGGGCTTTGCCTGGAGGTACACGAACCCGTTAGAGTTCCTTGCTGCCTCAACCTCATTTTCAGGCATATGGAACTGTACATAGCAGGATATCTTTAGCCCGCTGTCGATCAGCCTCTTCTGCAGTCCCATGTTGTCACCGACATAGATCATGTCTGTAAGGCCATTTTCAAGGCAGAACCTTACAAAGGCTTCCTCCCCTATCTCCTCAACAGTGTTGTCATATGCGAGCACAAGGAGTGGTGTGCCCGGATTCTCATCCTTGATCCTTGCTATCCCTTCCATGTACTTTGAATAGTCACTGCAGTTTTCCAGGGCTGACTTCATTCTCCCAGCAATGAACTCACCTTCAAGGTATGGGTTGCGTGACGGGAAATCTACCTCAATTACATCACAGCCTGCTTCGGTATAGATTCGCGACATCTCTATGCTCTTTTCGATAGTCGGGTATCCGTTGGACAAATAACATATCAGCTTCATCATATACCTGCCTTGTTGCCGTAATATGCCTCAAAGAACAGTTCCCTCATCTGCTCCCTTGTGGGGATGATAGGGTTGGTCTTGGTGCAGCCGTCCGCCAGGGCGCTGTCTATGAGGTATTCGATCTTTTCCTTGAACCTGTATTCATCCCTGATTATCGCATTTAATGATTCAGGTATGTCCATATTTCTGTTAAGGTTCCTTACAACAGCTGAAAGGTCCCCTTCAAGTCCCATTGACCTCACAAGCCTGTCATACTTATCCTTTGCCCATCCTTCACCACTGTTGAAGTCGATGACGTATGGGAGTAGTATGGCGTTAAGGAGCCCGTGGGACTTGCTGAACACGCTTCCTAAGGTATGTGCCATGGAATGCACTATACCAAGGGATACGTTCGTGAACGCCATTCCAGCTGTCATGGAGGCATTCAGCATAACTTCCCTGTTTTCTACGTTGTTAAGGTCCTGCATCACCTTTGGCAGGTATACCGCTATGTCCTTAATGGCAGCTTCAGCCAGGATATCACTGACATAATTAGCCCTTGTTGACACCCATGCCTCAACGGCATGTGTCATCGCATCCATACCGGTCTCGGCAGTTATGCCCTTTGGCATGCTGAGTGTGACCTCAGGGTCAAGTATGGCTATGTCAGGCATCATCTCCATGTTCCCTATCCCGAACTTGGTATGGGTGCCATCCTCGGTTATGACTATTGACCTGCTTACCTCGCTGGCTGTACCGCTGGTTGAAGGTATGCATATGAGCCTTGCCTTCTTCCTGAGCTTCGGAAACTCATTTGGAGGCAGTATGTCTGAAAGCTCCTTGAATCCCTCGTTCTCATAGTAGATCCACATGGCCTTTGCTGCGTCCATGGCTGAGCCGCCTCCCAACCCTACTATGATGTCAGGCTGGAAGCTCTTCATCATGTCCGCACCCTTCATGACAGTGCTGAACAGCGGATCCGGTTCGACTCCTGAGAACACCTCGCTCTCAATTCCTGCGCTTTTAAGGTAGTCCACTACCTTCTGCAGCATTCCGCTTTTCTTCATGCTGGATCCGCCAGTTACTATGACAGCTCTGCTGGCCTTCACTGTCCTCAGATGCTCCAGGCACCCCTGCCCGAACATCAATTCCTGGCCGGCAAGCTTCATCGGTCTCATCATATCATTCACTCTCCTGATTCTTCGCGTCGATTACTTCTTTTGTGAGGTCGTAGGATATCGGGTTCTCGATTTTTCCTCCGACTTTGAGGCTTGAGCCTATTATTGCGGCATCAGCTACCTTCAGCTGCTCCCTTATGTTTGCGGGCTTGACTCCGCTTCCTATGACTACAGGTATCGAGGATATTGCCTTTACCCTCTTTATTATCTCCATTGGTGTTTCCTTGCCTATGTGTGTTCCTGTCACAATTATCGCATCCGCTCCGCAGCTTATGGCTGCGCTTGCTGAATCCTCAATGGATACAGTAGGAAGCACCATGTGGGTGTGCTTTACCTGTATGTCGGCAAATATCATTACATCTTCAGCGTTTATGCTCTTCCTGTAGTTCATCGCTTCCCTGGCACATGGGGTTATTATCCCGCCATAGAACTCGACTGTGTCCACGAACACAGGTATCCTTACAAAATCCGCTCCTATTGCCTTGGCTATTGAAAGCGAGGTCTTGTAGTCATTCATTGCAGCATCAATACCTATGGGAAGGCTTACCCTGTCCCTTATCCTCGTGCTTATTGCAGCCAGGGCTATCGCCTGGGCAGTATCAAGTTCTATACCGAACGGGTCGTCACCCATGTTCTCGACGATAATTGCGTCAACTCCGGCTTTCTCAAGGGTGACCGCATCGTTTATCGCCTGCTCGAATATCTCTTCCATGTTGTCTTTGAACTTCATAGTTCCAGGAAGCGGAAGGCAATGTACCATTCCTATTACAGGTTTCTTTGAAAAATCCAGCTTAGCCAATCCCGTTTCCTCCCTTGTGGTAGATCTCTATTCCATCCAGCACTATCTTGCAGAGGTCCTCTTCCGATTTGGTCCTCGCTTCCCCCTGCAGTACTTCCTTCAGGTTCTTGAGCACAGTAGTCATTGTCACGCTGCAGACCTTGATGTCCATCAGGCTTCCAAGTACGAGCATGCAGCTTGTCTCCATGTCAACACCCGATATGTTGTACCTTGAGATGTCATCGAAGGTCTTGAGGATGTCCGTATCCATCTTCTTCGAAAGCCGTGATTCCCTCATCTGGCTGTAGAAGCCGTCCATGGTGCAGGTTATCCCGTTAATATATTCCCTGCCGTTCATGGTAACCGACCTGTTCATGCAGTTCACAAGGTCAATGTTCGCAACCGCAGGGAAGCTTTTCGGCACATAGGTGTCGCTTGTGGATTCCATCCTCATTGACCCGTTAGGTATCAGAAGCTTTCCAAGCATGCCGTCCTTCAGTCCCATTACTGTTCCCATCCTTATGGCGACCTCCATGCCGCAGTCATAGAGCTCTTCCATGGCTATGGCCGCTGATGGCGCTCCTATGCCTGTAGAGGATATTGTCACTGGTATTCCATGGTATGTTCCAGTGTATGTATTGAATTCCCTGTTGAAGGCTATATGTTTAGGATCATCCAGTAGCTTCTGAAGCATCTCGACTCTCCACGGGTCCCCTGAGAATATCACGTATTTTGAGATTGTTTCCTTGTCTGCCTTTAGATATAGTGTTGACATAAATTCTCCTTTCAATCAAAAGTCATAGGTTTCTTTTGTATTCTTCAAGCCTCTGGTTGAATCTTGCAAGGTCCGGCGCATTTGTCGTGCATCCCACAGCCTCGATTATGAATGATGCCATTACGCTGCCCATCTGGCATGAGGCTTCAGTACCATACCCTTTGAGATACCCGTACAGGAAGCCTGCGATGTATGAATCCCCCGCTCCGGTAGCATCCACAAAGTTCTTTGCAGGGCATACCTTTATGTTCTTGTGGATTATGCCGCCTTCCGTCTTCTCGAAGAACTCGCTTCCTTGTTCTCCAAGGGTGGTAACAATCAGCTCAGCCTTACCCATTTTGAACAGCTCTGTTATTTCACTTATTCCCAAAAGAGAGTTGATCTCTTCCCTCTCATTCTCGTTGGAGAAGATGATCTTGCTGCTTAGGAGTATCTCCTTTAGGAAGCTTACAGGGAACGCATCATAGTCAAGCTTTGTACCGAAGACTATGGGTATGTCGTACTTCTGGCATTTGGAGTAGAACTCCCTGTTGTCGTTATATGAGCCGACTGTGATGAGGGCTAGCCTTGTATCCTCAAAGTACTCGTCAGGAAGCTCAGAAGCATATTTTGCATCCATGGCACCGGGATAGAATATGGTGACATGGTTGTTGTCCCTGTCCGATACTATGTAGCAGTTGGAGGATGATTCGTTCTCTATAGTCTTCAGGCCGTTTAAAGGCACGTTCGCGTCCTTAAGGTACTTAAGGAATCCTAAGGTGTCGTTGTCCTCTCCTACCCTGAGGATAGGCAGAGGCTTCATCCCGAGCTTTGCCATTATGTATGATACGTTTATGGGGCATCCGCCGTAATAGGGCCTAGTGTTGTCCGAGTTCAGTATGATCGAGGTACGTCCTACCTTGAGCGGAGAATCAACCTTCACTATCCTGTCGATGCTCATGTACCCGCTTGTCACCACATCATACATGTCAAAGCTCCCCTTTTCCAAGAAGGTCGTAGAGTTCCTCCGAGGTTACCACCTTGCCGAAGTACTTCCTGATGTCCGTAAGATGGACCTGGTTCACCACCTCGTCATTTGTTGCAACGCAGTCGGATACCACATACGCATTGTAGTCGTTGTAGTAGGCGTCTGTAACTGTCGCCCTTATGCAGCAGTTTGTCTTTGTACCAACCACTATGACATTCTCTATCTTGTTTTCCCTGAGTACCAGGTCAAGGTCAGTTCCGAAGAATCCGCTGTATCTTCTCTTCCTTATGACATAATCCTTCTTCTCATCCACCTCAAGCATGCTGTCTATCTCATCTCCGCCTGAGCCTTCTATGCAATTGGGTCTCATGTTGATGAGGTTCTTGTCGAACTTGTCCTTCCTGTAGCTGTGCCTGAAGAATATTACCAGGACATCGTGTTTCCTGCATTCCTCAAGTACTTCCTTTATCTTGGGCAGGACTTCCCTGTTCTGCGGATAGAATACAAGTCCCTCAGGGTCTGTAAAGTCCTTTACCATGTCTACTATAAGCAGCGCTGTATTACGCATTTCTGAACCCCCTCAGTCTGGTCTTCTTGGATTCCATTGATGAAACGAAGAGGAGCACCAGTACTATCATTATGTATGGTATCATGTCAAACAGGCCTGATATTGGTCCTGCATACAATCCAAGGTTGATCGCCAGTGACCTCGCAAGTCCGAACAGTATGGCGTATATGGATGACTTGACAGGGTGTGCCTTCCCGCAGTATATGGCTGCAATGGCTATGAAGCCTCTTCCTGCCACCATGTTGTCAGTGTAGAGGGCCATCCTCTCTGCTGAGAGGTTGATCCCGGCAAGTGCGCAAAGTACTGCACCAATCAGTATCGATGAATACTTCAGCATATCGCTCTTGAGTCCGACTGACTTTGCAGCCTCCTCATTCTCTCCAACAACCCTAAGATGTATCCCGAACCTGGTCTTGTACAGTACCACATAGACCACTGCTATCAGAAGGAATGCAACATAGGTTATTATCGTGTGATTGCTGAGGATACTTGAAAGTATCGGTATCCCGTCAACTACCGGTATGGCTACCTTCATGTCATTCACGTTTATGATCTGGCTCAGGTTTATGTTCGATAGCTTCATGAACTTTAGTGTGAATGTGCCTATCGCCGCTACAAGGATATTGAGCCCGAAGCCTGTTATTATGAAGTTGCTCTTGAGGGTTATGCTGAATAGAGAGAATATCAAACCGACTATCAGCGTGCAGGCTACCGCAATTATCATGCCTAGGTAGAAGTTCCCGAACAGAAGTATTGAAAGGGAACTGGAGAATGCTCCCATGACTATCATGCCTTCAAGTCCTATGTTAAGGACATTCGCCTTGTACGCGAACAGTCCGCCCAGTACTGCGAGTATTATGGGAGTGCTGTGATAAATCGTGTCATACAGTATGTTTCCTAAAAGGTTCATGCCTTCCCACCCTCCTTTACAGCTTCTGACTTTATCTTTCCTGCTATCTTAAGCCTTTCGAATATGAACTTAGCTGAGAGGAACAGTATGAGTATTCCCTGTATTATCGCCACTATGTCCTTAGGGACATTGGTATAGATCCCGATGTATTCGCTTCCTGTCTTGAGGGCAGCATAGAATACCGATGCTATAAGCACACCAACAGGATTATGGCTGCCGAGGAGCGCTATGAGCATTCCATCCCATCCGAGTCCCGGATTTCCTGAGAAGTCCAGGGTGAACCTGTACTTTTCACTCATGAGGTAGCCAGCACCTGCAAGTCCGCTGAGTGCTCCGCTTATGAGCATGATCCTTATGATGTTGGTGCTTACCTTCATTCCCATTGCTTCTGCAAACTCCGGATTCTTTCCTATGGCTGTGATCTCATAACCGAGCTTGGTCTTCTTGAATACCACATAGAGGATCACGAACACTGTTATGGAGATGAAGAAGAACATGGTTAGATTCGAGCCGAACATCTTGTTGAACATGGCCGTGTCGCTTATGGCGTAGGTAGCCACATATCCTGAAGCTGGGTCCCTGAATACTCCCTGGGACAGGTATTTGACCAGTACCACAACAGCATAGTTCAGCATTAGGGTTACTACCATCTCATCAACCTTGAAGTATGCCTTGAGGATGGCTGGCACCAGGGCATAGATCATGCCTGTCACCATTCCTACGATAAGGCATATGGTCACATGGACTATCGGAGAAAGCCCTGTAAGGGAGAAGCCTGCAACTCCTGTGAAGAATCCGCCAAGCACAGCACCGCCTTCAACTCCCATGTTGAAGATATTAGCCTTGAAGGTTATGGCTATGGCAAGGCCTGTAAGTATGAGTGGCGATGCCAGATGAAGGGTCTTTAATATTCCCTCCGGGTCGAAAAGTGATTTCTCTATCATTATCCTGTAGGTCGTTATCGGGTCTTCGCCTATTGCAAGTATGAGCACTGCTCCGAGCAGGAAGGCTGACAGCACCGGAATGAGGATTCCAAGCAATGACCTCATCATCTTTTCAGTTTTCATCCTTGTCCTCCAATACATCTGCAACATTCCTGGTTATTCCTGCCATGAGCAGCCCTAGCTCTGTTGCTGTCGTCTTATTCGCATCGACCACTCCTATGATGTGGCCCTTGTACATTACGGCTATCCTGTCACTCAGGTTCATGATCTCAGACAGCTCGCTTGATATGAGGAGTATTCCCTTATTCCTTTGCCTCAGCTCAAGTATCTTGCTGTGTATGAACTCTATGGAGCCGATGTCAACGCCCCTTGTTGGCTGTGAAGCTATCAGAAGGCTGGGGTTCGATTCGAACTCCCTGGCTATTATTATCTTCTGTGCATTGCCTCCAGACAGTGATGAGACGTTGGCGGTCCTTTCAGAGATCCTTATGTCGTACTTGTCGATGAGGCTGGTCGATATCTTCTCTATTTCCTTGAACTTAAGGAATCCCCTGTTTGAGTATTCCGTATTGTCATGGTGTCCAGCTATGAAGTTGTCATCAAGGGTCATGTCCACGCACAGACCCTGTGCATACCTGTCCTCTGGTATTATGCCTATTCCTGACTTCCTTATTTCTTTTGGCCAAAGGTTGGTTACCTCGTGTCCGTCCAGGAAGATCTGACCTTCTGTTGATTCCATGAGTCCTGTAATGACCTTCACGAGCTCGCTCTGGCCGTTCCCTTCTACTCCAGCTATACCGAGTATCTCTCCTTCGTGGATCTTCAGGCTGATATTCTGAAGGCACTTCTTTCCCGGTTGGGATTCTGTGCCGATGTTTCTAAGTTCATAGATGACTTTGGCTTTACCTGATGCATTCCTGTTAAGGTTCACGTTCTCCACTACCTGCCTTCCGACCATCATGGTTGCTATCTCATATGCATTGGTGTCCTTTGTCTCCTTGGCCCCGATTATCTTTCCCTGCTTTATCACTATTACGCTGTCGCTTACTTCCATAACCTCACGCAGCTTGTGCGTTATGAGGATTATTGTCTTGCCCTGCTTCTTGAGCTCCCTGAAGCTCTCCAGAAGTTCATCAACCTCCTGTGGTGTAAGTACCGCAGTCGGTTCGTCAAATATGAGGATGTCTACATTCCTGTAGAGCATCTTGAGTATCTCTATCCTCTGCTTTGCTCCTATTGAGATGTTCTCTACCTTGTCTTCAGGATTGAGGTCGAACTTGTAGTAGTCGATTATCTTCCTTACCTCTTCCTTTTCCTTTGCATTGTCCACGAACAGGCTTTTCAGCTTCTTGCCGCCGAATGATACATCCTTTGTGATTTCCGTACCCAGCATTATGTTCTCATATACGGTAAGGCTGGGCACCAGCTTGAAATGCTGGTGCACCATTCCTATCCCGTTTGCTATTGCATCGACTGGAGACTTTAGCTGTACTTCTTTATCATCGATAAGGATCTTACCGCTTGTTGGCTGCAGCAGACCGTAGAGCATGTTCATTAAGGTCGTCTTTCCTGCTCCGTTTTCTCCGACGATCGCAGTTATTTCACCCTTCCTGATTCCAATGCTTATATTATCATTTGCCGTGAATTCTCCGAACTTCTTAACCAGGTTTACGGTTTCGATCTTGTACATACTATCTCCTTCTTCAGCCTTTAGTCGTTTGGCATCATGACATTCGTAAGCTTAGCCTTGTCGAATGATTCTCCTGCCTGTGCGTTTGTAACCTTTATTGTTCCTGCCGCTATCTTAGCTGCAACATCTGTGATCTCTTTCTTTATCTCTTCCCACTTTGCCTTGCCTGATGCCTGTACTGCTGCTTCTATTGTTGCAAGGTCTGTTATTCCTGTAGCCTTTGAGCCAAGGTCATAGGATATTACCTTTCCAGTGACGTCTGCCATCTTGCCGGTCTTGTACTTCTCTGAGATCGTGTATACAGGTACTTCTGTGTTCTTGAGTACGCTTGTAAGTATGTAACCAGGCAGGTTCGCATCCTTGTTCGCATCTACTTCTATGGCAAGCTTCTTGACTTCCTTGGCCTTGGATGTGACTCCGTCGCCTACCGCTCCTGCTACCGAGTATATTATGTTCACCCCGTCCGAGTAGTATGTGTTAGCCTTGGTCGCTCCTGCTGCTGAATCACTGAAACCTACGTTGTAGTCGCTTATGTAGGAGTACTTTACTCCAAGCTTTGCAGCCTCATAATTTGCGCCTTCTGCATATCCGTATCCGAATACTGTTATGCCATTGGACTTTGTTCCACCGAAGAATCCAAGCTTTCTTCCTTCATCTCCTGAAGTGAAGCTGTACTTGGTTGAGTCAAACAGTGTTGCAGCATTCTCATTGACGAGGACGCTCAAAGCTCCTGCAAGGAATGATGACTGGTGTACGTCGAAGAGTACTGATATGACATTCTTGTGCTTAACGCTTCCGTCTGCCTTGACATTAGGATTGTCGTTGAAGATTACGAATGTGGTATCCGGATACTGCTCTGCTATTGGCTTTCCGCCTCCGACTCCATTGATAAGTGCATCGAAGTTGTACTCAAGTGAGAATATGAGCTTGTAGCCAGCCTTTGCAAGCTCTGCAAGGCTTCCTGGTACATCTGAGCTTTCTACCACCCTGTATTCAAGTCCAAGGTCTTTCTTTACCTTCTCCAGTCCCTTGATTGCTGATGCATTGTAGCCATTGTCATTCGGGCCTGCTGCAGATGTTATGAGTGCTACTCCCATATCCTTGGTCTCTGGAGCCTTGGTTCCGCATGCGACAAACGATACCATCATGAGAAGCATTACTGATACAGCGACGAGTTTCCTTGTTAGTCCGGTTTTCTTCAATTTTCTTTCCCCCATCTTATTATTTTGTCTGATTGATATAGAATTTGAACCGATCCGACCTGTAGTAGCTCTTGAATGTCTCGATTGGAATCTCTCTTCCGTTTACTATCCCCAGTGTTATTGCCCTGAAGAGAATCACTGGCTCTTTCTGGTCTAGTTCCAAAAGCTCTGCAACCTCATCGGTGACCAGCACAGCCTCAAGTGTCCTTGTAGCGGAGGTTATCTTTACGTTGTATTTGCTTTCCAGGATGTTATAGATTGATTCCTTAGAAAAATCATATTCCTCGATTCCCGGAAATATCTTTATAGGCAGGTATGCGATCGTGTAGTTAACCGGCATTCCGTCAGCATAATACACTCTCTTCAGCATCAGTACCTTATCGCCAGCTACAAGATGAAGCCTTTTCTGCCTTCTCTTGTCAGCCTCGATGACTTCCTGGCTAATAAGCTTCCTTGTAGGTACCATTCCCATCTTCACGATATCTTCTGTACAGCTCATTATTGAGATCAGGTCATGCTTAGCTTCCTCTTCACGTATGAAAGTACCCTTGCCCTGGACCCTGAACAGATACCCTTCGCCAACCAGGTCATCAACCGCACGCTTCGCGGTTATCCTGCTTACGTTGAACATCTTCATCAGTTCCCGCTCACTGGGTATCATCCCGCTGTCGCTGAAAGCCTCACTGTTGATCATCTCAATCAGCTTTTTCTTAACCACAAAATACTTGGGAGCCATTTCATATTCTCTTTCCATTTTTAACACCTCCTATCAATATGTCGTTATGTTGATATATCCACTTATGATAATAAAGAAGTCGTTTCCATAAGTCAAGAGAAATTGCTTATTGTTTTAGCCTGCTTGAAGCTTGTGGATATTGACAGCAGATGGTAAAATATAAAGAGAATCTATGTATTCTTGATATTTTAGTGCTGTAAACTAACAATACGATCGGAACATGATTTAAGTAGATGTATATAACTACTTTCTGAAGGCGCAAATGATGTATGTGCCTTCTAATTGTATAAGGAACTATTGATGAAAGAAGGTAACCCTATGTGTCAGAATAGTT
>NZ_AXUN02000209.1 GCF_000495435.3 Youngiibacter fragilis 232.1 | reverse complement strand
TCCCTTAATAAAAACCCACTATCTCTTATTATCTCCGTTTATCTTAGATTTACACATTAACTTGATGAGGGCATTCTCCAAGGATTAGGACAGTGCCTGATAACTGGGTGTTTCCACGCATGGAGAACAAACCGCTTTAGATTTGTATCTCGGCCATCGGGATTCCACATCAGCTCCAGGTGGCAACTCTCCCATGTCTTAAGGCATCTTCGCGCCTAAATTCCTTCGTCCTGCCTATCCTTGGAGTGGAACGTCAGTTATGCTCTCACACTGGGTCTATCGCCCTAATGGTTCAATCCTTTCTGACTGCCCCGGCTCTCATCTTTCATATAGTTTCTCTAGTGAATTTGAATGGACCTTAATCATGTGCCCATGCGGCTTAGGCACTGATTCATAGAACTATTGGCACGTCTATGCTGCCTTTTGTTGCAAGTTCATGTCAGACAGCATTTTCCCCGAATCATAGTTATTACCTTTATTCAAAATGGCATACATAACCCGCACAAGTTTGCAGCATAGTGCGATTATTGACTGCATCTTGTTCATTGGCTTCAAGTCTCGAGTTATATTTCTCGCGTGTATCGCCTGAAAATCAGGATTGTTAGAGAGAATAGGTATCATTGCCCTAAACAGACTTTCTCTGAGCCTCCTACGGCCGCGTTTGCTGATTGTGGTCTGCCCCTTGTGTTTTCCTGAACTGTTTTCTCTAAGGTTCAATCCCGCAAGCTTTATTATCTGGCGCGGATCTTTGAACCTGCTAATGTCTCCAATCTCACTGATTATAACTACAGCTGAAATCACACTTATCCCTTTGATTTCAAGAATCTTTGATGCATTAGGGACTCTCAGAAGCAATTCCTGCATAAGGCTCTCTACATACACCTTCTGTTCCATTATAATCTCGTATTGCTGTATCAGGTTCCACAGTGCAATTACAGCGGTATTCCTTCCTGTAACCTTACCTATGGATGAAGAAGCCACTTCTACCAGTATTTCAGCCTTTCTCCGGCTCGCTTTCTGTGAAGCCTTCTGCCAGGTCTTTAGTATCTCATCAACACCTGCTGCAACTACCATGGCTGGTGTTGGAAATGACTTCAATGTCATCATCGCTGATTTCCCGGTCCAGGCTTTGAACACGTCATTGAACTCTGGGAACCTGATGTCAAGCCATCGTATTACCTGATTCTGTATCGCCGTCAGTTGCTCAGTAAGCCGTTCCCTTTCAAGCACCGCCTCTCTCAACTCCTGATAAAGATCATCTGGAATGTAGACATCCCTGTACCTGCCATCCTTAACCAGCATAGCTATTGTCTTGGGGTCCTTGTGATCATTCTTTGCGGGGTTATTGTCATCAAGTTCCCTCGCACATTTTACGTGAAATGGATTGACCATGCCCAATTTATAACCACGGATCTTAAGAAAATCACCGAGTGCAAACCAGTAGTGCCCTGTGGGCTCAAAGCCTACTATGGTATCGGTCTTTCCCTTAAGTACCATCAAGGACTTCATCCAACTGTCAAAGCTTTCAAATCCCTTTCTGTTATTGCTGAACTTGGTCAGCTTTGCAAGTTCGATTCCCCTGTAATCAAAGGCTCTAGCGTAATGTACATTTTTCCCTACATCAACTCCAACCACCAACGTTTCAGATTTGATTTGCATTAGCTTGTCGTTTTGTGTACTATTCATTTGGAGACTCCTTTCATACTTTGAATTTGTGCCTTTCTTGCCTTGGATCAGCACACTTTCATTGTATTGCTAAGGGTCTCCTTTTTCAAAGTTCAAGTTTTTTCATTACAGGAATGCTCTTATGCTATCCTTATGGAGGCTTTGGTTGCTGCAATTGAGGAAGAATTCGGTCTATCGGAGCAACAAGTTATGGATTTCATGGAGAAATTTATCAGAACCCTTCCAAAAATGCTGCAAATCAGCCTAAATTCACGCGCCTGAGACTAGAGCATGGCCTATTTGTGTTGGGGTTCAAGCATTTAATGGTATTTCTAAACTGCGAAGTTTGAGTTATTATCTATAAACCGAATCTGATTCGCAAAGCCTACACTTCAAGCTTATTCCACTTGAGAACTCCGGTCTCAATTGCCTGGTCGTATCGTCCTATCTTATATTCAAGACGTTCCAGCGTGGCATCTATCGCTTCTCTCTGGGCAATCAGTATCTCCCTCTGCTCCATCAGAAGCTCCCTTCGGGCCGCTATTGTCGTATCCCCTTCCTGGGTCAGCTTAAGGTATTCTATCATAACCTCTACAGGCAGACCTGCACTCCTCATGCATTTTGCCAGTTCAACCCACCTGCAGTCCTCCTCCGTATAGTCCCTTATCCCGCTCTGTGTGCGTGTGACATGTGGGATCATTCCCACCCTCTCATAGTACCTTAGCGTATCCTGGGTAAGGCCATATTTCTCGCTTACCTCTGAAATGTTCATATAAACCTCCTTATGCTGCATATTCCATATACTCTCATGTTTCAATGGAGACCATCACAAAACCTCATCCAGCCACTTTTTAATGTCTTTCCCTGAACCTGAAACCCCGGTTCCATGAATTGCCAGGCCTTTGGTTACTGCTGCTTTCGGACAGAGCTTTGCTATGTCCCTGACACTGTGCCCAAGCCCGCTTCCTTCGTGGGTGCAGAAGGGAGCTATCGTCTTCCCTGAGAAGTCATACGATTCAAGGAATGTGAATACGGCCATAGGCATGGTCCCCCACCAGTTGGGGTAGCCCAGGATTATCTTATCGTATTCCTCCAAATTGCCTGCACTTTCAGCAAGCTCCGGACGAGCATTTTTTCTCAGTTCATCCTTTGCCACATCAGTTGTCTCAGTGTAATCTGCGGGATACTCCTTTACCGTGTCGATCTTGAAAAGGTCTCCGCCTGTTATTCCCCTGATGAGTCCTGCAGCTGCCTCAGTGTTCCCAACCTTAAGGTCTCTGATTGATCCGCTGACATAATTCTGTCCTTTTCTCGAATAAAACGCTATTAAAATCTTTCCCATTCTTCTACCTCACTCGCTTCCTTTGTTTACATCATCCGCAGTTTCAGTGTCATACAATCAGATACTCAACGTTCTGTTAAGAATGATTCATCACAAATGTGAATCCATATGCCATTGGTTTCCCAATGGAAGGCCTGATACTGCGGCTCTTCGCATTGAAGCGATTTTTCAACGCCATAGTTATCATACCCTTTTCAGGATGAAGTTTGTTGTTATAATACTAACATAAACCCTGGAGCTTACTCCAAGTCAATAGGTATTTTAAAAATCAATGAGACAAGAAATGGGGCTGGTCCGACAAAACAGACCAGCCCGGAGATTGATATTCGATTATTCAATCAGGTTAGGTATCTACGGATGTTATTTCTTGTAGCCTGTGAAGTTCTGAAGCTTTGCAGCATTCTCTGCATCAGCCTTAATTGCGCTCTCCCAGCCCTTCTCGTAGGCCTTCTTGTAGAACTCATCCGCAATCGTTCCAGACAGTACAAGTTCCTTCATACCTTCTGCAGTAAGTACCTTGTTTTCTTCCTTTATCGCATTGACATAGTATTCGTTGGATTCAGCCTCAATTTCCTTTCCAGCTTCCATGATTGCCTTCTGCTGGTTTGCACTAAGCTTGCTCCATGCCTTGTCACTCATCATTATTGCCACATCAACATTGTAGAATGAGGGCTGGACGATATAATCCGATACTTCCTGCCATCCAAAATCCTTCACGCCTACACTTGGCCAGCCATATCCTTGTATTACGTTTCTCTCAAGTGCCTGGTATGCTTCACCAGGTGCCATGTTTACAACGCCAGCCCCCAGAGATTCAACGAATGCCTGATATGCAGGTGTCGCCCTTATGGTTAGGCCTTTGAAGTCATCGATTGATTTGATTTCCTTCTTCATATATAGGTTGTATGTAAGGCCGTTTGTAGTAGCCCCTATGTAATGGCTGTTGATTTTGCTCTTGTATAGCGCATTGACAAAATCAAATCCGCCTGAAGCCCTCATCTTTTCTGCATCAGTAAGCTTCATCGCTTCCATTACAGGCACATAGGAAACATTGTAGGTATGTGCGGTCCAGGCAATATCGATTACTCCGGTACGAAGCGCTTCCACTAGCTGGTATGTAGGGATTGTTTCAGGACCTCCGCCCCATACGATCTTAACAGTACCATTGGTTTTCTCCTCAACTTTCTTTATGAAATCATCCATGTTGAACAGTAAGGAGTTACCTTCAGCCCAGGCTGATGTTACAGATAATGTGACTTCCTTCTCTTCCGTAGTTGAACTTGGAGCAGGAGCTTCCTTCTTACCGCAGGCTGTGAAGGTAACGCTGAGCAGAGCAACGAGTATGGCTATGGCACTTTTTTTGAACTTCATTATAATATCCCCCTAGCAAAATAGTTTTTTGATTATTGGAGATTGGGCAGCCAGGTTATGAGCGGCGGAATGACAGCAAGCAGCACAAGCACCAGGATATCCATGTATAAGAAAGGAATTGCCCCGTTATAGATATCTCCCATTGTGACCTCCGGAGGTGACACTCCCTTCATTGTGAACAGTGCCAGTCCTACTGGTGGTGTCAGCTGTCCTATCTGAAGGCATATCAGATATAGCACTGCAAACCATATGGTGTCTACACCCAGATTCAGAACTACAGGCATCATTATTGGAAGGGTTATCATCATTATCGCTGTCTGTTCCATGAAGAAGCCTAATGCTACAATGATAACTAACATTATCGCTATGATAATGGTCTTTGAACTCGACATCGCCATAATCGCTATGACCGCATCACGGCTAGCTCCTGTCATAGCCAGAATCTGGCTGAAACCTGCAGAACCTGCAATTATTATTAGGATCATCGCCGTTACTCTTAACGAATCCACAAGTGTCTTGTAGACCAGCTTCCAGGAAAATTTCTTATAGAATATGGTGAGTATGTACGAACCCAATGCTCCGAGTGCCGCAGCTTCTGTCGGTGTACCAATGCCAGTAAAGATTATTCCCATTACCATCAGGAATATGAAAATCAGCGGTACAATGTCCTTGAGTGCTCCGATGAGCTTTTCCTTCAATGAGGACTCTTCGAAATCGAAGGAAGGGGCATATTCCGGCTTCATTGTGCAGACTATCATAGTATAGAGTATATAGAAAACCATCAGCAGGATTCCTGGTATTATAGCACCGATAAGGATTTTGCCTACTGATATGCCGGCGATACTTCCTAGAAGAACTGCAAGGGCACTTGGAGGAATTACCATTGCCAGGGCACCTGAGGCCATTATGGACCCTGCGATAAGCTTCTTTGAATAGCCTCTCTTCATCATCTCAGGAAGCATGAGCGATCCGAACATTGCGGTATTAGCTACCACTGAGCCTGATAATGCAGCGAATACTCCTCCGCCAAGCAGAGTGATTATCGCAAGCCTTCCAGGGACCTTCTTTACGAACTTCGAGAGTGAATCTAGAGTTCTTGATACAAGTCCGGACTGGTAGAATACTTCACCCATAATCATGAAGAACGGAATCGGGGTCAATGAAAACTGGGCGACCTGGTCATACATTCCAAGCACTAGCTGACGGACACCGAATTCTCCCTGCATGGCGAACATTACAACTGTTGAAACCAGCATGAAAGTGAATGCTATCGGCAATCCTGTGAACATTATCGCCAAAAGCGCTACAAATATTAAAGTCAATACAACGTACCATTCCAAGATATTCACCTCAAATCATTTTTTTGTGGCATTAGCTTCCTTAAGCTGGAGGTAATCGGCGTAAAGGTTTCTAATGAACTGGATTGTGACAAAGAACATGCCGATTGGTATAACCATCGTAAGCATGAACTGTGGTGTACCCATCGAGTCCATGACCTTCACCTTGAAAAGGTAGTTATCCTTGACCACCAGGCTTCCATAATAGAAGATTACGGAAGATATTAGCGCTCCGACCAGATTAACCCCTATGCCAAGGATTTTGTTTGCTTTCATTGGAAGCACATTTGTTATCATATCTATGTAAATATGCCCCCTTGCCTTCAGTATCTGAGGTGCGGAAAGGAATGTTATATAAATCAGACTGTATGTTGCATACTCAACAAGATTTGTTAACGGCCTGTTGAAAAGGAACCGCGAAAATGTTGAGTAGCATATCCCTACCAGCAAAAATCCCAGTGCGAGCGCTGCTACACCGGATAATGCAGCCATGCACAAATCAATAAACCTATTGATCGCTTTCATTTCATATCCCCCAATTTTAGAAATCTAGTCTTTCAGTTTGTCATTAGATTGTTCAATATGAGTTCTGCCGGTCTCATCCCATTGAGCTGCAGAGTGTCTTAAGGTTTTCCCACTTCTTGTCGATATATTCCTGGAGCTCCGCTATCTGCTCTTCAGAGACATGCTTGTACTTCTTCATGGAAGACAGGTAGTCTTTCAGTGGAAGGGGATTCTTCACATCTACATTCAACTTGAATTTCCCGTTCTCAACTTCATATATGGGCATGAACCTTGACTGGACGCCTTTGCGGGCAATTTCTATGCTCTTCTCAGAGTCATAGCCCCAGCCGGTAGCGCAGCTGTTGTAAATGTGGATATAGACAAGTCCCTCCTTAATAGTTTTAGCCTTCTCGAGCTTCCTGATCAGGTCAGGCATGTACGCTGGTGATGCTGTCGCCATATATGGTATGTCATGCATCGCCATTATGAGAGGCATGTCCTTCTTGTTTGACTTCTTTCCCTGGCCTACCTTTCCAACCGGAGTTGTAGATGTCCAGGAACCCAGGGATGTAGAGCTGCTCCTTTGGAACCCCGTATTCATATATCCTTCATTATCATAGCAAATGTAGATTATGTTGTCTCCTCTCTCCGCAGCACCTGACAACGCCTGGAACCCTGCATCAAGGGATGCTCCGTCTCCAGCGAATGCCACAACATTGACATCCCTGTCTATCCGCTCGTAATACTTCTTTATTCCGCTGAGCATCGAGGCAGTATTGTCTAGTAGCGGGAAGAACACCGGTATCTTCATTCCGGTCTTGTCAGCCCATCCGACACTCTGTACACCACCCATACAACCTGGTGGTATTGCAAGTATGGTATTCGGTCCCATGACCTGAAGTGCGGTTCTCATTGACAGCTCAACATTACAGCCAAGACACGCGGTTATTCCAGGTCCGACCATATCTTCCATTGATGCGATTTTCTCTGCTATAGTCATTCTTATCTCCCCTTCTGATTTATTAGCCAATGAGCGGGATTCTCGATCTGGTTGCTTTCGCCAGCAGCTATTACCATATCAAGGGCTTCAACCATCAGCTCCGTGGTCAAATCTTCACCACCCAGACCTCCAACGAATGGTACGGTCGGTACTGACTTCAGGCTGCTTATCGCAGACTTAATTTCCTGATATACGATTCCGGTATGCCATCCGAAGCTTACATTCCTGTCAACGACTCCTATTGCCTTCCTGTCCTTAAGCAGCTCCATCACCTCATCCTTTGGAAATGGCCTGAGTGCCCTTATCTTCACAAGTCCTGCCTTGATTCCCTTTTCCCTTGCCAAGTCCACCGAAACCCTTGCTGATCCTGTCAGTGACCCAAGGGTAACAAGCACATATTCAGCATCTTCCATCCTGTAAGGCTCTACAAGTCCAAAATGATTCCTTCCGAACTTCTCGGCGTACTCGTCATTGACTTCCTTGATAACTCGCTTGGCATTGTCCATAGCCTGCATATGTAGTTCCCTGTAGTACTGGAGATAATTTCCAGGTGTAAGCGGATCGACTGCCATTGGTGTTAACGGGTCCAGCTTTACATGAGTCGGCTCATATTTCGGAAGGAAGCTGTTGACCTGCTCCTGAGTTGGGACCTCAACACCTTCAGTCATGTGTGAAAGATAGAACCCGTCATAACAAATGTTTATCGGAAGGAGAACATCCTTATTCTCAGCTATCTTGAATGCTTGAATAGTCATGTCTAGGATCTCCTGGTTATCCTCCACATATATCTGTATCCATCCGGCATCCCTTATGGTAAGGGAATCCTGTGGGCCACCCCAGACTGACTGCGGGGATATCATTTCCCTGTTCACTATGTTCATTACAATAGGAAGCCTCATCGTAGAGACCCTGAAATACGGCTCATACATAAGCGCCAATCCTTGCGATGAGGTAGCTGTGAATGTCCTTGCACCTGCCAGTGATGCGCCGGTCAGTACGCTCATGGCCGAGTGTTCCGATTCAGGCTCTACAATAGTTGAATCCATGACACCATCTGCCACATACTGGCTGAAATGCTGCACAAGAGGGGTCTGAGGTGTTATCGGGTATGCTGCTACAACATCAGGCTTTGCTAGTATTGCACCTATCGCTGCCGCATGATTTCCATCCAAAACGCGTATATTGCTCATAATTATTCTCCTCTAACAAATTCGATTGCCTTAGCTGGGCACTCATGCACACAAACACCGCAGCCCTTGCAGTAGTCTAGGTTGATGAAGAATCTGCCGTCAATCAGCTTAACTGATTTTGTAGGGCAGTACATGAGGCAGATTCCGCATTTTTTGCACTTTTCCTGCTGTATGACCGGCGGGTAGACTTTCCAGTCGCCAGTATTTATTATGTTAAGCTCTTTTCCGATTGCGCATATGAATTCAGTTCTTGTCATCGTTATTTCCTCCATTTACTTCCAGGACAGTCACATTCTCAAACCCGAATTCAAGGGCCTGTATATTCTTAGGACCCCAGACCTCCCTGGTCTTCTCCCTAACCTTGTCAAAGCTTACCCATCCAGTCGCCTTTACAAATGCACCGAGGACTATTGTGTTTGGAAGAAGTTTCCCGAATATATCCATTGAAGCCTTGTTGGCGTCTATGAATGCAACCTTTGTAATGTTCTTTGGAATTTCTATATCCTCAATTGATTTTGCATTGATCACAAGTATCGAATCTTCCTTCGCACCTACAAATACGTCAACACTGCTTAAAAGTGTAGGGTCGATGACCATGATGCAGTTAGGGTTGTATACCTGGTTCTTTTCCCTGATCTTCCTTTCATCGATCCTGACGAACGCACTGACCGGTCCACCCTTCTTTTCAAATCCGAAATAGGGGAAACATGCCCCGAACTTTCCATCCTGGACTGCCGCATACACAATTATTTCTGATGTTGTGACAGCGCCTTGTCCTCCTCTTCCATGAATTCGAATTTCCTTCATTTGAATCACTCCTTAATTTTGTACTGAATATGAATTGCGGATTGCGGATTGTCATACTTTGTCAAAAACCATCCCTTTAAGGGCACCCTGCATTATGTTATATTGGATGATAAGCAACCGTTTACAGGAGCCTCAAAAAAAAGTGACGGTAATTTCTATCATAATTGGAGGTCAGCCATGTTTAACAGATCACTCTGGGTAGTCGAGGATAAAAAGGTCCAGGAGAAACTGGTCAAATATGCAAACTGCACCCGGGTCTTCCCGGAAGGAAGCTTTATCTATCAGCAGGAAGATGAACGTAAGTACATGTATTTCCTGACTGAAGGAAGGATACGGGTAAGTGTTGCCAGCCATGACGGTACTGAGAAGACTCTGGCAATCCATGAACCAGGATCATTTTTCGGTGAGACTGCCTTTTTTGACAGGTTCCCCAGCTTCACCTGTGCGCAGGCACTCAAGCAATCTACAGTGCTGTGTTTCGGTAATGATGAGATCACTCTCTTGATGAAAGAGCAGCCTGATGTCATTTATCATATGTTTGATTCACTTGGCCGAAAAATCAGGCTCCTCGCCTTTCAGGTCGAGTATCTGTCTTTCATGAATATCGAAGAACGAATAGCAGCGCTTCTTGTGACTCTATTTGATTCCTTCAGTTCCGAATGCAGTCAACTACCATCCCTGAAAAACAATTGTGACAACAGCGGCTTATGCCCTAACGGCCATTGTCTCAAACTCACCATCACCGACCAGGAAATCGGTGAGATGATATGCACAAGGAGAGAGGCAGTTACCAAGGCCATTGCCAGCCTCAAGAAGCAGAACCTAATAAACAAGCAAAAGAGGATGCTTTGCTGCCCTGACCTTGCTGCACTGAATCAGTTCCTCACAAGGGCGACCTGATTCATTAACTCTTCAGACACATTATCACATGACCTTTTTCAGAAAACTGTGTTTTTTCACACAGTTTTCTTTTTTGTTCTATATTAAATTTACTCGTATATAGGACAAAAAACGAAACGGGGGGTAACCATGAATAACTTGAATCTTATACTAATCGTCAACCTGGGAAGCACATCAACTAAGATAGCCATATATAAAGACAGGGAATGCATAGGTCAGGAGACCATACGCCACGAGAGTGACGACCAGTTCCATACATTCAGCGATATATGGGACCAGTACTCATTCAGAAGAAAGATCATAGAAGATTACGTCACAGCAAATGGATACAACCTGTCAGACCTCAGCCTCATTGTTTCAAGGGGTGCACCTGTCAAGGCCATGAACAGCGGAACGTACAGGATCAATGAAGCGATGGTTCAGGATGCCAAAAGTCGCAAGTATGGCAATCACCCGTGTGGTGTAGGCTGCACCATAGCATATGATATTGCAGGGGAGCTAGGTATTACAGCCCTTACTGTTGATGCACCCTGCATTGACGAGCTTATTCCGGAGGCACGCTACACTGGCTGGAAAAATGTGTACAGGAAGAGCTTCTATCAGGCTCTGAACCAGAAATCAGTGGGCAGGAAGCTTGCATCAAAGCTTGGAAAAGAATACGAGGAAATGAATGCGATAATCATCCATATGGGCGGAGGAATGTCAATCGCAGCCCACCATCAAGGCAAAGTTGAAGACGTCAACAATGGTTTGGATGGAGACGGACCCATGGCTCCTGAAAGGGCCGGAACCCTACCGGTTGGCGAAGTCCTGAAGGCGGCATTTTCAGGAGAATATACCTATCCCCAGCTTTACAGCATGGTCAACGGTAAAGGAGGAATATACCAGATACTTGGAACCAAGGATGGACGGGAAGTCGAAGGCATGATCTCAGACGGAAACATCCTTGCTAAAGAGGTCTATGACTCGATGATCTATCAGATTGCGAAAAGCATTGGTGCTGCTGCAGTCACCCTCAAAGGAGAGGTTGATGCAATCGCCTTGACAGGTGGATTGGCATACTCCTCATACATAGTTTCAGGAATCTCAAAATGGTGCGAATTCATTGCTCCGATCCACCTGTTCCCAGGCGAAAATGAAATCGAATCACTCCTGGAAGGGGCTCTCAATGGCATGAATGGCCAGTGGCCGATTCAGGAATACGTATGATACCATGCAAAATAAGTTTAGGAGGGTATGTCCATGATAAGGTCTTTGGATGAGGTCCTTGAGAAAGTTTCTAATCTGCCGAAAAAGACGATTGCTGTTGCACAGGCGGCTGATGATGAGATCCTTCAGGTAGCTCAGGCAGCGATAGACAGAGGAATAGCAAACTTCATATTTGTCGGTGACAAACTTAAGATTGAGAAAATGATTACCGAAGGTAACTACAGGCTGGATGGCGTGGAGATAATCCATGCTGATAGCGACGCTGCGTGCGCAGCAAAGACTGTAGAGCTCGTCAGGAGCAGTCAGGCAGACATGCCGATGAAGGGACTTCTTGCGACCTCAACTTTCATAAAGGCAGTCCTGGATAAGGAGAAGGGTTTAAGGTCTAACCGCTTGGTAACCCAGATGACAGTGACAGATAAGATTGACTCTGAGGGTCTTTATTTCATCACCGACTGTGCAATGAACATATCCCCTGATTTGAATACAAAGGTGGAGATCCTGAACAACGCTGTACATATCGCACGAATTCTAGGATATGAGATACCTAAGGTAGCGCTCGTAACAGCACTTGAAACCGTCAATCCGGCGATGCCAGAGACCCTTGATGCAGCAGTGATCTCCAAAATGAACGAACGTGGCCAGATAAGGAACTGTATCGTAGACGGACCGTTCGCCCTTGATAACGCGATATCTGTCATTTCTGCAAACCACAAAGGTATCACAGGCGAAGTAGCAGGTAAAGCTGATATCCTTCTGGTTTCGGATATCAGAATGGGTAATGTGCTTCACAAGGCGATAACCTACTTTGCCAGGAAAAGGGTTGGATCGATAATCATGGGAACCACATCGCCATTGGTTATGACATCAAGGTCTGACTCCATAGAGGATAAGCTCATCTCCATAGCTCTATCAAGCTACCTGGTCAGCCAGAACATGTTTTGAAAGAATGAATTCAAAGGACTCTCCGATTCAATCAGAGAGTCCTTCATTTTCAATTATTCAAGAACCTACCTTTTCCGTGAACCCAATCAGGTCCATCTGGAGCATGAAGATGTCATTTGCTGTAAGGTTGTTAAGGCATCCTGACATGAACTGGCTTTCTCCAGCTGATGTGACAATGTCCCGTCTTGCATCTCCTCCTGCTATGATCGTTGGTACCCCATCACCGGTATGGTCCCTTGCCTCGCATGGAGTGCTGTGGTCTGCCGTGATGGTGATATAGCAGCTGTTAAGGTCTATTTTCCGAAGAATTAATCCGATTGCCGTATCTATCTTCCCGATCATTTCCTTCTTGGCAACTGGAATATTGTCATGTCCCGCCAGGTCTGTTGCTTTGACATGCATGACTACCCAGTCGTAATTCTGCTCATTGATCAGCCTTAAAGTAAGCAATGCCTTTCCAGTGAGGTTGGTGTCAAAGCTTCCAGTAAATGATTCGTCGGTAAAGTAGTCCATTCCTGCAAGCTCTGCTATTCCGCCAACTGTGGCATCACCTGCGACACATGCCGCCCTGATTCCATAAAGGTCCTTCAGTGTCGGCATTAACCTTTCAAGGCCAGCACCTCTCGTGATTATTGCATTTGCGGAATACAGCCCTTCTTCATTACGTTCCTTGTTCACAGGATGGTCACTCAGGATATTGTAGGAGCGCTGTGTGAATTCCCATAGGTTATCCGCTGTCCTTTCTGCGCTTCTCGATTCATCCAATGCGCTGGGAACAACCAGTCTCGAACCCTCTGCCGCAGTACCTGGGTCTGTACAGGTCACTTTGTCACTCAGGCCCTCGCCATGCAATACCACAGCCACCCTGTGCTCCGTGAGCTCCTTCACAAGGACCTTTGTCCCGTCTTCAAGTATCATTCCGTTGAGGGATTCAGCCAGTTCACTGGTGCCTTTTCTGATCCTTCCGGCCCGTCTGTCTATTACCGTATAGTCATCGTCTATAGTGGCAAAGTTGCCTCTGAATGCCACATCACCCGGCATCATCTTCATTCCCGCACTGTAGGCCTCGAGAGGACCCCTTCCTGAATATATTTCAGCGCTGTCATAGCCGAATAGCTGGAGGTGACCTACATCAGTCCCTACCCTTATGCCAGGGGCTATCGGATATGTATTACCGCACATCCCCCTTGATGCCAGATAATCCATGTTTGGAGTCTCAGCACTCTCCAGAGGTGTCTTTCCGCCAAGCTCCGGGTTCGGCCTGTCTCCCAGGCCGTCCAGAACAATAAGTATCCCTTGTCTTTTCCTCATAGTCTTACCGCCTTAACATCCAAATTCATCCTTGCTGCACTGCAGCCTTTCCCTTTAGCAGATCCTTGTTCTTGAACATGAATGCCGCTGAGATCAATATGGACAGTATCCACACCAGGGTTGAATGGATCTTCATCGGGCTGAAGATATTGATTGCCAGCTTGACTTCCTTGCCTGAAGCCACTTCCTCGAAATCGAATCCTCCGAAAGTCATTCCGTCCTCCTTGGTTATGCCGAATGCTTCCTCAGCATCATACCCCACTATGTTCAACAGCTCCTTACCCTCCGGAGCGGCCATCTTCACAGAGTATGACTTGATTGCAACAGGGGAGGAATTCACAACCTTGTATTCTATGGTCCTGGCACCGCTTGGGAACGTATCTCCAAGCTTCGCTTTCTTTCCTTCGTAGATTCCAGTTTTCTTTACAACTACCTCAAATGTTACCTCAGACTCCTTCTCATTGAAGGTCACGACATTGAACTTATTGTCTCCGTATTCAACAACCTCAGGATTACCTGCCATACTTCCCTTTTCTGCTTCAATGCTAACCATTTCGGTCTTGCTGTAAAGCGGGAATGCGATCTCACCATTTGCATTTGTTACAGCGGTTATCTTCTGATGGATGACCGCATCCTTACCATCTGGTATCAGGGTATCCTGCACGCTCTCAAGGCTTCCGAAATCCATAGCATAGGCTGTGCTTGAAAACACGCTTACAGCTAATAATGCAAGCATGACTATAATTGCCTTCTTCATATTCCCATCCCTCCTATACTATTCCAACGAACTTGAACCACGTTGCAGCAGCCAGCACCATAAGTGCCCATTTCGCCAGAAGTACAAGCACTCCGTAGAGCATCTGTTCAAGCACTGTAAAGTATCCGGTCCCGTAGTAGATCAGGTTTACCTTGCTGTGCGGCGGAAGGGTTATGGTATCAGCTATGCAGAATGCTGCAGGCAATGCCAGTGACACCGGATCATATCCGGTAGCATTGGCTATTCCGATGATAGTCGGAATGAGTATTATGGTCCTTACTGTCTTCGATGTGAAGAGCAGATGGCTGAAGCTTGCTATGAACATCAGCACCGCGAAGAGCACTATGAAGCTCATGCTCTCAACACCCATTCTCTTGAATATGATGTTGAGGCCCCAGGCTGCAAGCCCGGTCTCATCCAGAGCGACGCCCCCTGCGTATGCTCCGCAGGCGAATATCAGGAGGTTCCATGAAATCTTGGCTTCCTTCCACTTCAGGATCCCGACATAAGGAAGGAAGAACAGCGCAGCTGATAGTATCGCTACCATTACAAGGCTAAGCTGGAATCCGAACAGCTTGACCTGGAGGCTGTCCATAGCCCATAGGGCCAGTGTGAAAAGGAATATTCCAAGTGCCTTCTTTTCATTCAGAGTAATTTTACCGAGCTTTGCATACTCGTCCTTGATCTTAGTCAGGTCAAGCGTAGTCTTTTCTGACTTTGGCAGCCTGAACAGCACTTTTCCTATGAAGAACATCGCTACAAGTGTGAATATGGTTACCGGAGCAGATGCAACGAACCATTGCATCCAGGACACTTCACGGCCAGTAAGGTCCTTGATGGAGCTTATGGCGAGTATCTGCGACGAGGTTGCTGTAACGATAGCCGCCGTCGAAAGGTTGTTGGCCTGTATCCCGTGAAGAGCCAGCATCTTTCCGAAATTGTTCTTAGGGTCGTTTATGTTTACCTCGAAGGCTTCGACAACAAGAAGCACTATCGGGAACATCATCGCCGCCCTGGCCGTTGTTGAAGGAACGACGAAGGCTATCAGGAAGTTGATCGCTATAAGGAGCATAAGCACGCTGTTGACGCTCTTGCCGAACTTTGAGATGAGGAAGAGAGCCATCCTCCTTGCAAGTCCGCTTTTCTCCATACCCGATGCTATTATGAATGCGGCGAATGTGAGCCATATGACCTCATATCCTAGCACCCCCAAGGCCTGATCCTCTGTCCAGGCACCTGTCAGTGGTAATGCAACTATAACAAGCAATGATACCGCATAATTGGGTATGCTTTCGGATACCCAGAGAGTAAGTGCAGAAAGAAACACCCCAAGCGCCATCTTCCCCGCATATGAAAGGCCTGGTGGAGTAGGCATAGAATATATGGATGCAAAGATTAATAATGCCAAAGGCAATCCAAAGAATTGCATTTTAAGCTCAAAAGGACCCTTTTCCTTTGTGACCTTGACTGTTTTTTCCATATTCAGGTTTTCCCCTTTTCAAATGATTAATTCACCAAAAGTTAACTGTTGATAGCTAAATCATAACTGCTTATTAAAACTAATGCCAATTACAATTTCTAATCATTCCTATAAATATTGTTTATAATGCTCGTATTTTCCATATCCTATAACAAAAGCTGATAAGCCCGATAAAAACTTCTGAATATTGGTGTATTTCCATTAACCGAATCAACTTGAAACATGATATTATAATAAATATAATTTATTGAAAATCGTTTGCAAACAATTGTCCCGCAATTTGACTCATACTGATTGGAGGATTCACTAATGGACCTTGAGACCATACAGACCTTCCTGCTGATGTCAAAGAACAGCAGCTTCACCAAGACAGCAGAGGAAATGTACTGCTCACAGGCAGCAGTGTCCCTGAGGATACAGCGGCTCGAAAAGGAGCTCGATTGTGACCTGTTCATGCGAAAGGCAAAGAAAGCAGAACTTACCAAGGACGGACAGCTCTTCCTTCCATATGCGCAGCAGCTGCACAACACATTTGTGACAGCCAAGGAACATCTGCTGCAATCGAAGCTTATGGAGCAGTCAGAGATACTGATAGCATCCTCAAGCACTCCAGGTACCTATGTTCTTCCGAATCTGATGTTCCTGTTCCGGCAGAAATATCCATATATAACTGTCGTCAACAATGTCCAGTATACGAAGAATGTCATCGAAAGTGTGCAGAGCAGGAAATACCTGCTTGGAATAATCTCCCAGCCATATCTCTCGGATATCCAGGATATCATATGTGAACCGATCCTTGAGGACCCGCTTGTAATAGTCGTGAACAACAGCCATCCTTGGGCATCGAGGAAGAGCATATACATCAATGAGCTGAAAAACGAGACTTTTCTTGTCACAAATCCCAACACATCACTGATACCTTACCTGGAGAAAACGGGCGGATTCAGGTTTACGCAAAAGAACATCTGCGTCATGGGCGGAATAGAAGCCATAAAGCAAAGCATCTATGACAATTCCGGAATATCAATAATCTCCGAAAGTGCAGTAAGACAAGAGCTGAGGCTCGGTTTGCTCAGCAGGGTTGAAGCCCTTGATGAAATCAGACTCAAGCGCAATATTTACTGTATCAGGAGAATGGATACCAGGCTTCCACTTTCAACTGAGCTGTTCCTTAAATTCGCCAAGGAATGCATAGAAACCAGGAACAAAGGTAATCCGGAATAAACCAAACCAAAATAATGCACGCAAAATGAATCCGTATGAGTGGGCATTAATCCATTATTTATAATGAACCAAAACGCGCAGCAATGATTCCAATGCCATTGCTGCGCTGTTACGAATCAAGTATAACTTAATATCGCTACAAATTCCTTTTTAGTTTATTGATCTTGATTGTTGCCTTAATGACCTGGTATATGAATATCAGGGAGAGTGCAGTGAAGATCAAAGCAAAGGTACGTTCTGATGTAGTATCTTCCCAACCAAGGCGTTTCCACTGTGTGACTGCCGAAATGACCTCAAGTAATGCCAGGGCAAGGAATACGAGCCTTATCCGTTCATACTGCCTAATCTGACTCTCCCTGTCTGAATACAGCTCGAATTTCCCTTTTTTCCTGAAAAAGGCCCAGAATCCCCAGGACTGGACATGCTCACCACCGGAGTCACTCACCAGCTCATATAGTTCCTTCCTCTCCTTGGAGGTCATGTCATTTATCAGGTCGATTCTGTAGGTATATTCACCAGGACTGCACTCTTCGAAATGATATAAGCCAAGAAAATAGTGCTTCATGGCGTAACCCTTAGCTGACATCTCATTAAGATATTCCTCTTCCTTGTCCTTGTCATAGTACAGCCTGAACCTATACATTCCTCGTCACCTTCCTGCCATTATTAAGAAGCTCTTCCAGCCTTACTATCTCATCATTCAATACCGCAAGCCCATATCCCGTTATAACATATTCCTTTTTCTTCCTGGATTCCTCATCAGCACTGTAAAGGGCTATCCATTTCTTATCAAGGAGAGTGCTCAAAGCCCCATATAGCGTGCCAGCGCCCAAAACTACCCTGCCTTCTGTCATTTCCTCAACCTGCTGCATGATCCCATATCCATGGTTAGGATTGATAAGTGACAATAATATGTAATACATTGACTCAGTCAACGGCATTCCCATCTGATAACTCCTCTCCCGATATATCGCGACTCGTTATATTTAATATATCGTCGCCCGATATATTTGTCAACCAGTCCCACTGAATTATCTATTGATGTTATGAGGAATACACATTTTTTAAATTTCAATTAGACAGTTCCTGTCTAACCGAAGTTTTGGTGGATTGTTTACCTTTACAGCATTAGCACGCCTCAAGTTATTATACTTGAAATTATAATAACTTGAAGTATAATAATATTACAGGAGGTGGTTGAATTGAAGAAGTTTGTTGACCGCCAGGAAGAAATGGAATTTTTAACTGCAGAATATAGCCGTCCAGGATCTTCATTGGTCATACTTTATGGCAGACGCAGGGTCGGAAAGACTGAACTATCCAATGAATTCATAAGAGATAAAAAAGCCCTGTATTTCCTTGTTACGGAAGAGAGCGAAATTCAGAACCGCAATTCATTCAAGGATGCAGTAGCTGATTTTTGCAACAATGACCTTCTTAGGCTTTCTCAAATTGACCAGTGGGAGATAATCTTCAAGACACTCCTTTCAAAAACTGATGGTAAAAAACTGATACTGGTTATTGATGAGTTCCAGTACCTGGGAAAATCCAATACAGCTTTCCCCTCCATTTTCCAAAAGATATGGGACACAATCCTTAGGGATGCAAACATAATGGTAATACTCTGCGGATCCCTGGTTTCAATGATGGAGAGTCAGACATTGCATTATTCAAGTCCCTTGTTTGGAAGAAGAACAGGACAGATAAAACTGAAACAGATCCGTTTCAGCCACTATCATGAATTTTACCCGAATAAGACGAGAAAGGAATTAATTGAATACTATTCTGTAACTGGTGGAGTACCTAGATATATCGAGCTTTTTTCTGATGATGTTGATATTTATTCAGCAATCAAAACGAATATCCTATCCAGACAGAGTTATCTTTATGACGAACCTAACTTCCTGCTTCAGCAGGAAGTTTCAGAAATCGGAAGCTATTTTTCCATAATCAGGACCATCGCATCAGGAAACCAGAAACTGGGAAAGATAGCTACAGCACTTGAGGTTAAACAGACCGGTTTGTCTAAGTATCTGAAGACTTTGATCGATCTTGATATTCTTGAGAGGCAGGTGCCAATAACTGAAGAGAATCCAGAGAAGAGCAAGAGAGGACTTTATAGGATAAAAGACAACTTCATACTTTTCTGGTTTAAATTTGTATACCCTAACATGAGGTTCATAGAATCCGGAAACTTGGACTTTGTGGCGGAAAAAATAAGAATCAATCTGAACGACAGCCATATCAGCCATGTCTATGAGGAAATATGCCTGGAAGAAATTTGGAAATTTAATACTGATAAAATCTGGAGCTTCACATTTGACAGGGCAGGCCGATGGTGGAGCGGTGACAAGGAAATTGACATCGTTGCATATGACAGCAATGGTGAAGATATCATCTTTGGAGAATGCAAATACTGGGATGGTAAAGTTGGTGCCAATATATTAACTGCACTTGAAGCAAAAGCGAAGGCAGTTGAGTGGAAAAAAGAGCAGCGTAATGAACACTACATATTATTTAGCATCAACGGCTTTACAGATGAGCTTAAGGAAATAGCAAAAACCCGAACCGATGTCATACTGGCAGAATAGTTTAAAGTGGTTAGGTAAAGTCTTTCACATCACATATTGTCGTATCTCATTGAACATTGTTAATTCTAAGAGTTGCAACATTAACCTCGGGACACAAGTATCATATATGCATATAAACCGTCTTACTGACAGTTCACAGATAAGACGGTTAATTCATAATGCTTTTCCATCCATTTAACCACATGCAGGGATTTCTGAAATTATCCGGTACTATTTGCCAGTATCGCTTATGTTCATCAGTTCCTCTGGAAATGGCTCCCAAAGGTACTGGTCAAGCAGATATTCCTGCTCGTACTTTATTGCGTAGCCTCTCAGAAGATTCACCGGTACCCCTATATGCACCTTACCATCCCGGTACTTGGTGTAGTTCTCTGCTAAGAAAGTCTTCTCCTTTGGAGTCAGCTTGTCAGAGAAATAGCCCTGCATATGCATCAGGGTATTTACGATGTTTGTGGGCTTTGGTGGGTTTGCAAGGGCTTCCCCGAAATGGGTCCTGTACTCATAAACCATGTCCTTGAAAGGCTTCTTTTCAGTATTTGCAACGATCCTTCCGAGCAGCTTGAGCTCCTTCTGGCTGTACGTCATAAGGAGGAACTTGCTCCTTTCGTGGTACTTTACAAGCTCCTTCATGGTGCCTTTCTTCTCAACTTCCCTGAGCCTTGCAAGCATGTATATCTTTGTAAGGAAATGCTCCCTTATCCTGTAGTTGGTTAGTCTTCCCTCCTCTTCGATGGCAAGACCGGGGAAATGCTGGAGAACCTGCTCACCAAATATTCCAACACCCTTTATGGAGCCTACTGCCTTCTCTTTTCCCAGGTATACCTTGACGTCCTTTATCCCGCAGGAAGGCGACCTTCCCTTAAGAAGGAATCCGTCCACATCTGACAGATCCTTGAACAGATTGTCCGTGTAATCAAGCATATCCCGCTTGCATTCCTTTCCTGTAGCCGGCTGATAGAGGAGCATCTCCCCTCTCTCAAGGACCAGTCTTATAGGATCCCTCGGCACACCCAGTCCTATCTCAACCTCAGGACATACTGTCCTGTATTCCACAAACTCTCCGAGTGCATCCACAAATTTGTCCGGCAGCGTCTGCCCGTTATACCTGCATGTATCAAAGCCCAAACACCTGCTTACTACGACCTTCGGTCTAATCGCCTTTCCCATAGCTTACCTCCTTGCTTCATTCATCAGGGATTCCTCTATTTTCCGAGCTTTCTCCCTCATTCCAATGTCTAAAATCCAATTTGACTGGAGTATAATAAAGACATGGATATCATTACCTTCAGCTTAACCCTCAAAGGAGAGAATTACAATGTCAAGATACGAGACTGCTCCATATACGGTTCTGATTAAGGAAGATAATTTCGAGCTGCGCCAGTATGACACCTACTATACCGCTGCAGTTGAGGAGACAAGCCTCAATGGCTCCAGTGGATTCAATACAATTTTCGACTACATAAGCGGCAACAATGAGGAGCAAAAGAAGATCTCCATGACCACTCCAGTGTTCAATGAGATGGGTAAGCAAACTGCAACAACCGAATTCGTAATGCCTAGTACTCTTACTGGAGATACCCTTCCTCTACCAGTCAACAAGAGGATAAGGATAAAGAAGAATGACCCAAGGCTTGCAGCTTCAGTCACCTTTTCAGGTACTGTCAGTGACAGCAAGATCAGGGATTATGAAAAGAAGCTGATTGAATGGATTTCTAAGAATGGTTTGAATCCGACAGGAAACTTCTATCTTGCCCGCTACAATCCTCCATTCATCCCTCCGTTCCTAAGAAGGAACGAGGTACTTATAGACATAATTAAAGATAATGCTCCACAAATCTGATGGATAAGGATCATAAAGCCCAAGCCTCCCCGATAGGATCCGGGACGCCTGGGCTTATTTTCATCATTGCGATGATCAACACCACTATGAGTATGGACTTCGGTATGTCTCCATAGGTTCTCCACATTGTGATGCTAAAACAAATGGGTATGCAAAACAAAAAGAAATGCTGAAAGGGTGAATTCAATGAATTGTCACGGAAACCAAGATGAAGACAACGTAAACAGTGAAGAGAAAGGCCATAAGGGTCACAAGTCACATATGCTGATGATGCTTGTGTGCTGCGGAGCTCCTCTTCTCCTTTTCCTTGTCCTGCCACTGTTAAGGGGAGCAGGTTATGCTTCAGGAACCACCGGATTCTTACCGCTGCTCGTCTCCCTCATCTGCCCTATAATGATGGTTGGTATGATGTTCATGATGATGAAGGGAAGCGGGAACAAGACTGAATAATCCCTGATCGCTAAAAAGAGGCTCCTCTCTTCCAAATATCTGGAAGCAGGTGCCTCTTTTCCTGTAATTCATAAAACCCATATTCTCCAGAAGTGTGTTTGATTATCCTTCGGAGAAAATGCTCACTACTTTTCCTTACCTGTCTTTTACCTGGGACTTCTTCACTTCGTATCCGACTGACGTGATAGCCTTTACTACGTTTTCTACTGAAAGCTTCTCCTCGTCAAAGTCAAACTTCACCTTGCTTGCGTTGAACATCACATTTACGCTATCCTTCTCAACACCGTCCACTGATTTCACAGCGTTTTCAACCTTCAGTACGCATGACGGACAGGTAAGGGTCTCCAGTTGGATTGTTGCCTTTTTCATATTCATTCTCCTTCTATTTATGACTTATTTGTCTTGTTTATTTCAATCCGTATCTCAGCAGTCTCATGCCGTTGAGGATTACCACCAGGATGCTGGCTTCATGCACAAGCATGCCGATCGACATGTTCATCCATTCGCTGAAGAATACGCCAAGAAGAAGAAGAAGCACCAGCACAACACCAATTGCAATTATTATGTTCTGAAGCATATTGTTTGCTGTTGACTTCGCAAGTCCAAGTGCGTGTGGCAAACGGCTGAAGTCTGAGTTCATCAGGACAATGTCTGAAGTCTCGATAGCCACATCCGTGCCACTGCCCATTGCAATTCCTATTTCAGCCAGGGCAAGTGACGGACTGTCGTTCACTCCGTCTCCGACGAAGGCCACGATCTTCCCTTTTGCCTGAAGTCCCCTGATATATTCCGCTTTGTCTGCAGGAAGCATATGGCCATGGGCTTCAGTAAGACCAAGCTCATTTGCCACCAGGTCGACCGTACCCTGGTTATCCCCTGAAAGCACCACAAGGTTCCTTACTCCCAGCTTCTTAAGCTTCTTCAGGTCATCCTTGACACCGGGTCTGATCTGGTCACGGATTCCTATCAATGCCTTCAGTTCTCCATCTACAGAAGCGAGGACCAGTGAATTCCCGTTTTTCTCAAACCTTGCAGCATCTTCTCGTGCCTTCTCATTCAGATGGACATTCTCCTGCTCCATAAGTGCGATATTGCCCGCTGCAACCCTGTGACCGGCAATATTGGCTATGACTCCGCCACCCTTTACCACATCTGTGCCTTCGACCTTATGGAAATCCTTCGCACCAATGTATTCAACGATAGCTTTAGCCAAAGGATGGTCTGATTCATTCTCGACGCTTGCGACATATCCAAGAATTTCACCGGAGTTTTCAGAATAGATCTCGATTTCAGCCACAGCGGGATTCCCTGCAGTAAGTGTGCCTGTCTTGTCGAATACTATGGTATCGACCCTGCTGAAATCGTGGATGACCTCGCTGCCTTTTAGGAGTACCCCGTTTTTCGCACCGTTTCCGATACCTGCAACGTTTGAGACAGGTACCCCGATTACCAGTGCCCCAGGGCATCCCAGGACAAGTATGGTTATTGCAAGTTCAATGTCCCTTGAGACCAGCCATACGATAAATGCGAGCAGAAGCACTATGGGTGTATAGTTCCTGGAGAACCTGTCAATGAAGCGTTCAGCCTCTGATTTTGAATCCTGGGCCTCTTCAACAAGCTCTATGATCTTACCGAAGGTAGTATCTTCACCTACACGGTCAGAAACGATTTGGATAGTTCCGTTTTCAAGGATAGTACCTGCATATACCTGGGAATCTCTGGCCTTGTCCACAGGAACAGATTCACCGGTTATGCTCGCCTCGTTGATATATCCGTCTCCGGATAATACCGTACCGTCAACAGGCACCTTTGCACCGGTCTTCACGAGCAGGATATCTCCCACTTGGACCTCATCCACCGATACTTCCAAAAACTCACCGCTTTCCATCTGCTTCAATGCACTTTCCGGTGCCATCTCAGTCAGCTCCCTGATTGCTGACCGTGTCTTGTTAAGTGTCCGCTGCTCCAGGAATGCCCCGAACAGGAACAGGAAAGTTACAATGGCTGATTCCTCAAAGCTCCCTATGAAAAACGCAGCGGTAACGGCGATGGTTACGAGGACATCTATGCTGACTACCTTCACCCTCAATGCCTGGAATGCCTGTATAGCTATAGGCAAAGCCCCTGATATGGAAGCGATGATCAATGCCATTTCAAACATATCTTCATTATGAAAAACCAGTTCAGAGGTGAACGCTATGGCTATCAGCAGTGCACTTACCAAGGTTATCTGATTTTTCCTGCCCAATATGAATCTCTGCATTCAAATCACCCCTTCCATTTTCTCATAGCTCACACTACTCACTGTATGCCTTGTCGATTTCCGCAAGCATGCTGTAAACTACCTCGTAGCTTTCGCATACGTCTCCAGGAACAGTATAGTTGCCTGTTACCTCACGCAGCCTAGCGAACTCTTCATTAAGCTCAGGCCTCCCTTCCCTGATCTTCCTTGCGACCTCATCATAAAGCCTTCTGACCTCATGGAATTCCGGATGGTGACCCCCATGTACCCTTTCAACGACCGGGACATATAGGTCCAGCTTCTTAAGATTACCTTTCATTTCCCCACCGAATGTAAACTGCTTTGACATGTCTTTCCCCTTCTTTCCTTTTATTGGTTTCATTATAGGCCGGGGTCATTCACATTTAATTGACGCAGGTCAAATTTCAATTCTTTATTTGTATACTTAACTTTTTCTCAGCTATTTGTTCCGGTTTTCACAATAATACTCCAATATGACCGCAAAGATACAAAAGGCACCTTTCTTCCAGAGTTTCCGGAAGAAAGGTGCCTCACATGTCAGAATAATGGATAATCAAGCCAGATACGCGTCAGCGCATCGAGTAGCGCTAAACTGACTTCAGCTTCCCTATCGTATCGTTTATCATTGCCCTTACCTTCTTAACTTCAACCAGCTCCCATCTCCTCAGGAACCTTATGAGCCCGATGTTCCTGCTCTCTGCGATCTCATCAAGGATCATCACGACTACTTCCCTGTTGGTTACCTTGAGCTGAGCTATCAGGTCATCTGTATCTTCCTCAGCCACACTTAGTATCTTAACCATGAGCTCTTCTGCATACTGGGGCTTGTACATCTCCCAGCCAATCTCCGAGAAGACTATCATCGGAAGCCTGCCGTTGTAGCTTATTTCCAGATAGTTGTGAAGGATCATCCAGTCTATGCGCCTTGTGATCTCATCATTCGACAGTTCTGCATACTTTCCATAGCTCGGACACTTGTCAAGTGAGTGTTCGAGTATGTCCTTGTCCCTCGAACCTTTAAGTATCTTGGTCAGCATTGTCCTACCGGCAACGGAAATAATGTCGTCTGCCGCCCTCATGATTATCCTTATGTCAAATTCAGATAGCGGTTCATGGCCTCTCTGGTCACTAAGGGTATATCTTACCCTGTCTCTTCTGCCCATATCTTAACCTCCGCAATTTCATCTGCGATGGGATAGCCTCTTAAAGCTTGAAAAGTCCTGCTATGTCCTTTTCTGCAATCTCTCTCCTGCTCTTCTTGCCTGCATTCTTAAGCATGCTCTCTATCTTGCTTTCCATTGACTTCCTTATGAGCTCCTGACCGTCAAGTCCCCTGAGCACGAAGAACAGCATGGGATCCTTGTCAAGCCTTGCCCCCACACCATACAGGGTTGCTGCCACATGCTTGCACATTGATGCCCAGTCAGGACAGCTGCAGTCGAAGTGTATCTCCTTCGGTGAAGGGAACATGCCGTATTTCCTGTCTGTGAAAAGCACCTCCAGTTCCTTTGGGAACTTGCCTTCGACAAGCTCCTCAAGTGAGCCTATCCTGTTGTTGCAAAGTTCAGTGACCTTCTTCCATTTCTTCTCATCCAAAGCATCGATACTGATCTTCACTTCATAGGGTTTGGCTCTGCTGCCCTGGACCCTGGCATGGACCTCTCCATCGGTGATCTTCAGATCCAGTACTGCATTGCTCCTGACATAGGCCTTTCCCCTGTCTATCCTGTTGCTGTAGTCTGCATAGCTCTCGAGGTTTGTGTTCCAGGCCTTTCCCCACCAGCTTTTTGCCAGTGTCCTTCCCTCGATTATGACAGGCTCCACTAAAGCATCCTTTTTCTTGAGCTTTGAAAGTGACTTTGCTGCCTTTGCCTTCTTCTCTTCGGCTGAAACATAGTTCCCAAATCCTGATCCATATCTCATTTCAGGTCACCACCTAACGCGAACATCTTCATCAGCTCTTCATTACTGTATTCAGTTATCCACTGTTCACCGGAAGATCCCAGGATATCTCCTGACAGCTTCTGCTTCTCAGCTATCATCTCATCAATCTTTTCCTCTATAGTACCTCTTGTCACAAACTTATGGACCATTACATCCTTTGTCTGCCCGATTCTGAATGCCCTGTCCGTAGCCTGGTTTTCAACAGCAGGATTCCACCACCTGTCAAAGTGGATGACATGGTTCGCTGAAGTGAGGTTAAGTCCAACTCCACCAGCCTTCAATGAAAGGACCATGTATGGCACGTAGCTTTCCCCGTTGAATTTCTCGACCATTTCCTTTCTCTTCTTGACCGGTGTCTCTCCATGCAGCACCATCCCCTCCTTTGAGAATATGGTTGCAAGGAATTCCGAAAGAGGCTCCGTCATTTCCTTGAACTGGGTGAATACGAGAACCCGCTCTCTCTTGTCCCTTATTGTCTCGCAAATATCCCTTAGCTGCTCGAACTTCCCGCTGTGCTCTGCCTTGAATTCCTCTCTGCCAAGGTACTGGTCAGGATGGTTGCATATCTGCTTGAACTTCATTATGCTTGCAAGCACAAGGCCTTTTCTCTCTATGCCTTCAGACTCCATGAGCCTGCTCTCAATGTCTGCAAGGAGCTGCTTGTAAAGGGCGACCTGCTTTTTCGAAAGCGTCGTATACTCGTTCATCTCAAGCTTGTCAGGCAGGTCTGAGATTATGGTCTTGTCGGTCTTCAGCCTCCTGAGGATGAAAGGCTGGATCATCTTCCTCAGCTTCGCATAGCCTGCGGTGCTGTCCTGGAGCTCCCTGGTGAATTCTGTAAATTCTTTCGCAGATCCAAGCAGACCCTGGTTAAGGAAGTCGAATAGCGACCAGAGGTCACCAAGCCTGTTTTCTATTGGCGTACCTGTCATCGCTATCCTCATCCTGGAAGGAATGGCCTTTATGGCCTTTGTCTGCTTTGTTCCAGGGTTCTTGATAGCCTGGGCCTCATCAAGGATCAGACAGTCCCATTTCCTTTCCTTGAGTCCCTCCATCCTCAGGGCCATTCCGTAGGTAGTCATGTACAGGAACCTTCCATCAGCTATCTCAAGCGCTTCAGCGTTCTTCAGTTCGCTCTTGTGGAGTATCTGATACGGCATGAGAGGCGCGAACCTTTCAATCTCGTTCTGCCAGTTGCCAATAAGTGATGCAGGAAGTACTAGGAGCATGGGGCCTCGCCCCTGTCCCCTCAGATATTCGAGGAACGCTATCATCTGTACAGTCTTTCCCAGTCCCATGTCATCTGCAAGGCAGGCGCCAAGGCCCAATGAAGACATCTGGGTAAGCCACCTGTACCCGGTTTCCTGATAACCTCTTAGAGTTGCATGGAATGTATCAGCTGTATCGAGCTTCTCCAGCTTTTCTGGACTTACAAGCTTCTCTTTCAGTGATTTCAGCCACTGTCCGCTGGATACTCTAACCTCGATCTCATCGGAAGGTATCTTCAGGAGCTCATCCATGTCAAGCTCAAGCCTCATTGCTTCTCCGAGGGACAGCTCATCTTCTGAGAGGTCCTTCACCTTGTCAAAAGCTGCAAGTATTGTCTCAAGCTTCTTCCTGTCAACCTCCACCCATTTACCCTTGTACTGTATAAGCCCTTCCGCCATATCAAGGAAAGCCCTGAGCTCATTCTCAGTAATGGTATCGTCACCTATGCTGAGTTCAGGCATGAAGTCCATAATTGCACCAAGCCCAACCTTGGAAGGCTCTTTCTGACCTACCGTAACTGAAAGCCTGACGCTGTTGCTCCTCTTCCTCCACCAGTCAGGAACCCTGCACATTATACCCGCTTCCTCATATAGTGGAAGCTCCTTCAGGAAGGTATATGCCTCCTCCGCTGTAAGCTTTAGTGGTGCGAAAAGCTCCCCGCTTTCAAGGAGCCCTGATATGAAGTCGCTCTTCTCCGCTGCCTTGATGACTGTCGCTATAAGCGACAAAAGCATCTTCTCGTCCCCTTCGAATTCGGCCAGTGCGTTCTTTAGCGGAGTATGCACTGCACGCTTGCTCTTCACGGGCTTTGTCGTATATGTTGCCATGAATGCGAACGGGTAAGAAGAGCCTGCATTTTCCACAAGATGGAAGAATACCCTTCCAACCACGTTTATGTTCGCATGATGGTCCAGGAAGTACCTTGCTACAGACCCTTCATATTCTCTTATCTCAGATTTGAACACATCAAGGAGCCTGTTCCCGAGTCTTCTCACCCACTCTGCATTGACATGCTCCATACCGATGACGAAAGGAAGCCCTTCGACAAGATCCGTGACCTCATCATCGCTCAGGGATACCTCCACAGAATCCCGGCTCAGCTCAATGTCAGGCTGCTGTCCAAGCTTTCTAATGAGCATTTCAGAAATAAGGTGCAGATATTCAATTGATGGTGAAAACCACTTCTCCCTGTTTGAAAAACCCAGGTGATAAAGAGCCTTATATCTGTCCTCTTTGAATGCGTCAGCCCATGTGGTGACATTGTCGTCTTGCATCCTTTCGACTTCATCCAGCACAAAGGTCTGCGGGGTGAAGTATGCCTCAAGTATTCCTGTGTCTACAGCTTTAGTTCTTCCCATAAGTCATTTCTCCTATCTTCCGGAACATCTTAACTCTTTTCTTATCTTCATAAGTGAATCTCCAAGGAGGCTCTCTCCGTCCCAGGAAGCCATGTCAAATCATCCAGGGTCATCAATGTCCTTATCTATACCCCTTATCGCTTTAATGCTACTATATCGCGGTGTGCGTTCCAGAACAACCCAAATTCAGTCTAAGCTATAATGCCACTGAAATAAATCCCCGGAAATCTACAGAGTTTTATAATCTCTGTGCTTCTTAAGCGGGTGATTTAGTAAATGTTACTGTATAGCTATCATTTCATAACATCCATTTCATATTCGATATTTATAATTTATTTGTTACAGATGACCCTTCCTGGTCCTCAGATTATTACAAGTCAGGAGGTAAATTGAAAATGAACGTACTATTTCACATAGACCGATCCGTCAACTGGAATATGACAGTCGCAAACGTCATGAACATGCTCGACTATGGCAAGTCGGAGAATATCCCATTCACAATAGAGATTGTCGCAAATGGCGAAGCCGTCCTTGAACTTTCCAATCGTGCTTCATCAGAAGATACACTTGATGAGAAGTTGAAGGTCATTGCTGATCAGGGTGTCATTATAGCAGCATGCAACAATGCATTGAAGGCACACAAGGTAAATGCAACTGACCTCCATACCTTCATCACCATTGTACCTGCAGGGGTAGTTGAAATTGCAATTAAGCAAAATGATGGCTATTCATACATAAAGCCCTAACATAATATAGATCTTATGTTTCATAATCTTATCCAAGCTATCCTTCAGTATTACTGACTCATTAATGAGAAAAAAGAGTTTATAATGGTCTTTCTCAGAAAACCAAAATTTCCAAATCACTTAATAAAATATAGCCAAATCACTTAATAAAATATAGCCAAATCACTAAAAAGATCATATATTGAAATCCGAATTTATAATTCGAGCTAAACAAGTAATGGATTTACCTGCAAATATTTTTATTTTCGTTATATGCAGGTTATTTTATGCAATCATTATTTGTGAGGATAGGGATGATAATATGTTTCTTTCAATAACTGATGAATATTCCAGCCTTCTAGCCAGAAGATCACAAATCTCGCAGATTCATCCTTTCCACAAAGGTAACACACGTAGTGTGATCGTTTTTTGAGTGTTGTTGGCAAAATCCCAGAGATTAACAGTAGGTCATATTATTTTCAAGGACAATTCGGCTTATGTGAGAAATGCCCTGGTATGGGTATTTACTCACGTCATGGATGCATCGAGCGGATTATCTCTGACGCTATCTTGCATGATTCTATCGAAACAGCAGCTTTTAGTTCATAAAATACTCAACAATCTATGATACAATCTCAAGGATTATAAGGAACAACAGCACGAACATTTGGAAGAAGATTAGTAATATACATTTTATCTCACATAATATTGCATTGATCTCTTCCAGAATAGATTTTGAAGGAGGGAACTCATGTGAAAGCAGTAATTTGTACCCGGTACGGAGGACCTGAAGTCCTTAAGATAGCAGAAGTCAGGAAGCCATTGCCAAAAACCGGAGAGCTTCTCATCCGGGTTATGGCCAGTGCTGTGAATCCTAAATCCCCGAAAAATTATAACGTGTTAGGAGGCTTTACTCCTAATGACTTATACAGTTCCTCCTGCTTTTTGGTAACTTCACCTATCCTGAGCGCGTTGCCAGGGTTCTCAAACGCTTCGATGACATCAAGTTCGTCCAATAACTCCTGCATGGTGTATATCTGGAATAGACGTTCGTCAGACATCTTCTTTTTTAGGTACGACATATAGATAAGAGCCACGAACTGGACAAACAGCTTTCCATCAAGCGAACTTTCCGAGGATACTGCTGTTCTTCTTAAGTTAAGCCTTTCCTTCAGGTTGCCGAACGCCTTCTCGACCAGATCCTTGTTGCGGTAGGTCTCCAGGGCTTTGATAGGATCCTTTATCTCGTTGCTCATTAGTGCAAAGAAGCCATAGTCCTGCTCAGCCTTGGTTATCGCATCCTGCCTGGGGACGATTTTGATTCCTCGTACCGGAGTTTCTGATATGTCAAAGTATTTTGCATACTGCTTCTCATTCTCAGCTCTCCTGTTTCCTGTGGTAAGTTCACTTTCCAGCATATCCAACATCTCGTTGAATCGGTTTTCGTGTTCCAGTGCCTTTTCGCTGTTGTAGTATATGTGGAGGTACATGCGCCTTGTGTCCTTGATGACATCGCCCTTCTGAGGCCTCCTCTGTGAGTAGTTCCATTCGACTGTATTCGAATGAGCATAAAGCTGGTAAGTCGAGTTGTAGTTGATCCTCGTCCTTATGCTATCCCTGACCTTATTCAGTTCCTTCTGCACAAGCTTCAGCGATACCTTAGCGGATATCAGGAA
Source organism: Youngiibacter fragilis 232.1 (assembly GCF_000495435.3). GTDB lineage: Bacteria > Bacillota > Clostridia > Clostridiales > Clostridiaceae > Youngiibacter > Youngiibacter fragilis. Next base: position 498 of record NZ_AXUN02000209.1, on the reverse strand, counting down.
TTTCAGGTTGCCCTGATACAGGGAGTTGATGTTATCCTCACTGTAGAATCCTCTGTCCATTACCAGCTTTACCTTACCATAATCAAGGCTCTTCAAGTCCGCAAGCAGCTTCTTGAGTGTCTTGACATCGCTTATGTTCCCAGCAAGCTTCCTGAAATAGAATGGCAGTCCTGATTCTTCTCCGAATAGCAGTGCTAGGTTGATCTGCGGTAATGGGTCATTGTCCTTATTAACTCCATACTTCACCTGTTTCAATGACTCTGAGTAAGAGGAGATACTTGTTGTGTCATATGCCCAGTATTCGTTCTCCATCCGCCTTTTCCCCTGAAGACCGAAGAATCGAAGCTTGCCCTCTTCAGTGATTGACGCAAATAGGTCGCTGCTTCTCTGGGCAGAAATGCTGCTACCATGCGGGCGGTAGTGTGTCCTGTCCCATTTCGGGAAACGGATTAGCGAATTCCGGTCTTCCAGTATCAGGAAATACGCGATGGACAGGAT
>NZ_AXUN02000210.1 GCF_000495435.3 Youngiibacter fragilis 232.1 | reverse complement strand
ATATTTGAATCATTCGACATATCACTCTCTGAGTGATTGTTGTTACAAATTTCGACGGGATTTTAGGCAGTATAAGAAGGAATGTGGATTTTGCAGATGACAATGAATTGCCAATTAGATTGGATTATATTGGTTTTCGTGCTATCATTCAACATGGATGATTGAAGGATAGTAATGGATACATTAGGATCATCATGGGAAGTGTTCATGCACATTGGTGTTTTGCAGTGCTGCCAGAGAATTAGCGGCACATGATAAAGAGGATATATTTGGAGGATTGAGAATGAAGATTTCAAAGAAAGATGCATTGGTTTGGTTTGAGTTTTTCGCAGAGCTGCCTGAAGATGAGGAGCTGATGATAAAGCAGCAGGAGATAGTCTATGCAACATTTGCTCAGATCGAGGAAGCTATAGACTACAGGAATGACATGCTGATGTCAGAGATCGGAAACCTGAAGAACCTTGAGGGCAGGACCCTTTACGTTGGAAACGACAGCAAGTTCCCGAACGGATGCCGTTCATGCCTTCTTGGTACTGGACTCAGCGCCATAAGGAAGACGAACAAGTGCAACATAGAGTGCAAGTTCTGCTACAACTACGGAGGACTTGACGACATACCTCCTGTTGGAGAAGGCATGTGGGAGATCGGCGGAACAAAGTTCTACGAGAAGGACATCGATCTTCTGCTGTCAATACACAAGAAACCAACCGGAATATCCTATGTCTACCTTGAACCCTTTATGGAGATTGAGAAGTACTACCCGCTGATAAGGAAGTTCAGGAAAGCCGGGATTCACCAGCACCTGTATACCAACGGGATCCTTGCTACGGAGGAGTCATTGAAAGCTTTGGGTGAAGCGGGACTTGATGAGCTTAGGTTCAACCTGGGTGCAGCCAACTGCGCCGACAAGGTAATTGAAAATATAAGAATAGCCAAAAAGTACATCAAGAATGTTGGTATTGAGACTCCAATGACACCCGAATTCTTCGAAGGCTTCTTCAGGAAGAAGCAGGCGATACTCGATACGAAGCTGGATTTCATAAACTGTGCGGAGCTGCACCTTAACGAGAACAACATTGACAATTACTACGGAGAGAACATGTATATTTGCAGACAGGGATATGTTTCCCCGATCTGGAGCAGGGAACTGACACTCAAGTTCATGAAGATAGCCGATGATGAGAAGTGGGACCTTGCAGTCCATGATTGCTCGAACTACACCAAGTTCGCGAGAAACCTCAATCTGAGCAGCAAGGAAGGCAAGTGGTTCGGGGCAAGCAATTATGCCTGCGAGTTCCCAAGGACACCATACGAGGCGTTCCTTCCCATATTAAGGGATGAGAGCTTCAAGTTCCTTACAGAAGAGGAATTGCCAGCAGGCTACAAGGCTGGAGAGCTATTCTTCTAAAGAAACCGAAATATTGGCAATAAAGCATATCCATGAAAAAATCGCCGGAAACCATGTGGTTTTCAGCGATTTTTTTATTGCATGAAGCAGTCTGATCAGGCGTCTGAGGGAACCCTTTGGATAACCTCAGGGATCATATCAGAAATGGCTGAAGGGAATAGGTGATGCATTTCCTAAGTGACTCATGGAGGCCGAAAGGTTCATCCGTCACACACCACTCATACAGTACGCCTCTGAAGACCAGGAAGATGAAGTCATTGATCTCTTCGGCACTCTTACTGGAATCAATCTCGCAGGCAGCCTGACCCCGCTTTATCAGTTCTATGACATTGATGTACAGGGAGTTCTCCCTGCTGCTGTGTATCTGCATCTGAAGCATCCTGTGCCTTGTAAACTCCCTGCCGTCAGATTCAATGAGGTCAGCCATGCTTGTGCTGAAGAACTCGATGATCTTTCCGGGTATGTTTTCTGCTGAAAAGCCTTTTCTGAACATCTCGTCGAAGGTCTCGTCAGTATGCTTGTATATGGCATCGAGGATGTCATATTTTGTCTTGAAGTAATAATAGAAGGTCCCGGTGGTGACTCCGGCAGCAGCAGCGATTTCACGGACTCCTACAGATTCGTAGCCCTGCTCCCTGAATAGCCTCTTTGCTGTTGATATCAGCAATGCCCGGGTATTTTCTGATTTTTGCTGTTGATACTTTAACTCGTGCTGCATCAGGTATTTCTCCTCTTTGGATGTTCTTCCATTAGTTTACCTTTACAGCCAACCATCGTCAATTGGAAAGGCAGCCCCTGCAATTGGGCTGCCTGAGAGAAATGGCAAAGCCTATCTCATGAGTGTGAATCCTGCTGTTGTTACGAGACCGGCAAATATCGCAGCCGGTATGACTCCTGCCCATATGTTTCCATACTTCCTGTAGATGTATGTGACAATTCCAGTAGTTCCTCCCATCATGTAGCAGTATCCGAAGGCGAAATCCAGAGCACCGACGCTGGTGCCTGAGGCAAGCCCAAGGTCCATCTGGGGAATGAGTGTCTCACCCGTTCCGATCATAAGGCTTCCGCCATACTGGACAAGAAGAAGGATGAAAAGTGCAGTTGCAGTTAGGAAAGAGTTGACGCCTACAGCGATCCACATGTCCTTCCTCTCGTTGCCGGTTGAAGGGAGGATCCTCTGGTTCATGTTTCCGACGAGCATCACCGTAAATATTATAAGCACATATGGAATGGCCCGAATGAATCTGGCAGGACTAAGCTTGAGGTATGTAGAAAGGTTCCATACCTGGTAGTTGATTCCCAAAACCGATTCGATTATCGCAAGCCAGACGAATACTGCTGTAACACAGATTATCCCTATGAGAAGCGCCTTTGCGGGCTTTGACCAGTCGATCCTGCTTGTGCCGTCAGCACCAAGCGCGTAGCTTCCGAGTGAAAGGGGTGAACCTTCCTTCTTTGATTTTCTGTGCCTTATGACCATACGGACGGTTGAGATCGCTGCGATGACAAGCAGCCAGCACATGATCCCTGTCAGTGCGTTCGCTGTCAATACCTTTGAATTCGCCGTCCAGGCCATGCCATATGCAGACACCGGGATGAAGAGGAGAATCGGTATCATGACACTGAAGAGTATGTCCTTAGACCAGGCCTTAAGACCGGCAATCGGCTTCTTTGCAGGCAGATCATTGCCGATGGTGGCAAAGAAAGGATTCTGCATGAGAAGGTTAATCATGGATGCGAGCCAGAACAGGATGGTCACGCAGGCAGCTCCTGAAAAGACCTGCTGCCATACCCATGCCTGGTCAGACTGCTCAAGCTTAAGCGGTGCCGGAGCGACACGTCCGATCTGACCTACAATTGAGCTTATTGCTGAGCCGCTTATGTTTCCGGTCTGGTGAAGGGCTCCGTCAACCTCGATGTAGGTGAGGTTTTTTCCACCGCTTAATGCATAGGTTCCTCCATTTACTATATCCTCGCTGATCCCGAACATCTTCGCTGTCGCCGATCGGGATGCGGCAGGATTACCAAGGAAATTGAAATCATACTGGTCTTCAAGAGCCTTTATGATGCCGAACTCCTGGTTCTTGAAGCTTGTAAGGTCATGTCCGCTTATCTTGGCCATGAAAGGACCGAAGACCAGAGTCAGGGACCTGATGCTGTCAGGCATGGCCTTAGCAACGTCAAGGCTTGTCCCGCAGCCTGCAGAATACCCGATGAGGTTAATGCTCTCCGCATCCACTATGTCAAGGCTCTGAAGGTACTTCGCCCAGACCACGGACTGTGCAGAACGGTTAGTGATGTCCGATTCTCCGCCGCCAGAAAGGTCTGGGCTTATTACCACATAGCCGCGGCGTGCAAGCTCCATGCTCCAGGTGTCGTTGCTGTGGGCATGATTGGACCTCCCGTGGTTGATGAGAATGCCCGGTGCCTTGGACTCATTGGTCGCTGTGACAGGAATGTAGGCAAGGGCGCTGATCTTGATTCCATCATTTCCGATGAGTGTAAGCCTTCTGATCTTTATCTGGCCCCAGTCGCTCTGGAACCCCCAGATGAGTATGGTGAAGAAAAGGAGAAGGGATGTAGTAATTGCAAAGAAACGTGAGCCTTTGGTCTTGTCTTTCATTATAACGTTTACCTCCTGTTGATTGGTCGACCTAGTATGCCAGGTTAAGTGCGATGAATAAAACATAACACGTTATGTTTTATAGCGCAAGTACCTGACGCTTCAAAATCACAAAATAGATTTTTTAATTGAAATGGTCCTATCATACCGGATCCAGAATGCTGGAAGCGAAACCCTGAGATTTATCCCGTTGGACTCAATGACGGATTGAAAAATATCAAGATATTGAAAAAACCTGTTGACTTAAAGTTAACTTCAAGTTATAGAATCAAAACAAGCCCAATGGACGGACCTGATCCAAATTTGGAAGCTTGAGGCATTTTACTGAGAATCGCAGATAATCCTGTCAGTCCACTTCATTCTTTTTATTTGAGGATATCACCTATAAGAATGAAGATTGCAGGATAAAAAGGGTCAGACGCATGACCGGAAGGGATGGATATGAAATACACGATAAGCCAGGCTGCCGAGAAAATGGGGGTAGCTGCCTCTGCCCTGCGTTACTATGACAAGGAAGGGCTCCTGCCATTTATGGAAAAGAAACCTGCAGGTACAAGGGTTTTCAGCGAAAAGGACCTTCAGCGCCTTAATATGATCAACTGCATGAAGAGTTCGGGGATGCCGATAAAGGACATCAGGAAATACTTCGACCTTTGCAGGGAGGGTGACAGGACGTTAAGTGAGCGCCTGGAGATGTTCCTGGAAAGGAAGGAAATCGTAAGACGGCAGATCGAAGAGCTTGACAGCGTCATGGATACCATAGAGCGCAAGATAAGGTACTACCATGAGGCAATCGAGGCAGGCACCGAGGCAATCCATGATAATGGGATGCTGGCTGATGCCTGAACAGGTATTTTGCAAGGAGGAAAATTAATTGAAATCAATAGAGAATCAGATGATGACCGGCGAAAGGGCTCTTTTTCAGGGAAGGGACCTTGATATTGCGTATTCGACGTTCGCTGACGGCGAATCACCTCTCAAGGAGAGCAGGAATATCAGGATCTGCCACAGCTCGTTCAAGTGGAAGTATCCGTTATGGTACAGTAAGGACATTGTTGTTGATGAAAGCACCCTTTTTGAGATGGCACGGTCAGGAATTTGGTATACTGAAAATATTGCAGTATCAAATTCAATCATTGAAGCACCAAAGACATTCAGGCGATCAAAGGGAATCAGACTTAAGAATGTGTCAATGCCAAATGCAGCGGAGACACTGTGGAAATGTGACCGTATAGTCCTTGAGAATGTCACAGCCAAGGGTGACTACTTCGGCATGAACAGCACGAATATCAAGGTAGACGGATTCCAGCTGTTTGGAAACTATGCCTTTGATGGAGGTTCAAACATTGAAATAAGAAATGCGAAGCTGCTCTCCAAGGATGCATTCTGGAACTGCGAGAATGTGACGGTCTGTGATTCATACATATCAGGTGAGTACCTGGGCTGGAACTCAAGGAACCTTACCTTCGTTAACTGTACCATAGAAAGTCTGCAGGGATTGTGCTATATCGAGAACCTTGTGATGAAGGACTGCATACTTTTGAATACAACACTTGCATTCGAGTACTCTACCGTAGATGCTGATATCATAGGGCAAATTGACAGCGTAATGAATCCGTCAGGAGGCATTATCAGGGCAGATGGCATAGGGGAGCTTATCATCGACGAGACCAAAGTCGATCCCAGGAATACTAGGGTCATGACTGGAGAAATGAAACATGCGGTATGACTTTTCAGTAATGACTGACAGGCGCAATACGAATTCCATGAAATGGGATGTTGAAGATAGTGTCCTGCCGATGTGGGTTGCGGACATGGATTTCAGGACAGCCCCTGAAATCATAGAAGCGATCGAGATGAAGGTAAGAAAAGGAATCTTCGGCTACACGACAGTCCCTGATGACTGGTACAAGTCAATAGGAATCTGGTGGGAAAGAAGGCATAACTTCCGGGTAGACAGGGACTGGCTGATTTTCTGCACTGGAGTTGTTCCTGCGATCTCAAGCGCAGTCAGGAAGTTGACTACGGTTGGTGAGAACATACTGGTTCAGACTCCGGTATACAACATATTTTTCAATTCGATCCTCAACAACGGCAGGAATGTGGTTGAGAACAGGCTCATCTATGATGGCATAGAATACAGTATTGATTTCTCTGATCTTGAGGAAAAGCTTTCGGATCCGCAGACAACGATGATGATTCTTTGCAATCCTCATAACCCGGTCGGTAAGGTCTGGGATAGGGCTGAACTTGAAAGGATAGGAGAAATCTGCCATAAGCATGGCGTTGTTCTGATCTCTGATGAGATACATTGCGACCTTACGGATGATGGGCATGGCTACATCCCATTCGCGTCCGTATCAGGCAAATGTGCGGACATAAGCATTACCTGCATCGCGCCTACCAAGGCATTCAACATCGCAGGCCTCCAGACAGCAGCAGTAATAGTTCCAAATGCCATACTCAGACACAGGATGAACAGGGCTTTGAATACTGACGAGGTAGCTGAGCCGAATGCGATTGCAATGGAAGCGACAATCGCTGGATTTACAGAGGGTGAAGAATGGCTTGATGAACTCAACTCATATCTGGCTGAAAATAGAAGGTTTGCTGCGGGCTTCATTGAGTCTCTGTTACCGGAGCTGCATCTGGTAAAGGCACATGCAACATATCTTCTTTGGGTTGACGTTAGACGCATTACCAAGGATACGGAAGGGTTGTGCAGGTACCTGAGGGAAGAAGCAGGAATATATGTCTCTGCAGGGGATTCCTACGGGGAGTCGGGGAAAGGCTTCATCAGGATCAATGCTGCCTGTCCGAGAGAGCGTTTAATCGATGGACTCGAGAGGCTGAAAAAAGGTATCGAAAAATACAAAAATTTGTAGGGTGAAGGTGTTAAAATGAGCAAAGTATACTTTATCGAGAACGTGAAATCTGATTATGACCAGCTGGGGAAGGATGCATTGGATCTTCTGAAGAAGGTAGTCGAAGAAACAGGGCACAGTTTTGACAAGGAAGTCCCTATAAAGGTTCACTTCGGTGAGAAGGGGAATAAGACTTTTATTCCCGCTGCCTGCTACGATGAGACCATAGACTACCTGAAGGAACAGGGTGTTTCACCATCCTATATCGAAACGAATGTCCTTTACAGGGGTTCAAGGACAACGACGGAGGTCCATCTTGAGACTGCAAAGGCTCATGGCTTCGATCAGATACCTATCATAATAGCAGATGGTGACATCGGTACCGAGTATAACGAGATTGAAATAAACAAGGAATACCTCAGGAGCTGTAAAATCGGCAAGGCATATGGTAATTATGGACAATTCCTTGTTATGAGCCATTTCAAGGGACATATAGAAGCTGGATTCGGCGGTGCTTTGAAGCAGCTCGCCATGGGATTTGCGGCAAGAGGCGGAAAGCTTGAGCAGCATTCTGGAATATCACCTGTAGTAAAGGCGGAGAAGTGCATCTCCTGCGGAATCTGCGTCAAAAAGTGCAACTATGGTGCGATTGAAATCGTGGATTCCGCTGTCATCAACAGCAGCAAATGCATAGGCTGTGCCGGATGTATCGCTGTATGTCCTACCGGTGCTATAAGAAATACATGGACTGGCTCACACTTTCTGGAAAAGCTTTCGGAATATGCATATGGAGCATCCAAGGACAAGGACAAGGACAACATCTACATAACCTTCGTGCATAACATCACGCAGGAATGCGATTGTGCTGGAATGCACATGGAGCCAATAACAGGAAATATCGGAGTCCTTGCATCAAAGGATCCGGTCGCTTTGGATACAGCCTGCCTGGAGCTCGTACAGAAAAACAGCGGTGAACAGCTTTTTGAAAAGGGCAGGGCATCACTCAGGCATGCCGATAAGATAGGACTCGGAACAATGGCTTATGAGCTGATTCAGATCTGATGCTGAAAAAAGGATATCATTTCAGCAGTGTTTGAGGGAGGTCGAAAAATGCTGGATTTTACTTATGGCAATCCTGTCAGGATACATTTTGGAAGCGGTTCATTGGAAAAGCTTCCTGGTGAGATAAAGAAGCACGGTACAAAGGTATTGCTCGTATATGGAGGCAGTTCTCTGAAGTCAAGCGGCGGCTATGACAAGATCACCGGGATCCTGACTGAAAACGGGATCTCCCATGTTGATTTTGGAGGAAACACAAGACCGCTTTACGATAGGGTGCTTGAAGCCATAGAGATTTGCAAAGAGGAAAGTGTAGATGTCGTAATAGGGATAGGTGGCAGTGTCTGCATGGACATGGCTAAGATAATCGCTTTCGGAGCGAAGAACGACAATCTGTGGGATTACCTTTCTGGAAGTATAAAGCCTGATGGCAGACCGATGCTTCCAGTAGGAGAAATCCCGACATTCCCGTCAGGAGGCTCCGAGGTGGATGCCGCTGCTGAGATTGAAGAAGGAGAAGGTGGAGAAAGGGGATCACTGTACGGCATGTTCCCTGATTTCGCAATTCTCAATCCTCAGCTGACATATTCTGTAGGCATGAAGGAAACCGCATATGGCGCTTTGGTGACTTTTGCACAGGTATACTCAAATTACTTTGGGGGAAGCAGCAGGATTGCCGAAGGCTTTTCCGAGACAGTGATGAAGACAATAGTGGACAGCCTTGAGACCGTACTTGAGAAACCATCTGACTATGATGCCAGGGCTAACTTAATGTGGGCTTCTGCGGTAAATACGTCAGGAATGCTCAATGCAGGAAAATTAAGGGCATGGTCGCTATACGGATGTGAGACTATCGCTGAGGAGCTTTTCAGTGTGAATTACCGTCAGGCGGTTGCGGTCATATTCCCCAAATGGCTGAGGGGAATCGTGAAGCATTACAGCGACACCGCATACAGCTATGCAGTGAATGTAATGGGGGTAGACGCTGTCGGAAAGTCAAAGGCGGAGGTGATTGAAGAGGGGATTGCAGCAACTGAAGAAATGTATGCAAAGTTTGGCATTGCTGCTACTTTCAATGAAATCGCAGAAGTTCCTGAGAAAACCGAAATTTTGAATGCGCTCGACGGGTTTGAAGATGACGATGTGCTTACTAGAGAAGAAGTAAGGGACATGATACTTGGCTGCATTAGGTGAATTGATTTAAAAGTTAAGGAAATACCCCTCGGCCTATCCTGGATAGATGGCCCGGGGGGTATTGTCATAGCTTTGTATTCAGGTACTTGTGGAATTCCGGGGGGACATCCTCTTTCTTCATGTCATCGTGGATAGAGCAGGTGCCGGCTTCCTTTGATGTCTCATAGTACCAGCATTTGTAACTCAGCATGTCCAGCATGGACTGCATCTCCTCCATCTGCCTGATGACTGATTCCCTCTGTGCCCTTATTATTTCAAGCCTTTCATCAATCCTTGAATCGCCTTCCATGCAGTAGTCGATGAAGTGCTTAATATCCTTTATGGGCATTCCGGTCTTCTTAAGGCATTCGATGGTCCGAAGCCATGAAAGGTCGCCATCCTTGAACATGCGGATTCCGCCGCCAGACCGCTCCAGAAATGGGAGCAGACCTTCCTTGTCGTAGTATCTTAGTGTTGAAGCGGCTACATCGATCTGTCTTGCAGCTTCACCTACCGTATATATCATAATAATCCTCCATGATAAGAATAGAATTAAACAGTCTATTGACTTGAAGTTGACTTTAAGTTGTAGAATCAACTTGAACTCTCAGTTGGAGTTTAACACCAGTCGAATCGATAGTCAATGTGGAGGGAAAGTGTCTGATACAAACGTATGGGAAGGGTCAATCACGCAATGAGATAAGTATGGCAGTGCGGGAGTTGCCTTTTATGCTGTACAAACTACCTTAGATTTTAGCCGTCGGATTTTCCATCAGTTGCATGACCGGATGATCTTCTGAATGGATACTAAAGAAGCAAAAGATTGAGGAGGATAATGAATGAAAAAACAGACTGCAGGTAGAGATGCACTGGGAGAATTTGCCCCGAAGTTTGCAGAGCTAAAGGATGATGTGCTTTTTGGTGAGGTCTGGTCAAGGGAAGCTGAACTTTCAACAAGGGAACGAAGCATAATAACAGTGACGGCTTTGGTTACGAAGGGCATTTTCGACGGTTCTCTCAAGTATCACATAACCAATGCGATGAACCATGGTGTCAGTGCGGATGAGATGGCAGAGATCATAACCCATATTGCCTTCTATGCTGGATGGCCAAATGCATGGGCGGCATTCGCCATTGCAAGGGAAGTCTATGCTGGATAACGAAGAAGGGAGGGCACTAACTTCTATAAATCATGGAGATGATAGTAATGAATGAAATATTCCCAAGGGGGGAGAAACTTCCAGACATCATAAGCAAGTACTTCACAGGCAATGTTTGGCTGCAAATGCTGGTCGGACGCGAAAATGAGTGGAACTGCCCAATAGGTAATGTGACTTTCGAACCAGGATGCATCAATAACTGGCATAGGCATCCTGGCGGTCAGATTCTTCTTGTTACTGAAGGCAGGGGATGGTATCAGGAGTGGGGTGCTGAAGCAAGGGAAATCAAGGCGGGGGATGTGGTTACGATTCCATCAGATGTCAAGCACTGGCATGGTGCAGCCAAGGACAGCTGGCTTGTGCATCTTTCAATCGAGACCAACATATCCGCGGGAAACGCAGAGTGGCTGGAGCCTGTGTCAGAAGTGGACTATGGCAGGCTTTGATATGCAGACTGCGAGCAGAAGGCTGACAAGAAGACTGCTGATTGCTGTCGTACTGCTTTCATTGGTTGGTTTTGCCTCGTGCAGCAGTTCAGGACCAAAAGCACAGGATGGAGATGTTTTAATGAAAAATGATACAATGGTAAGCCTAAGCATTGGTGTGGAGAAGATAATCGTAAGGATGCATGACAATCCGACGAGCAGGGATTTCCTGAGCATGCTGCCTCTTAAACTGAAGTTCAGCGACTACGCCGGCACTGAAAAGATAAGCTATCTGCCAAGAAACCTTAGTACCGAGAGTGCTCCAAACGGATACGACCCCTCAAAAGGAGACTTCACACTCTACGCGCCCTGGGGTAACCTGGCAGTATTCTACAAAGATTTCAGCTACTCCCCAGGCCTTGTTTCTCTGGGGGTCATCGAATCAGGAATTGAAAAAATGGAAGAGATGAAAGGGGATTTTGAGGTACTTATTGAGAAGATAGATTAGTCTGGATTTCAATTTGTAAGGATCTGGTGGGCTTAAATGCAGAATCTGAGGCAAGATGGAACGTAATCCTATGAGAGCATATAACTAAAAAATACTGGCCCGTGATTGTTTCAATCACGGGCCAGCCCGTTTTTTCTAGAACGCCGGAACTATTGCTCCCTTGTACTCTGACTCGATGAATGCCTTAACCTCTGGAGAGTTGAGGACTTCGCCAAGTGCCTTGATGCCTGCATCGTCCTTGTTGTCTTCCCTTACCGCAAGGATGTTTGCGTATGGTGACTCCTGGTCTTCGATGATAAGGGCGTCCGCTACAGGATTGAGTCCAGCTTCAAGGGCGTAGTTTGTGTTGATGACAGCTCCGTCGACATCCTGAAGGGCTCTTGCTATCGCTGCCGCTTCAAGCTCCTCGAACTTGAGTTTCTTCGGATTCTCGGTAATGTCCGCTGCAGTTATGAGAAGGCCGTCTTTGACCTTTATGAGTCCGTTTGCCGCAAGGAGTATGAGTGCCCTTGCTCCGTTTGTAGGGTCGTTAGGTATTGCTATTGTCGCTCCA
>NZ_AXUN02000211.1 GCF_000495435.3 Youngiibacter fragilis 232.1 | reverse complement strand
TCTCAATGCGATGGGGAATTGAAACTTCATTTCGGGATCTAAAATATTCAATAGGATTGCTTCATTTTCATTCTAACAAGTCGAGCAAAAATTTACTGGAGTATAAACTCCACCTTTTTAGAATGAAAATGAAGCAATCCTATTGTATATTTTAGATCCCGAAATGAAGTTTCAATTCCCCATCGCATTGAGTATAGTTCCTTCAATATTTGTGGCGGAAATATTTCTCTGTCAAGATTGGTAACAACAACTTCATAAGTGTCTTCTGTTATCGGAAATCTAACAATTCTGAAAGGTAATCTATACAATATCGTAGGATAACTCTTTTTGTTCTTTACTGGAAGGTAGTCAAAAGTTTGGGTACTAGCTATTAATCGATAATGGTTTCTATCCTTTAGCAATTCCTTAACTTCATTGGTATTCTTTCTAGTGAGCTTCAAATCTATATCAACATCAAATTCTTCTGCAGATGGGAGTTCGAAGCCATGTAGAATGCCATTTGTATAAGCACTATGATCTTTTATTCTTATAAGATATTTCCACCCCAGTTCCTGTATATGTGCCATGTTGTTATAAGCCTCATACCCTCTGTCAGCAATAATTAGTGCGGGGGTTTTCATCGTAGATCGGTCTACCATATCTGTAAGAGCTCGATTTTCATTAGAAAGATGTTTTTTCAACACTATTGCATCCTCATATGTATGTCGCTTGATATCATACAATGCGTGCAGATGCAGTAGGTTATATGGTTTTGTCCCATCCTTAGGTTGATACAAAGAAGCTAAGTCAGTTTTATCTGTTGGCATATGGATGTCAGAACCATCAACAGCCAACAAACGGTACCCCTTAAACAACGAATCTACTGTTGTTCTCTGGGCAAATGTATGGAATAAACTTTCAAGTGCGGTATGTTTTATTTTTGCTCGTTGTTGTACAAA
>NZ_AXUN02000212.1 GCF_000495435.3 Youngiibacter fragilis 232.1 | reverse complement strand
TAGATTTGCAACAGCACCTTTGTCTATGCCAATGCTTCCAGGAGCTCTATGCCCTTTGCAACACGTTTAATCGATTCATCCCTTCCAAGTATCTCAGCTGCCTCGAAGGCGCCTCCTGGAGTGAACTGCTTGCCTGTGAGGGCGGTCCTTAACGGCCACAGCACCTGTCCGTTCTTTACTCCCATGTCTGTCACAAGGGCCATCACTGAATCGTGAAGCCTTGAGAGGGTCCATTCGTATTCACCTATGGACTCGAGGAGGGGAAGAAGCCTTCTCAGTGATGCCAGCGACACTGCTGCATCTGTCTTCATCTTCTTGTGGGTGTATATGTCTGTAGAATATTCAGGCAGCTCATACAGGAAATCGAGCTGACCCTTAATTTCACCCAGCACCTCAGTCCTGGTATGCAGGAGTGCGGCGATCTTCATAGTATCAAGCTTTTTATCCATGATGTCTTCCCTGATGTAGGGCAGAGCAAGCTCATGGAACCTCTCAAGCGGCATCGCCTTGATATACTCTCCATTCATCCATCTGAGCTTTTCAGGGTCGAAGATGGCTGGGGATTTTCCTATGTTCTTGTAGTTGAAGACTTCCTTAAGCTCATCCAGTGTGAATATCTCCTGGTTCGTTCCCGGATTCCATCCGAGCAGTGAGATATAGTTCAGAACCGCATCACTTAGGTAGCCTTTTGCCATGAGGTCCTGGTATGAAGCATCTCCATTCCTCTTTGAAAGCTTGTTCTGGGCATCCTTCATGATCGGTGGGCAGTGGACATATATTGGGACCTCCCAGCCGAAAGCTTCGTAAAGCCTGTTGTACTTCGGCGATGATGCAAGGTACTCGCTGCCTCTGACAACGTGTGTTATCCCCATCAGGTGGTCATCTACCACGTTTGCGAAGTTGTATGTAGGCAGTCCGTCGCTCTTGATGAGGACCATATCCTCCAGCTCCTCGTTGCTTACAGCAATAGTTCCGTATATGACATCCTCAAACTTAGTCTCACCTTCGGAAGGGTTGTCCTGCCTTATTACATATGGCATTCCACTCTCAAGGTTACTTTCGACCTCTTCCTTTGAAAGATGTGCGCAGTGCTTGTCATACCTGAAGGGCTTCTTAAGTGCTTCAGCGTTCTCTCTTAGGAGGTCAAGCCTCTCCTTGGTGCAGAAGCAATAGTAGGCTTCCTTCTTCTCGATGAGATTTTTTGCATGTTCAAGGTATATCGGCTTTCTCTCGCTCTGGACGTAGGGACCGACAGGCCCTCCGACATCAGGACCTTCATCATGGGAAAGGCCTGTTGCCTTAAGAGTGTCATAGATCACCTCTACTGCACCTTCCACATATCTTTCCTGGTCAGTATCCTCTATCCTCAGTATGAAATCCCCGTCCTCGTGCTTCGCAATCAGATAGGCATACAATGCGGTCCTCAGGTTGCCGACATGCATGTATCCTGTAGGGCTTGGTGCGAATCTGGTCCTTATCCTGGTCATGTTTTCCTCCTTCGTGATTGAAGAAGCTCCGGTGATCCCGAAACTTCTTCATTCTCTCTCAATTAATTATACTATCAGGTGAAATGGTGTCAATGATTTAGTAGCCTTACTTCTCTTCCGTCTGAGGAAAAGGTTATGGATCCCAGCTCTTCAGTCATCAGCACCTTGCTTCCCAGATCTGTGAACAGGCTCATGATGGTCTCATCGGGCAGGTTGAAGTCATTGCCTTCCTCTGATGTAACCACCACATAGTCAGGATCCACTCTTTCAAGGAAACTTCTCGTGTTGGAGGTGGTGCTGCCGTGGTGGGCTGCCTTGAATACATCAGCCTTGATGTTAAGTCCTCTCCTTATTATCTCCTGCTCGATAGTGCTTTCCGCATCTCCTGTGAACAGGAAGGCTGTCTGGCCGTAGCTTAGCTTCGTTACAGGGGAATAGTTGTTAGGATTGATGTATTCCAGTGAATTCGGAGAAAGAAGCGACAGTGTGATATTTTCATCGAATGTAAGTGTAACACCTGCCTTCGATTCGGTAACAGGCACACCTTTTTCAGCCAGGGCACCTATCATGTTTTCATAGCTTCTGGTTGCAATCTCCTTGTCTGACGCATAGAACTTCCCCACATCAAAGTTCCTTATCACCTCAGCCATACCGCCCATGTGGTCCTCATGTATGTGTGAAAGGAATATGAAGTCAAGCTTTTCAACACCGAAAGCCTTAAGGTATGATACAACCCTCATTGCGTTTTCCTTTGGTCCAGCATCTATCAGTATGTTGACATCCCTGACCTCTATGAAAATGGAGTCCCCCATACCTACATCGATGAAATGAACCTTTACCGGATCCTTGACCCTTTCTATGAGCTCGACGCTGCTTACCTTTGTAGTCCCGAGTATGCCGTTCTCAAGGAGAAAATACATACCAAAGATACCCGTAAGAAATATTATGAATAGCGCTACAGGCGCATATGCTCTCTTCTTCAACAAAGACACCTCGTTTCCATATCTACAGTTTACCAAAATACTGCTGTCATATCCACATTATGCCAAAATCCACGTCATTTTACGCAGATATCACTGGAAATCTGACCGCTTTTGTAAATTCTTTAGTTCTCGCTGCAGCCACAGCCTCCAGATGATCATTCCAGTTTGTACGGAGTGCTCTGGTTGGTATATAATTAATGGGTAACTATTAAGTGAATGGAGTAGGATAATGAGTTTTGATTTGTTGCTAAAGGCAAGATTTGTCATCTCATACATGAAGATGATACCAAAGACAATAAAGATCAGACAGCTGATCAGGAAAGGGGACAAGGACAAACTATACTGGTATGCAACCAGGGTAGGGAACCAGCACGCGAGGGAGGCAATTAAGATCTTCAAGGTCAATCTCCATATCCAGGGAAGGGAAAACGTCCCGAAGGAACCCGTGCTGTATATGGGTAACCATCAGTCGTACTTCGACCCATACACAATGCTTGCGCTCAGGGGGGAAAGGAAGGAGACCTACATAGCGAAGATGGAGATGACGAAGATCCCGTTCGCTGAAATAATTGCCGGATCCTTTGAGACACTCTTCCTGGACAGGGATAATTCCAGGGAAGGGCTTAAGGTCATACTTCAGGCAATAGAATACATCAAGAAGGGTAACGATGTCCTTATCTATCCTGAAGGTACGAGGAGCAAGAGCCATACCATGGGAGAGTTCCATAAAGGCAGTTTCAAGGTAGCTCAGAAGACCGGTTGTCCTATAATTCCCCTTGCTATAGACAATACCTTCAAAATTTTCGAGGCAACTGGGAAGATTCAAACTGGTGTTGATGTATACCTCACTTATCTGGATCCGATTTATCCCGATAAGCTGACTGAGGATGAGAGAAAGAACATCGATGACCTGGTTAAGGCAAGGATCCAGAATGAACTGGACAGGCTTAAGGCACTTCATGGATATGAATAGGGGGAAGATATGAAGATACTCGTTTTGAATTGCGGAAGTTCATCAATAAAGTTCCAGGTCGTTGATATGCCTGGATACACCATAGCTGCCAAAGGCGGAATTGGGAGGATCGGTTACGAGGATGCCGAGTTCAAGTTCGGCGCCGGCGAAGGAAAGGAAGACCTCCACATAGTTCCAGTGAAGAACCATGAGGAAGGCATTGACCTGATCCTTCATTCACTCTTCAGCAAGGAGGAGGGTCTCGGCCTTTCAAAGGAGGATATAGGTGCAGTGGGACACCGCGTGGTCCAGGGGGGTGACAGGAGAAACGTCTCCGTTGTCATCGATGAAGCTGTGATAAGGGACATCGAGGAGATCAAGGACCTTGCGCCTCTCCACAATCCAAATCATCTTGCCGGCATTTATGCAGTAAGGAAGCTGCTTCCTGAAGTCCTTCAGGTTGCTGTGTTCGATAACGGCTTTCACAGCACTCTTCCCGAATCAGCCTATCTCTACGGGTTGCCGTATGAATACCGTGAAAGATACGGGATAAGGAGGTACGGTTTCCATGGAATTGCCTTCAGGAGCATGGCTGAAGGGCTGGAAAAGCTGCTCGGCAAGCAATTCGAATCTTTCAGGATAGTAAACCTCATGCTTGGAAGCGGCACTACAGCAAATGCAGTCAGCTACGGCAGGTCAGTTGAGGTTTCCACTGGCTTCACTCCCCATGAAGGCCTGATACAGTCCACAAGGACCGGTGATGTGGATACCGCCGCCGTACTTTATATCATGCGGAAGGAAGGCATGTCCGTAGACGAGGCTGATGACATGATCAACAAGAAGAGCGGCTGGAAGGGAATGTCTGGCATAAGCAACGACATGAGGGAGATCAGGGAGGCTGCCGACAGGGGAGACAAAAGGGCAGAAGCAACCATAGAGGCCGTGTGCCACAGGTTCAGGAAATACGTGGGCGCATATTCTGCAATACTCGGGGGAACCGACATTCTGGCCTTTTCAGGAGGTGTCGGTGAAAATGCCTGGTATATCAGGGAGAAGGTATGCGAAGGGCTTGAATTCATGGGTATTGAGCTTGACAGGGAGAAGAACAAGGCGCTAAAAGGCGAGGGCATCATAAGCACCGACAGTTCAAAGGTCAGGATCCTAGTGACATATGCCAATGAAGAGAAGATAATAGCTGAAGACACGTACCATCTTGCAGCTGAAAAATAGGATGAAATCCCCGGACATATTGTCCGGGGATTTCATTGCCTGCACTGACTCCGGTATCAGGCAGTATTGTAAAAATTCTGTTGACACTCAATGCAGGTGATGGTATATTGTTCGCATGCAAACCATTATCATATGAGACGCTGAGGAATAAGGAAAGGGGTAGGACACATGGATAGACGTGCGGATTCATTCAGGCTGGCGATGCTCATAAGGGAGATTTACTCACTGTCAATGCATTCAGTAGACGAATGCCTGAGTGAGAGCGGCCTTACTCATCAGCAGGTGATCGTGGTGAAACTTATTGCACACAATGGTGCCATGACAGTATCTGACATTTGCAGGCACATGAGCCTTTCAAAGGGTACTGTATCAGGGATCCTGACAAGGCTTGCGGAAAGGGGATACATAGAGAAGTACAAGAATGAGGAAGACCTGAGGAACACATATATCCGGTTCACTTCCAAAGGTAGTGATTTTGCCCTGGAATTTCGGGACCAGATGACAAGAAGCTTCGACGGGATTTTCATCGATTCATCTGACAAGGACCTTGCGGAAATAGAGGACTCACTCAGAAAGCTTGTTTCAATGTTAAAGAAGAGTAAAAAGGAGTAACAAAATGCAGAAGATATTCGAACCTTTCTTCCATGCCGCTTACCTCATCACTGTAATCGCTCTTGGAATCCAGATGATCAGGCTCTATGAGGGAAGAAGGTATTTCATTCTGTTCGGGTCCATGGCCGTAATACTTGGGTTCGGCGACTCATTCCATCTGATACCAAGGGTCTACGCCCTTCTTACAACAGGTCTTGCTGAAAACTATGCGATCCTCGGTGCAGGAAAGTTCATAACCTCGATTACGATGACAATCTTCTATGTAATCCTCTATGAGGTCTGGAAGGAGCGATTTCGGACAAAACCAGCAAACGGACTGGACCTGTCGATTTACCTGCTCGCTGCTGTAAGGGTAGTCCTGTGCCTTTTTCCCGGAAACGGCTGGCTGTCTCCGGAGCCCTCACTGTTCTATGGGATACTGAGGAACATCCCGTTCGCAGTTCTTGGGGCTATAATAATGTATTTGCTTCATTCTTCAGGGAAGAGGTCAAATGACCGGGATGCCATTAATCTTTCGTACGGAGTCTTCTTTTCCTTCCTCTTTTATGTGCCGGTGGTCCTTTTCGCAGGCACGGCACCTCTTGTGGGGGTCCTTATGGTCCCCAAGACCATCGCGTATTTATACATTGTCTTCACGGGCTATGGTCAGCTTGGGCAATATCATCTTGAGAAGGCATGAGAAAATAATCCGGAATACCGAGAAGACCTGAGTATTTTGAACCCAGGTCTTCTTACCTTATATTCCTTATCTTTTCCTTTACCTTGCTGACATTGTCCCTTATGTCCTCCAGAACGTCCTTGAAGTATGCGGAAGTCAGTTCAGGATATGAGTCTATGAATCTCTTCTGACGCATTATGAACTGGTCCAGGTGGTTGTTGTAGAACTTCACCTTTGTCCTCATCGCATTCTCTGCCTTGTCTTTTTTTGCAGCCAGCATAAGGAGTATTTCATCCTTCTCAAGCTTCACAGCCTCCAAACCTGCCTTGAAGTCAATCAGCTTGTAGACTGTGAACACAGTATCCACGGCAAACAGGCTGAAGAGCATGACGGCTGAAAGCCTTGTGAGGTCTGAAGGAAGGGATGCTATCATCGATTCTGCTATCGGATTGAGCCAGCCTATGAAAACATATGAGAACATACCCCACATCAGCGAGAACCTTGCGCATATGAACCCTTTGTAGTTGAACCTGCACCCTGAATAGTTCCACCATCTTGCCTTGAAAAGCCTCATGAGGACAACGCCGACCACAAGCTCGAGTAATGTCGGCACTATGAAGGCTCCCAGTGCGAACACAACCGGATATTCCCTGTATGGGCCTACCGCAACAAGCATGAGGATTGCTCCAGTTCCATAGATAGGGCAGAAGGGTCCCTTCAGGAACCCTCTGTTAACAAATCGCCTTTTTTTATAGAAATGGAATGCGACCTCCAGCATCCAGCCCATTGCAGAATACAGCAGGAACAAGAGGATCAGGACATGGATACTTGTGCCCATCTTACAGCTGCACGTTCCTGTCTATGGGCTGCGAAAGTGAGATCAGGGTATCCGTCCTCTGGACTCCCTTGATGACATTGATGCTGTTCAGAAGAACATCCTGCAGATGTGCAATGTTCTTGCATATTACCTTAGAGAATATGGTGTATTCTCCTGTAGTATAGTGAAGTTCAACAATCTCCTTGATATTTGTCAGTTCCTCAATTGCAGCTGAGAATGATGAAGCTTTGTCCAGATATATGCCCACGAAACAGCAAACGTCATATCCGAGTTTTGGCATATCAAGAAGGATCTTGGTTCCTCGGATAATACCAAGGTCTTCCATCTTCTTCATCCTTACGTGTATTGTTCCACCTGAGACATGGCAGACCCTCGCTATCTCAAGATAAGGAGTTCTGGCATCCTTGATCAGGATGTCCAGGATCTGCAGGTCAAGCTCGTCCAGATGTATTGTAGCATTGATTGTCATATGGCACCCCCAACTTATGTATATGTTTTATTATAACAAAAATTGGAAAAATAAATAATAATATCGTAAAAATTTATTCTAATTTTGATGAATTTACACAGAAAACCTTATCATCTGCCTGTTGCAGGCTTGAATCCGTACGCCCGTTCATGCTATTTCCGGAATGCTGACGCTAAGTCCCGGTTTTTTTCAGAGAAAAATCGCGAAAAATTTAGTGCATTAACTTGGCTTGATTATTGTACGGACATCAAATACAATGAGTGTAGACTTTTTTAGGAGGAATCATTTTGGATTGGAACAGTTTACTTAACATTTTTCTGATATCCATAGCGATCTACATGCTGTACACGGTACTTAACAAGTACTTCCTTTCAAAGCTCAGCATCAACAAGTGGATAGTGCTTGGACTCGCAGTATTGTTCCTTGTGGCAGGCATGGCAGTGCCGGCCATTACAGACAACCTGCTGCTGCAGTATCTGCCAACTACCATCTTCGTGTTCTTCTTCCTCTGGTTCGCTGACCTTGCAGGTCTTGGAGGAAAGAGGCCATCTGACCAGAAGAAACAGGTCATCAAGCCAAAAGCCAAGCCAAACAGGGCCAAGTACGCGGACAAGGAATTCTTCGAAAGCACGAAGAAAAAGAAAAAATAGCACAGACTGTAGTCAAATGACTTAACAATAAAGAGGGAAGCTGAAGCTTCCCTCTTTATTGCGTCTTATGAACATCCGGTTGTAGATCCGCAGTCAAGGCATACCTTGCATGTCCCGTTTCTTACCATTCTGGTGCTTGAGCAGTTCGGACATACTGAATCATACAGTTTTTCGCCATTCTTTTCAGCATCCTTGATCACAGTCTGTGTTTCCAGTTTAAGGACTGGCTTTGAATCTTCCTTCTTCGGACTTTCCTCGCTTTTCATGACTATCCTTGCAACGTTCTTCAGTGGTCTGTTGATGAGGTCATCAGCTTCAGGCTTTACCTGGACCCTGGAGAAGTCACCAAGTTCGAGGTCTATGACCTTGGATATCAGATCAGATATTGAAGTCACGTTCTTTATATATGGGTGCTTTGATACGAATCCATATGGTTCGTACTTCTGACCCCTAAGCATCCTGGAGATGTCCTTGGGTGGAATGTGGTACTGGAGCATTACCGAGATGGTCTTCGAGAGGGAATTGAGGAGTCCGGTTATGAGGGTTCCTTCCCTGTCAGTGGTTATGTATATCTCTGAAATCTCGCCGCGCTCATTTCGGTTAACAGTAGTATATATCTTGACGTCCTCGATCTGTGCAGGGTGGGTATGTCCGGCCCTGATGCCTTTCATCTTCTCCCTTACTGATGTCTGCGCCGGAGCTGATTCTTTCTTCTGGGCCTCTTTTGCGAACTTAAGCAGCGCATCATATGTAAGGTTTTCCAGGTCAAGGTTCCTTACCTCGGCATCAAGCCTTGTATTGAGAGGCTGTGCATACTTTGAGCCGTCCCTGTAGAGGGATATTCCCTTTACACCTGTTTTCCAGGAAAGCACGACTACATCCTTGAAGTCCTCGACGGTTGCTTCCCTAGGAAGGTTGACTGTCTTCGATATTGCTCCAGAGACCAGTGGGGTGAGTGCTGCCACCATAAGGACATGTCCCATGTGGTGTATGTACCTCTTTCCTGTTCCACAGGTATTGGCGGTGTCAAATATGGGATAATGTTCCTCCTTGAGGTGCGGCGCCCCTTCGATCTTGCCGTCCTTCACCATTCCGTTTTCCTCAGCGCCGATATACGCCATTATATCCTCTGTCTCTTCAGGAGAGTATCCAAGGTTTTTGAGGGCAACTGAAATGATTGGGTTGGCAATGGTCATGAAGCCTCCGCCTACAAGCTTCTTGTACACCACATGTGAGAAGAAAGGTTCAAGGCTTGTTGCGGCGCAGTCCATGGCAAACGATATGGTCCCAGTCGGAGCGATTACCGATACCTGGGCATTCCTGTATCCATGGTCCTCTCCGAGACTGAGGGCATCAGTCCAGACTGACTTCAGTGTCTCTGACAGACCTTCCTGGCCAAGAGCTTCCAGCTTCTCGTGGTCGACGGAGTAGGGGATATAGTGGAGCCCTTCATACTCGCTGTCGAGAGCTCCGGCAACCCTTGCGTGGTTCCTTATGACCCTCAGCATATATGGTCTGTTAAGCTCAAACTTCTCGAATGGACCGACCTTTTCGGCCATCATGGCACTTACTGCATAGCTCTTTCCAGTTATCATGCCTGTCAGGGCTGCAGCAAGTGTCCTTGCCTCATCCGAATCATACGGCATCCCAAGAGCCATGAGGAGTGATGCAAGGTTTGCTATACCAAGCCCTGTGGTCCTGAACATGTATGTCTTCCTGGCTATGTCCTCTGTAGGGAACTGTCCCCACTGGATCGACCCTTCAAGGAGAAGCTGGGAAAGACCTATGATGTGCGAATAGCCTTCGACATCGAACCTGTTGGTATCAGCGTCGTAGAACTTGTAAAGGTTGATTGATGCAAGGTTGCAGCTGGTGTCATCAAGGAAGGCATATTCACCACAAGGGTTCGTTGAGTTAAGCCTGTTATGGTGAGCGCCTATCTCTCCATCCTCACCTGCAGGGCATGTATGCCATGCATTGAATGTGTCTGTGAACTGAGGTGCTGGATCGGCTGATTTCCATGCCGCTTCATTGAACTTGTCCCACAGGTCCTTTACCTTCACGTTCCTGTTGACTCTCTCATCCATTCTGCCACGAAGTGTTATTTCCTGGTCAGGGTCGTTCCTCAAGGCCATTACCTTGTCCATGAACTCGTCAGTGAGCCTTACGGAGTTATTGGAATTCTGGCCGGAAACCGTTTCATAGGCCTCTCCATCCATATCAGCATCATATCCCATCTTGGCCAGCGCACGAACCTTATCCTCTTCCTTTGCCTTCCACATTATGAAGGTTTCAATCTCTGGATGGTCAATGTCGAGACACACCATCTTTGCGGCCCTTCTTGTCGTTCCGCCTGACTTGATAGCTCCGGCATTCCTGTCAAGGCCCTTGAGGAAGCTCATGAGGCCTGATGATACTCCGCCTCCTGAAAGCTTTTCGCCGACTCCACGGATTGCGGAGAAGTTTGTTCCTGTTCCAGAGCCTCCCTTGAATAGCTTTGTTTCAGTCACATACTGCTCTGAGATCGAATGGCTTCCAAGAAGCTTGTCTTCGACAGACAATATGAAGCAGGCCGATGCCTGGGTCCTTGAATAACTATCTTCCGACAGCACTACCTTCCTCTCGACAGGGTCGAAATAAAACAGGTCGTTCTTTCCTCCTGAAATGCCATAGCTCTGCTTCAGTCCTGTGTTGAACCACTGAGGCGAGTTTGGTGCGTACATCTGGTTAAGCAGTCCATAGACCATCTCATCATAGAATATGCTCCTGTCCTCGTCTGTGTCGATAAGACCGTCATCTACGAGAGCATCGGCCCAGAAGCTTACCATCCTGTGAGCAACCTGCCTCATTGAATTCTCGTATCCCAATTCGCCCGGGACTCCGGCTTTCCTGAAGTACTTTGAAGCTATGATATCAACTGCATTCTGTGAATAGAAGGAAGGGAATTCCAGGTCCCTCATCTCTGTCAATATCCTGCCGGACTTGTAGTCCTTGAGGAGAACATCCCTCTTTTCCCAGTCAAACAGGTCATAAACCGTTTTTTCTTTATTATTTTCAAGCTCTTTAGTATAATAACGCTTGAACAGTTGTTTTAGTTTGCTCATTTCGTACCTCCTTGAATTGACTCGATAGTACCAGTATAATACTACATATAGTTACAAGCAAGCTGTAAACACACTACATATTGATTTACATTATGAACAAACAGTAAACCTGACAACGTCTGATGACGCTTTGTTCAAAGAGGAGATAAACAGTTGATAAAAGCTTTGGGAGAAAAGGTCCCTCAGGTCAATGAAGATTCGTTTGTTGCTGAGAATGCGATGATAATCGGCGATGTCACGCTTGGCAGAGGAGCCTCGGTCTGGTACGGGTCCGTACTGAGAGGGGACACAGGTCCCATATCAATAGGTGACATGACAAACATCCAGGACCTGACACTAGTCCATGTAAGCATGGGAGGACTGACAACTATCGGGAGAAACGTATCCATCGGTCACAGGTGCACTATACACGGCTGCACCATAATGGATGACACTCTTGTGGGAATGGATTCAACAATACTGGACAAGGCAGTGATAGGAAGGTTCTGCATCATCGGTGCGGGAAGCCTGGTTACGAAGGGGACAGTGGTACCTGATAAGGAGGTATGGGTCGGCAGGCCCGCAAGATTCCTCAGAAAATGTGAAGACAAGGATATCGAATATATACTGCATGCGGCGGAACATTACAAAGAGTTTACCGCAATGCACAAGGGAGACGCAAAATGATAAGATTCGGAGATTACAATGAACTGGCCGTCAAAAGGACGGCGTCCTTCGGCCTCTACCTCGATGCAGGGACCGGAAACTCATCAGACGACATCCTGCTGCCTACAGGAAGCATAACCGGCGACAAACCTCAGATAGGAGACATTGTCACTGTCTTCATCTATAAGGACTCCAAGGACAGGCTCATAGCGACAATGAAGAAGCCGCTGGCGAAGGTCAACGAGCTGGCATACCTCAGGGTCAGCGGAGTTTCAGAATTCGGAGCATTCGTGGATTTCGGACTTGAGAGGGACATTCTCGTGCCTAAGAGAGAACAGAAGTATCCGATGCTTAAGGAAAGCAGTTATCTCGTATTCCTTTATGAGGACAAGACAGGAAGGCTCGCTGCAAGCACCGAGGTTGACAGGTACCTTGAAAATGCTGAAGAGGGAACCTACAAGATGGGTGACGAGGTGAGGGGAGTGGTCTACGGGAAGCAGACAAACGACTCGCTTATGGTAGCTCTCGACAACAGGTACAGGGCGGTAGTCCTGAAGACAGAGTACTTCACCAGGATACTTCCGGGAGAAATAGTGGAGGGCACGGTCAAGAAGATATACGAGGACGGAAGGATAGGCTTCACACCTAGGAAGAAGATGGTTGAGGCTAAGGAAGAGCTTTCCGATAAGATAATGTCGTACTTGAAGTTTCATGGCGGCTCAATGCCCTATAACGACAAGTCGACACCTGAAGAGATAAGCTCTGCATTTGCAAGCAGCAAGAACTACTTCAAGATCGCACTCGGCAATCTCATGAAGAAGGGGCTTATTGAGCAGGACGAAAAGGGAACACATCTGAAGGAGAAATAACATGGATTTTGTATTCGAAAAGACCCCCGACAGGGAGGCAAGGCTGAAGACCGCCAGGCTGTTCGTGAAGAGCCAGCTTGGAAAGGAGAAGGACCTTGTGGCAAACCTCTCAAACATAAGCGCAATACTCATGGAATCAATGGATGACCTCAACTGGGCAGGCTTCTACCTTATGAAGGAAGGGGAGCTGGTGCTCGGACCCTTCCAGGGCAAGCCAGCCTGCGTCAGGATAAAGCCAGGCGAAGGCGTATGCGGTACCGCTGCTGCAGCGGGGAAACCGATGCTGGTGGATGATGTCCACGCGATCGAGAACCATATAGCCTGCGATTCTGCGTCCAGGTCTGAGCTTGTAGTGCCGATATTTTTCAGCGGAGAGGTCTTCGGGGTCATTGACCTTGACAGCCCAAGCCTTGCAAGGTTCACTGAGCTGGAGATGGGATATGTCGTGGAAATAGCTGAGCTCATTGGTAATTCACTTTAACAGGTTCAATTGACGGGTTAAAGTTGTCTCAAGTTGGTTTAATACATTATTTTCAATGGTTCTGATGAGAAATGGGCAGCCGCCGGATGATCCGGCAGCTGCCCATTTCATTTGCATAATATTATTTTGATCTGCTTTGCATTTCAGCTTCTAGTCGTCGTCAGCTCCGCCCATTCGTCTGAACAGCTTTATAAGCTCATTGACTATAAGCGGTATTATCGACAGGCAGACTACGAGCACCCAATCTCCGAACGGCAGGTTATGCACCTTGAATGCAGCTGCAAGCGGAGGTATCGATATGACTCCGAGCTGCAGGAGGATTCCCACGAATATCGACAATATGAGATATTTGTTTGTGAAAAGTCCTACCTGAAGTATCGATTTTGTTGCGCTCCTCATGCTGAGGGCATAGAAAAGCTGGGTAGTTGAAAGCACTACGAAAGCCATCGTCCTTGCATACATCAGGACATCGTCGGATGCTGTTGCGGAATCCCATATGGAGACCCCTCGCTCCTTCAGTCCGAAATAGAATGCGAACAGGGTAAGTGAACCTATGAGTATACCTCCTATGAGAGCCCTCACCGCCGCTCCGCCTGCGAAGAAGCTCTCCTTAGGGTCTCTCGGCTTCTTGAGCATCACGTCATGGTCTCCTGGATCCACACCAAGCGAGATAGCAGGAAGGGTATCAGTAACAAGGTTTACCCAGAGTATCTGGGTAGGAAGCAGAGGTATCGCGAATGAGAACAGGACTGACATGAATATGGCGACAATCTCTCCAAGGTTGCAGGAGAGGAGGAATATGACCGCCTTCTTGATGTTGTTGTATATGTTCCTGCCTTCCTCTATCGCTGAAACTATCGTTGTGAAGTTGTCGTCAGTAAGGATCATGTCGGCTGCGCCCTTTGAGACATCAGTTCCTGTGATTCCCATGGCAACTCCGATGTCCGCATGCTTCAGTGATGGTGCGTCGTTAACTCCGTCACCAGTCATGGAGACTATGTTCCCATGAGCCTTGTATGCCTTGACTATCTTCACCTTGTGCTCAGGGGAGACCCTTGCGAATACCCTGTAGTTGTTTATGCTTTCAGCGAAAGCCTTATCATCTAGCTCGTCGATTTCTGCTCCTGTGAGCGCCTCGTCAAGCTTCTCGGCAATTCCCAGTTCCTTTGCTATGGCGACTGCAGTGTTCTTGTGGTCGCCTGTGATCATTATGCTTGTTATTCCGGCACCCTTAGCAGCAGCTATGGAATCCTTGACCTCAAGCCTTGGAGGGTCGATCATTCCTACGAAACCAAGGACCGTAAGTCCTGCTTCCATCTCTTCAGGCCCGATAAGGCTGTCCACGTCCTTGTATGCCACTCCAAGTACCCTGAGAGCCTGGTTTGACATGCTCTCGCTTTCCTTGAGTATCTGGTACTTCATCTCATCTGTCAGGGTCATTACCTTTCCTTCAACGAGGATGTTCCTGGAGATCTTGAGTATGTTGTCTATTGCACCCTTCGTATGTACCCTGTAGCCTGTCCCTTCCTTGTTGAGGGTAGACATAAGCTTTCTGTCTGAATCAAATGGCTTCTCATTTACTCTCGCGAACTCACTGTTCAGGCCGTCCTTGAACATCCTGTGCCTGTTTCCGAGCACTATCAGCGCAACTTCAGTAGGGTCTCCAGTCGATTCGTTTCCGTTGCTGGTTGCATCGGAGCAGAGCACAAATGACTTTATCAGCTGTTCAGCATCCTTCCCAGCCGTAAGGTCATCTCCCTCCCTGTCCAGGTTCACCAGATTATCAAGGGTATAGTACTTTACGACAGTCATCTTGTTCTGGGTAAGGGTACCAGTCTTGTCCGAGCAGATTATGTTTACCGAGCCTAAAGTCTCTACTGCCGGCAGCTTCCTGACTATCGCGTTTATCTTTGACATCCTGGTTACGCCCAGTGCAAGCACGATTGCGACTATTGCAGGGAGCCCTTCAGGTATTGCAGCGACAGCAAGGCTTATAGCTGTAAGGAACATGTCAAGGACTGGCCTCTTCTGGACTATCCCAACCAGGAACATTATCGCGGTTATTCCAAGCGCAAGCTTTCCGAGTGTCTTTCCAAGCTCATCAAGCCTTACCTGGAGAGGAGTCATGCTTTCCTCGTCCTCGTTAAGGCTCTTCGCGATGCTTCCTATTATCGTGTTCATTCCGGTATTGACTACTACGCCTTCACCTCTTCCATAGGTAGCTAGCGTTGACATGAAGGCCATGTTGTTCTGGTCTCCAAGGGGAACTGATTCTCCCGCGAGGACCTTTGACGCATCCTTGTCGGTTGGTACTGATTCTCCTGTAAGCGCCGATTCCTCAATCTGCAGGTTCTTGCTTGTTATGAGCCTTAAGTCTGCAGGTACGTATCTTCCAGCATCAAGAAGCACTATATCTCCAGGCACAAGTTCGGTTGAATTCACCTCGACCTCCTTGCCGTTCCTCCTTACGATGGACCGGGGTGTCGTAAGCTTCTTGAGTGCCTCGATTGCCTTCTCAGCCTTCGCTTCCTGAACTACCCCTATTACGGCGTTGAGGACGACGACTGCGAGTATGATGATCGCATCTGCATACTCATGGACGAGCACTGTAACTGCCGCAGCAGCAAGCAGCACGTAGATGAGCGCATCCTGGAGCTGACCGAAAAACAATGAGATCAGCGACTTCTTCTTCTTTCCTTCCAGTCTGTTCGGACCGTACTTCTCCTGTCTCTCGGAAACTTCTGAATCCGACAACCCGAGGGCTGCATTGGTCTGAAGCTCGTTAAGAGCATCTTCATGTGATTTTGAATACCACAAATTGATTCACCTCTCAATAATATTTAGACAATAACTAAATCAGTTTACCAAATCCAAGGGATTAATTCCACAAAAACCGTCAGACGACCTGCCTGTCAATCCTCATCAAGTTCCCTGATGAAGGTCTCAAAGGATGCATCAGATGGCATCCTGAGGTCTCCTCTCGGAGAGAGCGCTATGGTTCCAACCTTCGGGCCGTCAGGCATGGCTGACCTCTTGAACTGCTGGGTGAAGAACCTTCTCAGGAAGAATCTCAGCCATTTCCTTATCTCATCTCTTCCATAGGTGCCGCTGAAGGCATGCTCAGCCATGAACAGGATCTTGTCGACCGTCGCTCCGTACCTCATGAGATGATACAGGAAGAAATCATGGAGCTCGTAGGGTCCTATGATATCCTCGGTCTTCTGAGACATCTCGCCGTTTTCGCTCTTTGGAAGCAGCTCGGGACTGACCGGAGTATCAAGTATATCGAGTAGTATTTCTGATATCCTTCCAGAGAATTCATATTCTGCCGCATACCTTACGAGGTATCTCACAAGGGTCTTGGGAATTGAAGAATTTACACCATACATGGACATCTGGTCACCGTTGTAGGTGCACCAGCCCATGGCGAGCTCAGACAGGTCCCCTGTCCCCACGAGGATCCCGTACTCCTTGTTGGAGATGTCCATGAGTATCTGCGTCCTCTCCCTGGCCTGCACGTTCTCATAGGTGACATCATGGACAGCCGGGTCATGGCCGATATCCCTGAAATGCATGAGGCAGGCTTCCTTTATGTCGATTTCCCTGAAGGTAGTGCCCAGCTCCCTGCAAAGCTCAACCGCATTCTGATAAGTCCTGTCGCTGGTACCGAAGCCCGGCATGGTTATCGTAATGATGTCAGACAACGGCTTCCCCATGACCTTCATTGCCTTAACCATGACAAGCAGGGCAAGGGTCGAATCCAATCCACCTGAAATTCCAACTACAGCCTTCCTTGCACCGGTGTGGACAAGCCTCTTGACGAGCCCGTGGCTCTGGATGGCCAGTATCTCCTCACATCTTATCCTCTTTTCTTCTTCATTCCTTGGAACGAAGGGATGGGGGTCAATGAATCTGTCAAACCCAACGGGGATGGACGTCATTTGGGTGAACTTAACCCGTTCGGCAATGAAGGTTTCAGGGATCTCAGCCTCCCTGAAGCTTGAGTTCTTGATCCTTTCACCTCTGATCCTTGAAAGGTCGACATAGGCTGATATGGTCTCCGAGCCGATATTGAACCTTTCATTCTCAGCTAGTATGGTCCCGTATTCAGAAACAATCAGATGTCCGCCGAAAACCACATCAGTAGTGGATTCCTCGACACCACAGGAGCTGTATACATACGCTCCTATGTTCTTCGACCCCTGCATCCTGACAAGGTCTTTCCTGTAAGCGCTTTTTCCTACAAGCTCATTGGATGCCGACAGGTTAAGCATTATCTCAGCTCCCTGAAGCGACAGGTATGAGGAAGGGGATATGGGTGCAAACAGGTCCTCGCAGACCTCAACCCCGAAAGTATAGTCACCGCTGTCGAAGACAAGGCTGCCAAATGGAATTCCCTTCTGGAAGGGCAGGTCGATATGCCTTGTCATTGAATCCCTTGCGCCGGCGAACCATCTGGACTCATAGAATTCCGAATAGTTGGGTATGCTCCTCTTAGGTACGATTCCAAGGACCCTGCCTCCCTTCAGGACTGCAGCGCAGTTGAAAAGGCGTCCTTGAACGCTGAGAGGAAGTCCCACAGCTATCGCGATCTCCTTAAATCTAAGCTCAGAGGCCAGAACCTCAAGCCCTGTGATTGACTTATGAAGCAGGTCTCCTGTAAGAAACAGGTCTGCAGACGTATATCCAGTGATGCACAGCTCTGGGAACACAGCAAGCCTGACGCCTTCTGACTCCATGCTCTGAATGAGATCCAGCATCTCCCTCAGGTTATAGTCGATATCAGCTACCTTCAGCGAAGGCTTGGCAGCAGCCACCTTCAAATAATCCATATGCTCAACTCCCGATAAAAATCTATTAGTTCACACTACCCCTTCATTATATCATCACTATCGCCATTCTAGCCAAAAACATTGGTTTTGCCTGGCCACACAAAATACTGCCTCAGATCCAAAACAGACCAGCCAGGTTTCACTTTGTTAACACCGGCAAAACGAAATCTTCACCTTTTAGTATTACCATGGATACGGATACTTCTTTCATCGGTCAGGGAATCAAAGGATATGGTGCCTGAACCAGTGGCATAGCTCTCCTTCATGCCCTGCCTGTTACCTTACAGGGATATGTTCAGGTGTAGTGACTGCACTGTTAAAATGATGCAGCAGATTTTTTCATTTTTCCGATACTCGCTGCAAATTTCCGGTTATCGTTCGTCTATACACGAACGATAGATAGCAAAACACAACTAAACATTGACTTTGTTCATAGTTTTGTTAATATTTAAGAGAAGAATGTTCGCTGGAGGTTCTTATGGATCAAAATATTTATGTTGAAAAGAAAGAAGGCTACCGGAACGAAGCTGAGGGACTCAAGAGGGAGATCCGCGAGATGCTCGGCATTGAGACAGCAGTCAGGATAATCAATATCTACACGGTATATGGTCTTGATGAGAAGGAAATAGCTGAGGCCAAGGCCAAGATATTTTCCGAGCCATCCATTGATACGGTATACGAAGACAGCTCATTCATTTATGGTCTGGACCATTTTGTGCTTGAGCCGCTGCCAGGGCAGTTCGATGCAAGGGCTAAGGCTTCTGAGGAATGCATACAGCTGCTTCTAGGAAATTTCACGGCAAGGGTAAGCTGCAAGAAACTTTATGGCTTCACCGGAATAAATGCCAGGGATATCAAGAAAGTCAGGGACTATGTCCTAAATCCTGTTGAAATGAGAGAAGGAAGCATAAGGGTTGAGCCTTTACATGGAGAAACGCCAGTGAGGCAGGTCGAGACGGTTAAAGGCTTCAGATACTTCAACCAGAAGGAACTCATGGATTTCCTCAAGAAGTACTCCCTTGCCATGACCTACGACGACCTGCACCTTATACAGGATTACTTCATGGATGAGAAGAGAGACCCCTCTATAACTGAAATAAAGGTTTTCGATACCTACTGGTCGGATCACTGCAGGCACACCACATTCAACACCGTAATAAGGGATGTGGAATTCCTTTCAAATTCCGATATGGAGAAGGCTGCATACGAGAGGTATGTGGAGCTGAGGAAGTCCTTGAGGCGCGAAAACAAGCCTGTGACACTCATGGATATAGCGACGATAGGCGCAAGGTATCTAAAGGCAAGGGGGCTGGTTAAGGACCTTGACGTTTCTGAGGAGATCAACGCCTGCAGCATAGAGCGCGAGATCGATACAAGCTCAGGCAAAAAAAACGTGCTCATCATGTTCAAGAACGAGACCCACAACCATCCGACTGAAATAGAGCCCTTCGGAGGAGCTGCCACATGCCTTGGAGGAGCCATAAGGGATCCCTTGAGCGGCAGAAGCTACGTATACCAGGGAATGAGGATCACAGGATCAGGAGACCCGAGGAAGCCATTGAAGGACACTCTTCCCGGCAAGCTTCCGCAGAGGGTAATAACCAAGGGTGCCGCAAGGGGTTTCAGCTCCTATGGAAACCAGATCGGACTTAATACCGGCTTCGTTGAGGAAGTTTACCATGACGGATATGTCGCGAAGAGGATGGAAGTCGGTGCAGTAATCGGCAGCGCACTTAAGGAAAACGTGGTCCGTGAGACTCCTATGCCTGGCGATGTCGTCATCCTCATCGGCGGCAGGACTGGCAGAGACGGAATCGGAGGAGCCACCGGCTCATCGAAGATTCACTCAGACTCGTCACTGCAGGAATCCGGATCGGAGGTCCAGAAGGGTAATCCCGTTGAGGAGAGGAAGATCCAGAGGTTCTTCAGGAATGAGGAAGCTGCAGGGCTGATCGTGAGGTGCAATGATTTCGGCGCCGGAGGAGTAAGCGTCGCCATCGGAGAGCTTGCCGACTCCCTTGACATTTACCTCGACAGGGTCCCCAAGAAGTACCAGGGACTCGACCCCACTGAAATCGCCATATCCGAATCCCAGGAAAGAATGGCTGTCGTATCAAGGAAGGGCGATGCCCAAAGGTTCATGGAACTGGCATCAGAGGAGAACCTGGAGTCTACCGTAGTGGCTGAAATAACGGATTCCGGAAGGCTCAGGATGATCCATGGGAAAGACATCGTCGTGGACATCAGGAGGAGGTTCCTGAACACCAATGGTGCCAGCGCGTACACATCGGTTGCCGTAGACAAGCCCTCATCCTTGAAGAAGAGGAAGCAGCCATCAAGCAGGACTTCAATGGAAGCTGCGCTCAAGGACCTTAAGTCAGCATCGCAGAAAGGCCTTCTTGAGATGTTCGATACGACAATAGGCAGAAGCCAGGTTGTGCTTCCCTATGGCGGAACCAATCAGGATACCAAGAGCCAGGGAATGGTTTCGCTGATACCGCTCAAGGGTATGGTCACTGATGTGGCAACTGTCATGACCTACGGCTTCGACCCTGATGAAAGCTCGGAGGATACCTTCACCGGAGCATACAGGGCTGTCGTTGAATCATTGGCGAAGATGGTGACACTAGGTGCCTCACACAAGGATGCAAGGCTTTCGTTCCAGGAGTACTTCGAAAGGCTCGGAACAGACAGCAAAAAATGGGGAAAGCCATTTTCAAGCCTGCTCGGGGCACTTTCAGCGCAGCTTGACTTCAAGGTCCCGGCAATAGGCGGAAAGGACTCCATGTCAGGTACGTTCAACGACATAAGCGTACCTCCTACGCTCATATCCTTTGCAGTCAACACAGTGAATGTACACAAGGTCATAACCAACGACCTGAAGGCTGAAGACAGCATCCTGGCGGTCCTGAGGACAGCTGAGAAGGACGGCCTGTATTCAAGCGAGTCATTCAACCTGAACGCTGAGCTCATTTTCGACCTCAGGGACAAGAACCTGCTGCTTTCGGCGGACACCCTAAAGAGAGGTCTCTTCAGGACCCTTACCAACATGGCGCTCGGGAACAGGACAGGATTCAAGGTCACAGACAGCAGGGACCTTTTCCTGAAGGATCCCGGAAGTTTCGTGATACAGGTCAAAAAGGAAGCTCAGACACTCCTTGCCGGAAGCGGGGCTGTCATCATAGGAACTGCCGCCAATGGAAATGAAGCGGTATTCGGAGAAGAATCATTCACATTTGATGATATCAAGGCAGCCGTCGACGAACCTCTCAGGAAGGTATTCAGCCTGGGCGAGAGGAGCGGAGACAAGCTCTCAAGGATGCTGTCAGAGAAGACGGCTCCTGCTTTAGCACTGAAGGTTCCTCAGCCAAGGGTCCTCATACCTGTATTCCCGGGCTCAAACTGCGAATACGACCTGGAGCAGTCTTTCACCGAAGCCGGTGGAAAAGTATCGATATTCGTCTTCAGGAACAGCGAGAAGGACCTGATGGAATCCATAAGGAACCTTGCGAAGGCTGTCAGGGAGACCAACATACTGATGATTCCAGGTGGATTCTCTGCAGGCGATGAGCCTGAAGGTTCAGGAAAATATATTGCGAACATCCTCAGGAATCCGGAGGTCAAAGACGAGGTCATGAACCTCATCAGGAAGAGGGACGGCCTCATACTAGGCATATGCAACGGATTCCAGGGTCTCGTCAAGTCAGGGCTGCTTCCTTATGGTGAGATAATCGAACCGAAGGATGACATGCCTAACCTTACTTACAACACCACAGGAAAGCACATGAGCCTTATGTCGAGGACAATGGTCGTTTCCAGGAACACCCCATGGCTTTCAGGAGCAGTTCTCGGTCAGGTATATGACGTGCCCATATCCCATGGCGAAGGCAGGTTCGTTGCGGATGAGAAGATCCTTTCGGAACTCATGAAGAACGGACAGATTGCCACCCGGTATGTGGGTCCTGATGGAATGCCGACCATGGAGGCTCCATACAATCCCAACGGATCCATGATGGCAGTCGAGGGTATAACCTCACCTGACGGAAGGGTCTTCGGTAAGATGGGACACACCGAGAGGTACAGGCCTGGACTTTACAAGAACTACAAGGGAACATACCTCGAAAACATGTTCAAATCAGGAGTGGACTATTTCAAATAACATAGATATAAGGAGTGAAACGAATGAAGGTTCTGATCATATTCGGAAGCCAGTCGGACAAGGACACAATGAAGAACGCCAAGCTGGCACTTGATGAATTCGGCATTGCCAGCGAATCCTATGTACTCTCTGCCCACAGGGTTCCTGAAAGACTTGAGGCGATCCTTGAGGAGAAGGAAAATGAAGGCTTTGAGGTCGTCATAGCGGGAGCAGGGCTTGCAGCCCACCTGCCTGGAGTCATAGCATCAAAGACCATACTGCCGGTAATAGGAGTTCCACTGAAGGGCGCGCTGGAGGGGCTTGACGCACTCTATTCCATAGTGCAGATGCCTAAGCCAATACCGGTTGCCACAGTCGGGATCGGAAACGCATACAACGCCGGCATACTTGCGGCTGAAATGCTTGCTATCAAGTACCCCGAGATAAGGAACAGGCTCATCGCTTTCAGGAAGGACATGAAAGAGAAGTTTTTGGAAGAAAATTCAGTGGAGGTAATATATTAATGGGAAAGATGCTATACGAAGGAAAGGCTAAGCAGATCTTTGAGACAGAGAAGGATGACGAGGTCATAGTATACTACAAGGACGATGCTACTGCATTCAACGGCGGGAAGAAGGGTACCATCGAGGACAAGGGCGTCCTCAACAACCGCATCACAGAGGCCCTTTTCACATATCTCTCTGAAAACGGCATAAAGACCCACTATATCAAGACCCTATCAGACAGGGAGCAGCTTGTGAAGAAGGTTTCGATCATTCCGCTTGAAGTCATAGTCAGGAACCTGGCAGCAGGCTCAATGGCAAAAAGGCTTGGAATAAAGGAAGGCACTCCACTTAAGACTACAATCTTCGAGATATGCCTGAAGGACGATTCGCTTGGGGACCCCATGATAAACGACACCCATGCGGTCGGAATCGGTGCTGCCACATTCGAGGAGCTCAGGGAGATCTATGCCATGACTGACAAGATAAATGATCTTCTCAAGGCTTATTTTGACAAAATCGGCATCATACTTGTGGACTTCAAGCTTGAGTTCGGCAAGGACAAGGATGGCAACATACTTCTTGCTGATGAGATAAGCCCGGATACCTGCAGATTCTGGGACAAGGTGACTCTTGAGAAGCTTGACAAGGACAGGTTCAGGCGCGATCTCGGCAACGTAAAGGGTGCCTACGAAGAGATCATGGGAAGGATGAAAAAGATATAATGATGTTCATTAACGATGACAAGTTCAAGGAAGAATGCGGTGTCTTCGGCATCAGCTCCAAGGGAAAGAATGCCGCATACGCAGTATTTGACGGCCTGTATGCGCTGCAGCACAGGGGCCAGGAGAGCGCTGGCATAGCCTCGGTATTCAACAGCGAGATAATCGTCAGGAAGAAGATGGGACTTGTTGCAGAAGCCATTGACAAGTGCGACCTTGAGGACCTTAAGGGCGATATAGCCATAGGACATGTAAGGTATTCGACACAGGGAGATTCCAATGTCATCAATGCCCAGCCGCTCACTTCAAAGTCCAAGCACGGCTCCATGGCAGTTGCCCACAACGGAACCCTTGTCAACGCTGATGTCATCAGGAGCCTTCTCGAGGATGGCGGTTCCGTGTTTACAACCGAAACTGATTCCGAAGTCATTTTGAACCTGATCACAAGGGCACTGCCAAAGGGTCCTGAAAAGGCCATAATGGATACCGTCAAGACAGTGAAGGGAAGCTTTGCCCTCGTCATAGCATACAGGAACAAGCTCATAGGCATCAGGGACCCGCACGGTATCAGGCCTCTCTGCATAGGAACTAAGAACGGCGACTATATCCTGGCGTCTGAAAGCTGCGCCATCGATACAGTAGGCGGAACGCTCCTCAGGGATGTTGAGCCAGGTGAGATGGTAGTCATCGAAGATGGTGTGCTTACCTCCTATGTGTATTCCGAGAAGACCAAGGGGCAGACCTGCTCTTTCGAGTACATATACTTCGCAAGGCCTGACAGCGTCATAGATGGAATCAGCGTTCACTCACTGAGGGTAAGGACCGGCGAGGAGCTTTTCAAGGAACATCCCATTGAGGCTGATGTGGTCATCGGAGTCCCGGACTCCGGACTTGCTGCTGCAATAGGTTATTCAAGGGCTTCGGGTATACCCTTCGACATCGGGTTCTCAAAGAACAAGTACATAGGCAGAAGCTTCATCGCCCCGTCCCAAGAAGAGAGGGAAAGGGTTGTTTCACTCAAGCTCAATGCCCAGAAGGAAGTCGTAAAGGGAAAGCGCGTGGTCCTTATCGATGATTCGATAGTGAGGGGAACCACCTCAAGGTACCTGGTCGACCTGCTTTACAGGGCTGGCGCCACTGAAGTCCACTTCAGGGTAAGCTCTCCGATGGTAAAGTATCCGTGCTATTTCGGCATAGACACGCCTTACAGGAAGCATCTCATCGCGGCTGTCATGACAAAGGACGAGATCAGGGACCACATAGGCTGCACAAGCCTTGAGTACATTTCAAAGTCAGGGCTCATCAGGTCGCTCGGAAGGGACAGCTTCTGCGCAGGCTGCTTTACTGGTGTATATCCGCTGGGAGCTCCCAGCGAATTCATGGAGGTGTTCAACAATGCTTGATTACAAGGAGTCCGGAGTCGACATCGAAGAAGGCTACCGGTCTGTGGAGAAGATAAAGGCCCATGCGGCAAGGACACTGAACAGCCTGGTGCTGAACAGCATAGGTTCATTTGCCGGGATGATGGAAATCCCAAAGGGATATGAGAACCCTGTGCTTATCACAGGAACTGACGGTGTGGGAACGAAGCTGAAGATTGCGTTCGCCCTGGGCCGCTACGACACCTTTGGAATAGATGCAGTCGCCATGTGCGTAAACGACATCCTATGCCATGGCGCATTTCCCCTGTTTTTCCTTGACTACATAGCATGCGGCAAGCTTGATGCAAAAGTCGCCAGCGACATCGTCTTCGGTGTATCAGAAGGCTGCCTCCAAGGCGGTCTGGCGCTCATCGGAGGAGAAACCGCCGAGATGCCAGGATTCTATGAGGAAGGCGAATACGATATCGCCGGATTTGCAGTAGGAGTGCAGGAGAAATCGAAAATAATCGACGGGTCAAAGATCATCGAGGGTGATGTGCTGATAGGACTCAGGTCATCAGGCTTCCATTCAAACGGCTTCTCGCTTCTTCGGAAGATCTTCACTGACCTTTCTGAACCCTTCGCAGGCGGAACCATCGGAGAATATCTGCTTACACCGACGAGGATCTACAAGGACATCGTCATGAAGTCCATGGAGAGATTCGATATCAAGGGAATGGCACATATCACAGGAGGAGGCCCCATCGAGAACATACCCAGGATATTCAGCGGAAAGACTTTGGATGCCGTATTCCTGAAGGACAGCTACGAGCTGCCGGCAGCATATTCGCTCCTGAAGTCAAAGGGCTATGAGCCTGACACCCTGTACAATACGTTCAACATGGGCATCGGCTATGTATTCTGCGTTGCAGAGGATGACAAGGCTGCTTTCCTTGAGATGCTGAGGTCCGAGGGCGAAGACCCGGTGGAGCTCGGCTATGTAAGGAAAGGCGAGGGGGCCCTATGTATAGAATAGCAGTGCTTATCTCGGGAACAGGAAGTAACCTCAAGTCACTCATCGAGGACTCGAAGGCTGCAGGACTTTACGAGATTGCCATAGTCATTGCGGACAGGAATGCAAAAGGTATAAACCACGCTTCGGAAAACTCGATACCATTCCTCGTCCTTGACAGGAAAGACCCGCTTCTTTCAGACAAGGTCCTTGATGCGGTAAAGGGGACGGACCTTGTGGTACTTGCCGGATTCCTGTCGATCCTTAAAGGACAGATACTGAAGGAATACAAGGACAGGATAATCAACATACACCCTTCACTTCTCCCCCAGTTCGGAGGAGAAGGTATGTACGGACTGAAGGTCCATGAGGCGGTACTGAAAAGTGGAAAGCTGATTTCCGGCTGCACAGTTCACTATGTGAACGAGGATGTCGATGCAGGAAGGCTGATACTCCAGAGCATCGTATCAACTGAAGGGGCAACTACACCCGAGGAGCTGCAGGCAAGGGTTCTGGGAAAAGAGCATGAGACCCTGACTACGGCAGTCAGGATGCTTGCCATGGAAGGTTCAGCCAGGGGCATGAGATAAGGAGGATTTGATGAGAGCACTTAT
Source organism: Youngiibacter fragilis 232.1 (assembly GCF_000495435.3). Lineage (GTDB taxonomy): Bacteria > Bacillota > Clostridia > Clostridiales > Clostridiaceae > Youngiibacter > Youngiibacter fragilis. The sequence goes on along the minus strand of NZ_AXUN02000212.1, from coordinate 2,812 downwards.
AAGCGTATTTGACAAGACAGGTCTGAGGGAGCTTGCGCTTTTCCTTGAGAAGAACAATGTGGAGATAATCTCATCCGGAGGCACTTACAAGTACCTCCAGGCTGAAGGTATAAAGGTCAGCACGGTAGAGTCTGTCACAGGCTTTCCTGAAATACTTGATGGAAGGGTGAAGACACTTCATCCGGCCATCCACTCCGGCATACTGTATATCAGGGAGAACGAGAGCCATGCAGATCAGGTCAGGGAGCTCGGAATAGAGGGCATAGACATAGTATGCGTCAATCTCTATCCCTTCTTCGACAAGCTTAAGGAGAACCTGCCTGAGGAAGAGCAGATAGAGTTCATCGATATCGGCGGACCGACAATGCTTAGGGCCGCCGCCAAGAATTTCAGGGACGTGTATGTCCTAAGCGACCCGGGTGACTATGAGGCTTTCATCGCAGGCTTCGGCGCCATGGAAGCTGACAGGTACGGAGAAGCTGCGGTATCCTTCAAGAAGAATCTTGCAGGAAAGGTATTCAGCCTCATGGGTGCTTATGACAGCGCCGTTGCCACCTATATCCTTGGCGGTTCGTTCAACGACTACCTGAACCTGTCGTACAGGAAGGTAAGTGACTTGAGATACGGGGAGAACCCACACCAGAAGGCCTCTTATTATGAGTCCCTCACCGGCCCCGGCGCCCTTAAGGACATGGAGATCCTCTGGGGCAAGGAACTGTCCTACAACAACCTCAAGGACATGGACATAGCCTGGAAGTCAGTATGCGAGTTCGATGAGGACGCATGCTGCGCAGTGAAGCACAATACGCCGTGCGGCTTCGCCCTTGGAAACGGCAGCTTCGACGCCTACAGGAAGGCATATGAGTGCGACAAGGTATCCATTTTCGGAGGAATCGTTGCGCTGAACTGCGAAGTTACTTCAGAGGCGGCCGGGTTGATGAACAGCATATTCCTCGAGGTCGTCATGGCTCCGTCCTTCACAGATGAAGCCCTCGAGATACTGAAGAAGAAGAAGAACCTGAGGATCGTGAGGCTTGAGGCAAAGCCATCCCAGAAGACATCTGCCGTTACCCTCGATGGTCTTATCCTTGCGCAGGATGAGGACCTGGACTTTGTCAGGGAAATGAAGGTGGTCACGGAGAAGGCTCCGACGAAGGAAGAGATGGATGAGCTTGTCTTTGCGATGAGAGTCGTAAAATATGTGAAATCCAATGCAATTGTCGTTTCAAGGGACAAGATGGCAGTAGGTATAGGCGGCGGCCAGGTCAACAGGATAGATGCGGCAAAGTTCGCGCTCTCGAGAGGCGAAGGAGCCACTGTAATGGCATCCGATGCATTCTTCCCGTTCGGGGATGTTGTTGAGGAAGCCGGAAAGCATGGCATAAAGGCCATCATCCAGCCAGGAGGGTCGCTAAAGGACCAGGAATCGATAGACAAATGCAACGAGCTTGGAATCTCCATGGTGTTCACATCCATGCGCCATTTCAAGCACTGATGGAGGAGCATATGAAGATACTCATAATAGGGGAAGGTGCCAGAGAGCACGCAATAGCCAAGAAGCTTGCCCAGTCGGACAGGGTGGGCAGGATATTCATTGCCCCGGGAAACGGCGGCACCTCAAGGGAAGAGAAATGCGTGAACCTGCCTGTAACTGATTTCCATGAGCTCAGGGATTTCGCGGAAAAGGAAGGAATCGCCATAACTGTAGTAGGACCTGAGGTTCCGCTCATGGAAGGCATAGTGGACATATTCCATGAAAAGGGGCTAAGGATAATAGGTCCTGACAGGAAGTCCAGCCTACTTGAGGGCTCCAAGGCATTCTCCAAGGAGTTCATGAAGAAGTACGGCATAAAGACAGCTGCATATGAGACCTTCACTGACTTTGGCAAAGCGCTTGAGTATGTCAGAAACCATGAGTATCCGCTTGTCATAAAAGCTGACGGCCTTGCTCAGGGCAAGGGTGTGGAAATTCCATTCACCTATGAGGATGCCAAAAGGATACTTGAAAGCTTCATGCTGGAGGGCAAGTTCAAGGATGCAGGCAAGACTGTAGTCATCGAGGAATTCATAACAGGTAAGGAAGCCTCCATAATCTCCATCTTCGACGGCAAATCCATTCACCCGTTCATATCGGCAATGGACCACAAGAAGATAGGTGAAGGGGAGACCGGGCTGAACACCGGCGGCATGGGTTCGCTTTGCCCTAATCCTTACTACACTGAAACCGTCGATAAGGACTTCAATGAGAACATACTCGAGAAGACCCTCCGTGGGCTCATCGCAGAGAACCTCATCTTCACAGGAGTCATCTTCTTCGGAGTCATAATGAATGAAAAGGGGGCATACCTCCTTGAATACAACCTGAGGTTCGGAGACCCGGAGACCCAGAGCCTCATGGAGCACCTGGACAGCGACCTCCTGACCATATTCGAGAAGGCTCTGGATGGAACTCTCTCAAAAGGTGACATAAGCTTCAAATCTGGCAAGACCCTTTGCGTTGTCCTTGCAGCCAAGGGTTACCCGGAGGTATACGAAAAGAATGTCGAGGTTCCGGACCTCGAGGATGAAGGCGTGTCCTTCTACCTCTATTCATCGGAATACAATGGCGGCAGGTTCATATCAAAGGGCGGCAGATTCCTTTCTGTGGTTTCACACGGAAAAGGTGACGAGGTATTTGAGAGGGTCTACGGGAACATACGGAAGATAGAGAATGAAAAGGTCTGCTACCGAAGGGATATCGGCAGAGTCTGACCAATATCCGTCAATTCCCGATTCGATAGATAATAATATATTTTGGTTAATTGATAAAGTA
>NZ_AXUN02000213.1 GCF_000495435.3 Youngiibacter fragilis 232.1 | reverse complement strand
TTTACGTTCACCCTGTCAATGTCGAAGTCAAGCTCCCTGAGCACAGCAAGTCTCTGCGCTGCGAACGCCTCGTTCAGCTCTACAAGCCCGAAGTCAGACAGCTTCATTCCTGTCTTCTCAAGAAGCTTCCTCGTAGCAGGCACCGGCCCTATACCCATGATATCCGGGTCGCACCCTGCAGATGACCAGCCAATAACTCTAGCCATAGGCTTGAGCTGAAGCTCCCTGGCTTTTTCACTGCTCATGAGGAGCACTGAGGCACCTGCATCATTGATAGTTGAGGAATTGCCTGGAGTCACCGTGCCATCCTTCTTGAAGGCGGGCTTGAGCTTTGCAAGTCCTTCAAGTGTCGTGCCCGGCTTAACGCCCTCATCCTTCGAAATTGTAACAGTGCCCTTCCTTGTTACTACATCAACCGGAACTATCTCATCATCGAACGCCCCGAGCTCCATAGCCTTAGCGGCCTTCATCTGGCTGGAATAGGCAAACCTGTCCTGTTCATCACGGCTGATACCGTATTTTTCAGCAAGCCTTTCCGCTGTCATCCCCATTCCCTCAAGAAGGTCAGACAGAAGGTCATCAATAGTGTCCTTCCCCATCCTCAGTCCTTTGCGGGCGTTTCTTATTATGTAGGGGATCCTTGTCATGTTCTCCATGCCCCCCGCAAGCATGATATCGGCCTCCCCGGCCTTTATCATAGTTGCTGCAAGGGATACGCTCTTTATGCTTGATGCGCAGTTCTTGTTTACAGTGAAGGCCGGCACCTCTATTGGTATACCGGCATCAAGCGCCGCCTCCCTTGCAGGATTTCCCTTAGGGTCAGTTCCGCTGATATTCCCGATTATGACCTCATCGATTATCCTCGGATCTATTCCAGCCCTTCTGATAGTTTCCCTTAAGCTCACTGCTCCAAGAGTCTTTGCCTGCACATCAGAAAAAGAACCCATGAAGCTCCCTATCGGAGTCCTTGAAGCACTTACAATTACAACATCCTTCATTACCCTGCCTCCTTGCATAAAGTGTGCTACATGTACCAGCCGCCATTGCAGCCTATGACCTGACCTGTAATATACGATGATTCCTCCGAAGAGAGGAACCTTACAAGGTTTGCTATGTCTTCAAGCTTACCTATCCTTTTTAAAGGTATTGAATCCAGCATCCTTGCCATTACCTTGTCAGGTATCGCATCAGTCAACGGTGTCCTTATAAGGCCTGGTGCAACTGCGTTCACATTAATATTATACACCGCAAGCTCCCTTGCAAGTGTCTTTGTAATACCGATGACAGCGGCTTTTGTAGCCGAATAGTTAGCCTGACCTATGTTTCCACTCTGCGCAGAGATTGAGGACAGGTTTACAATCTTTCCGCATCCTGCGTCCTTCATCATAATCGCAGCAGGCTTGGTGCAGTTAAACACTCCTGTCAGGTTGATATCAAGGACCTGCTGCCACTCTTCCGAGGTCATCTTGAGGAACGTGCTGTCCCTGGTGATTCCGGCATTGTTGACCAGGATATCCAGCCTTCCGAAACACTCCCTGATATCCTCGAACATCTCTTCAACCTGTACCGTATCCGCAACATTCGCACCCGATACGAGCACCTTCCTGCCCAATGCCCTTATCTCATCAGCTGTCTCCATGGCTGTCCTCGCATCCATGTCATTGACCACAATATCTATCCCATCTGAGGCAAGCTTCAATGCTATCGCCTTTCCCAGGCCTCTTCCAGAACCGGTAACCAGTGCAACCTTGATATCTGAAACCACTATATTCACCCCTTACTATAACAGAATGCTCGAGCAATACTGATCTTCAGGCTTTCCCCAGCAAGCCTGCCTTCATGGCCTGCTTGAGCAAATCCTCCCGGAAATCAGGATGAGCAATTTCAATCAGCGCCAGAGCCCTTTTCTGCATTGTCAGGTCCTTGAGATTGACACGGCCGTACTCAGTCACAACATACTGCACTTCAGTCCTTGGAGTTGTAACGACAGTACCTGGAGGTGCAGACAGTACTATCCTGCTGCTCTTGCCAAGCTTCCTGCTGTCAACAGAGGAGGATAGGGCAATGAAGGATTTCCCTCCACTGGACATCTGGGACCCGCGGACAAAATCGAGCTGACCACCAGTACCGCTGTACTGGTTCAACCCTATTGACTCCGAGTATACCTGCCCTGTAAGGTCGACCATGAGTGCCGTGTTGATGGACATGAAGTCGTCAAGCTGAGCTATGGTATATGGATTGTTCACATAGGTATAAGGAGCGAAATGCATGTCATCATTCCTGTCCAGGAAGTCATACAGCTCCGGTGAGCCAAATGTGAATGACGCAGTCATCTTTCCTGGCATCAGGCGTTTTCTTCTGCCAGTGATAACACCTTTTTCATAAAGGTACTTCATCGAATCAGTCATGAGCTCGGTATGGACCCCCAGGTCCCTGTGGTTTCTCAGACCATAGCCGACGGCTCCGGCTATCCTTCCAATTCCAAGCTGGATGGTTGCACCGTCAGGGATCTCACTTATGATGTGGGAGGCGATGGCCTTCTCTTCCTCATCAGGTTCAGAATCCCTTGAATATGGCTGAGTATGGCTAGTTTCGACGATGATGTCAGCACTATTGATATGCATCCGGTTTTCCTGGCCATATACATATGGTGTCCTCTCATTGACCTGCAGGACTACCATTTCACAGGATCTCAGGACATCTCCAAAAAGCGCCGGGCCAGTTGCCCCGAAGCTTACATACCCTTCATCATCAGGCTTCGAAACATCAAGGAATGCGATATTCGGCCTTGCTACAGTCCTGCACCAGTGGTCTATCCTGCTGAGGTGTATGGAACTGTATTCGACCACGCCATTCTCAAATCCAATCCTTTCCTGCGGCCCCATGAAGAAGGTGGAGAAACTGAAGTGACCTTTGGCATCCCTTCCAAAGCACTTCTGCGGAGTAGCGATCAGCGCCCCGCACAAGGTCACGCCATGAAGCTCATCCATCCTCCCGTAAAGGGCATCTGCCAGTGTCTGTGCGATGCTTGAGGCAGCGCCGATGAAAACACGGTCGCCTGACCTGATGCATTTCACAGCCTCATCAGCCGATACAAGTTTCCTCCTATAGTCATCCTTCCAATCCATTCTTCACCTGCTCCTGTAGATACAAATTTTGTGCTAGCCCGTCATCATGGTCAGCCTTGAAAAAAGTGTCCCGGTGAAGAGACACTTTTGACAATGCTATTGCAGATTCCTTTTCAACAACTTGCCTTTTCTTATCTCTCCAGCTGCTTCAGACCAAGGATCTCCCTTGCCTCGGAGGATGTGGCAACTTCCTTGCCGAATACATCTACAGCCCTTACAGCCCTCTCGACAAGCATGACATTTGTCGCCTTTACTCCCTTGGAATAGTACACGTTGTCCTCAAGTCCGACCCTTATGTTTCCGCCAAGCGCCAGTGTCGCGTACATTATCGGCATGTGTCCAGTACCTATACCGAATGCTGACCATGTGGAACCTGCCGGCAAATGGTTGTACAGATAAACGAGGTTCTCTACTGTCGCCTTCATTCCCCCTGTTACACCAAGCACAAGCTGGTAGTACTGAGGCCCTACAAGCGTGCCCTGCTTCAGGTGATACTCGACATTGCTCAGCATGCCCATGTCAAATATCTCGATTTCCGGTTTTACGTTGTAGTCAAGGTAAGTCTTTCCAAGTTTATCGAGGAACTGTGGGTTATTGTCGAAAAGGAAGGCTCCTCCGAAGTTCATGGATCCGGCATCGTAGGATCCAAGCTCAATTTCAGGTATCGTCTTGAAATGCTCCATCCTCGCATCTTCATTTGCCTTGTAAGTGGTCGTTCCCGACGACGTCGCACATATTACCACATCGCAGTCCTCGTGTGCCCTGAGAAGTTTTATTGTTTCAGCGAACCTTTCCCTGTCCATTGTCCCATTGCCATCCTCATCCCTCATATGAAGATGGACGACAGAAGCTCCGGCTTTCCAGCATGCGTATGCATCCTCGGCAATGTCATGTGGGGTAAGCGGAATCGCCTCATTAAGCTCCTTCTTTGTTACAGCACCGGTTAGCGCAGCAGTGATTATTACCTTGTTCTTGAGTTCAGTTCCCATATTTATCTCCTCTCATTTGTGGTTTTTGCCTGGAATAGTATCCTGGCATGATTTCTTTCACTGCATATAAAGCAAAAACCATGCCAAACAGCCAATCCCTGTAAACGTAATGATTCCGGGGGCTTTTACAGGAATAAGAGAAAAACTTGTCTCACAATCCGACAGTTCAGAGACGATAATTGTGGGATATCAATACAACAGCCTTAACAGTATCTCAAGAGTCCGAAACAAATTTCGTTAATTTCATCACAATTGTATATTTGCATGAAACTAGTGTTATACTTTAAATTGATTTCGTTTTCACGAGGGGGTTTTGCAAATGGGATTATCTAAAGAGAAAATCGAAAACATAATGAAGCATGCTGTGAACTCGATGCCGTTGTCGATAATCACTGATGAAAATGCAAACGTAGTCTTTATCAGCAGGTCCTACAAGGAGCTCCTTGGGATCTACGATGATGACTATATCGGAAAACCAGTACTCGAGATAATTCCCAATTCAAGGATTCCGTATGTCCTGAGGACAGGAAATGAGATCATCGGAGATATCTTCGTCCTAAAGAACCAGGACCTCGCATTCTGCAACAGGATCCTCATCAAGGATGATGAAGGGAAGGTACTCGGGGTGCTCTCTACTTTGACACTTGGCATGGACCAGGTGGATGCCATGAGCAAGACAATAGAAAAGCTTAAGAACGAGAACCTCATCTACAAGAGCAAGATAAAGAAACTCCGGAAAGAGATCTACTCAATCGACTCAATCGCAAGCAACTCGACTTCCATGCAAAAGCTGAAGAATGTTGTCGAAAAGATTGCAGACTCACCTGTTTCAGTCCTCATTACAGGCGAAACAGGTACTGGCAAGGAAGTCTTCGCAAATGCGATACATATGATGAGCGGAAGATATGAGAACAAGTTCGTCAAGATCAACTGCGCTGCCATACCGAAGGACCTTCTTGAATCAGAGCTGTTCGGCTATGAGGATGGTGCCTTTTCTGGTGCTGTGAAGGGCGGTAAGATAGGAAAGTTCGAGCTTGCAAATGGCGGCACGATACTCCTCGATGAGATCGGGGAGATGTCGCTGGAGCTCCAGTCAAAGCTTCTGAGAGTGCTCCAGGAGAGAGAGATTGAACGTGTGGGCGGTCTCAAGACGATAAAGATAGACGTAAGGGTAATAAGCTCCACCAACCAGAACATAGAGGAACTGGTAAGGACCGGAAAGTTCAGGGAAGACCTTTATTACAGGATAAATGTCGTAGAGCTTAACATTCCTCCCCTCAGGGAGCGATATGAGGACATACCTGCTCTCTGCGAGATATTCATAGACAAGATCAACAGGACCCATGGACTTGGCATCTCAGGAATTGATGTCTCTGCACTGAAGCTATTTCGGAACTACAACTGGCCAGGCAACATCCGCGAGCTTGAGCATGTCATCGAAAGGGCTTCAGTAATGAAGAAGATAGGGGTGCTAGAGGTTGATGACTTTGAGTTCCTGATGAAGAAGATATTCAAGAATGGCGAACCCCCTGCAGCTGCTGAATCCCCTAAGACTCTAGATGATATAAGGGATGTTGCTGAAAAGGAGCTGATCATAAAGGCACTCCTCACATCGAAAGGAAACAAGACAAAGGCTGCAGAAGCACTTGGAATAAACAGAAGCGTGCTTTATGACAAGATGAAGAAGCACGGAATAGACTGATACCAAACTCAGGTCATAGTTCGGCTTACTAAGTCATGGTTTCTGGTTCCTTAAGCATATTCTGCAATTACAATTCGAAGAAGCAATAAAAAATGATTCTGATCAGCGTTACAGCTTTTCAGAATCATTTTCATTTAATGCTCAGAAGTCAGTGATTATGCTAATTTGCCTTGGTTAGAGTCCCATTGCAATGACTGAAGTCGTCAGTATAACGAATGTAATGAGCGGGACAATTACCGATACGACTCCAACAAACCTGTAGCCTTCCTTATGCGTAAGTCCAAGCCAGCTGAACATGATGAAGAGTCCGCTGGAATGTGGAAGTGAGTCAAGGCTTCCTGCTGCAATGGATATGAGCCTGTGAAGTATCGGAAGATTTGCGCCTGATGTCTTGAACTGTTCAGCGAAGGTCTGGAGAGTTATTGTAAGTCCGCCTGATGATGATCCTGTTACACCGGATATTATCGCTGTAGCAATAGTACCTGTCCAGTAAGGGTTCATCTGGAAGCTGTTGATCCAGGCAACCACGTCGATGAATGCAGGAGATTTCTGTACGAGTGTTCCAAATGCTACAACTGCGCAAGGACCTGCAATAGCGCCAATGGCACCGCCAAGACCTGTGTTTATCGTAGCCTTCTTGTCCTTGATCCTGTTCCAGAAGAAAGCAAGTGCAACAACAGAAGCTGTAATCATAGCCAATACTATAAGTGCTGCAGCATTAGGTATAAGTCCCTTGAGACCTATGATCATACCCACAACTACCATCAGCGGTATGAATGAAAGTGTAGCTGATGGGAGTGTAGCCCTGTCAACTTCATACATGGTATGGTCTGTACCTGGAATGTATGAGAAGTGTTCTCCCAGCTTCCTGAGTCTTCCTTCTTCCCACTTGAGGTAAACAAGGATCATCACTGACATCATTATCGTAGCTACAATACCAAGTGTAGGTGCAGCTGTGATTGATGTTCCAAGGAATCTGGTAGGTATTACGTTTGTGAGTGCCGGTGTTCCTGGCATTGCAGTCATACTGACTGTAGCTGATCCGGCAACGAATGCTCCGATTGCAAGTCTTCTCGGGATGTCAGCCTCCTTGAAGAGGACCATGATTATCGGTGTAACAGCGAAGATTGCCACGAAAAGGCTTATTCCGCCGTAAGTGAGAACTACAGTTATGAGATATACGATAAGCACCGCTCTCTTTGAAGAGAGTGTAGAAAATTCTGTGTTTGGACCTCTGACTTAAGATTATAATAATCTTAAATCGGAGGTTTTAAACATGGCAAAAATTAAAAGGGACCCAAGGCTGATGGAACTAGCTAAACAGTTTCTGGAAATCTATGAGCC
>NZ_AXUN02000214.1 GCF_000495435.3 Youngiibacter fragilis 232.1 | reverse complement strand
TTTCTCTTTAGCGGCGGACGGGTGAGTAACACGTGGGTAACCTGCCTCAAAGAGGGGGATAGCCTTCCGAAAGGAAGATTAATACCGCATAATATCAGGAAGCTGCATGGCATTCTGATCAAAGGAGCAATCCGCTTTGAGATGGACCCGCGGCGCATTAGCTAGTTGGTGAGGTAACGGCCCACCAAGGCGACGATGCGTAGCCGACCTGAGAGGGTGATCGGCCACATTGGAACTGAGACACGGTCCAGACTCCTACGGGAGGCAGCAGTGGGGAATATTGCACAATGGGGGAAACCCTGATGCAGCAACGCCGCGTGAGTGATGAAGGCCTTCGGGTCGTAAAGCTCTTTGATCAGGGACGATAATGACGGTACCTGAAAAACAAGCCACGGCTAACTACGTGCCAGCAGCCGCGGTAATACGTAGGTGGCGAGCGTTGTCCGGATTTACTGGGCGTAAAGAATGCGTAGGTGGATATTTAAGTGGGATGTGAAATCCCCGGGCTCAACCCGGGAACTGCATACCAAACTGGATATCTGGAGTGCAGGAGAGGAAAGCGGAATTCCTAGTGTAGCGGTGAAATGCGTAGATATTAGGAGGAACACCAGTGGCGAAGGCGGCTTTCTGGACTGTAACTGACACTGAGGCATGAAAGCGTGGGGAGCAAACAGGATTAGATACCCTGGTAGTCCACGCCGTAAACTATGGGTACTAGGTGTAGGGGGTATCGACTCCCCCTGTGCCGCCGTTAACACAATAAGTACCCCGCCTGGGGAGTACGGTCGCAAGACTAAAACTCAAAGGAATTGACGGGGGCCCGCACAAGCAGCGGAGCATGTGGTTTAATTCGAAGCAACGCGAAGAACCTTACCTAGACTTGACATCTCCTGAATTACCCGTAACTGGGGAAGCTCTTCGGAGCAGGAAGACAGGTGGTGCATGGTTGTCGTCAGCTCGTGTCGTGAGATGTTGGGTTAAGTCCCGCAACGAGCGCAACCCTTATCGTTAGTTGCTACCATTAGGTTGAGCACTCTAGCGAGACTGCCCGGGTTAACCGGGAGGAAGGTGGGGATGACGTCAAATCATCATGCCCCTTATGTCTAGGGCTACACACGTGCTACAATGGTGAGAACAAAGAGAGGCAAGACCGCGAGGTGGAGCAAATCTCACAAAACTCATCCCAGTTCGGATTGCAGGCTGAAACTCGCCTGCATGAAGCCGGAGTTGCTAGTAATCGCGAATCAGCATGTCGCGGTGAATACGTTCCCGGGCCTTGTACACACCGCCCGTCACACCATGAGAGTTGGCAATACCCGAAGTCCGTGGGGTAACCTTAACAGGAGCCAGCGGCCGAAGGTAGGGTCAGCGATTGGGGTGAAGTCGTAACAAGGTAGCCGTAGGAGAACCTGCGGCTGGATCACCTCCTTTCTAGGGAGTCGACAGAAGAGTAACTTCTTCTGATACAAGTATCCATAATGAATCCAAAAATTCATTACGGATGCTTAGAATGAACCTAAGGTTCATTCATGGATAGAAATATCCAAACTACTCTGAGTCACTTATTTCT